>NZ_JBFTRS010000003.1:0-330484 GCF_056399645.1 Massilia sp. 01N417 | reverse complement strand
GTGTACGTGCTGTCGAAGGACGAAGGTGGTCGTCACACCCCGTTCTTCAACAACTACCGTCCGCAGTTCTACTTCCGCACCACCGACGTGACCGGCTCGATCGTTCTGCCGGCCGACAAAGAAATGGTGATGCCGGGCGATAACGTGTCGATCACCGTCAAGCTGATCGCCCCGATCGCGATGGAAGAAGGTCTGCGCTTCGCAATCCGCGAAGGCGGCCGTACCGTCGGCGCCGGCGTCGTGGCGAAAATCATCGCCTAATTTCGCTTAGCGTGATTCGCCGGAGGGCACTGTCCCGCCGGCACAACGGATGGGGACAGACTTTTCGGTCTGTCCCCATCTGTTTAAGTGAGAACGGTGATATACTCCCGCCTCTTGAGCAGCACCGAATTACCCGAAGCACCTTTTACACATTGCCGGCGCAAAGCCGGAACGTTCTTTTAAAGGAATTAGCATGTCCAATCAGAAAATCCGCATCCGCCTGAAAGCGTTTGACTACAAACTGATCGACCAGTCCGCTCTGGAAATCGTCGACACCGCCAAGCGCACCGGCGCCGTCGTCAAGGGCCCGGTCCCGCTGCCGACCCGCATCCAGCGTTTCGACGTGCTGCGTTCCCCGCACGTGAACAAGACCTCGCGCGACCAGTTCGAAATCCGTACGCACCAGCGTCTGATGGACATCGTGGACCCGACCGACAAGACCGTTGACGCACTGATGAAGCTGGACCTGCCGGCTGGCGTCGACGTCGAAATCAAGCTGCAATAATCACGTGTCACCCGGCGGATTCGTCTGCCGGTGAAGACGGGGCTGGCATCACTTCGGTGGGCCGGCCCCGTTTTCTTTTCCGGAGGCCCCATGAACGAATCCGTCGTCATCGATACGCCCCGCCTGCGCCTGCGCCAGTGGCGCGACAGCGATTACCCGCACTTCGCCGCCATGAACGCCGACCCGCGCGTCATGGAGCATTTCCCGGCCCCGCTCGACCGCAGCGCCAGCGATGCCTTCGCCGAGCGCCTGCGCGCCGAGATCGCGGAGCGCGGCTGGAGCTTCTGGGCGCTCGAGCTGCGTGAAGGAGAGGGGTGTTTCGCCGGCTTTACCGGCCTGCGCGTGCCGGTGGTGCAGCTGCCCTTCGGACCCTGCGTCGAGATCGGCTGGCGCCTGGCCTCCTCGCACTGGGGAAAAGGCTATGCCTCGGAAGCGGCGAGCGCCGTCCTCGCTCACGGCTTCGAGCTACTCGGCCTGGACGAAATCGTCTCCTTCACGGCCCTGCCGAATCTGCGCTCGCAGGCCGTCATGCGGCGCATCGGCATGCGCCACGACGGTGAGATCTTCGAGCATCCGAACGTCGCGCCGGGCCATCGCCTGCGCCCGCACTGCCTGTACCGCATGCGTCGCGAGGACTGGAAGGCGCAAGGCGGCGCCCGCTGATCGCCATCGCCGCCTGCGAGCGCTTGGCCGAAGCCCCTCGAGGCCTGGCTGCGCCGCCACGGCATCGAGCGTGGCGAACTGTTCAGTATCTTTTTGTACCTAGACAAGCCGCAAGACCCGGTCCAGACGCTCGCCGTGCACTGATATGCGTTGTAATTGTTGAAACACATCGGCGATAATCGCGCCTCAGGGGGAACGCGATGGCGACAATGAAGCAGGTAGCGGAGCGCGCCGGGGTCTCGATCTCGACGGTGTCGCATGTGATCAACAATACGCGCCCCGTCAGCGACGATGTGCGCAAGCGGGTGCTGGATATCATCGACGAGATGCGCTACGTGCCCAGCGCCGTCGCCCGCAGTCTCAAGAACGACAAGACCAACACCATCGGCGTGCTGGTGCCGAACAGTTCGAATCCCTATTTTGCCGAGTTGATCCGCTGGATCGAGGACGCCGCTTTCGAGCTCGGCTACCACATCATTCTCTGCAACGCCCACGGCGGCGCGCAGAAGCAGACCGCCTACCTGCGCCTGCTGATGGAAAAGCGCATCGACGGCCTGGTGCTGGTGGCGAGCGGCGCCGACGAAGAGCACGAGCTGCTGTTGCGCAGCCATGAATACGTGCCCATCATCCAGCTCGACCGCGCCCTGCCGGGGCTGGATACCGACCTCGTGCTGGCCGGGCAGGAAGAGGGCGCCTACCGGGCCACGCGCCACCTGATCGAGCTCGGCCACCGCGCCATTGCCTGCGTGTCGGGGCCGGCCGACCTGCCGCGCAGCCGCGAACGGGTTGGCGGTTTCCTGCGCGCCATGGACGAGGCGGGCATCGTGGTGCCGGACGACGATATCATCCGCGGCGAATTCAACAGCGCCGGCGGTCTTGCCGCCTTCGCCAGCCTGCTGGCACGGCCGAGGCGGCCGACGGCGGTGTTCGTGACCAGCGACCTGATGGCGATCGGCGGGCTGTGCGCCGCCAGCAGTGCCGGCGTGCGGGTGCCGGCCGAGCTGTCGGTAGTGGGCTACGACGACATCTGCGCGGCCTGCTACGCCTCGCCGCCGCTGACCACCATCGCGCCGCCCAAGCGCGAGATGGCGCGGCTGGCGGTCGCCCGGCTGATCGAGCGCATCCGCGGCGGTGGCGACGCGCTGCGCAGAATTGCCCTCGACAGCGCGCTGGTGGTGCGCGCCTCTACCGCCCCTCTATGACACGGGACCTCGGCCCGCTGCCGGCGGCAGCGGCGCCGGACCGCGTTCGACCGCCACCAGTCCCTCTTTCTCCTGCGCGGCGACATCCCGCGCATCGTGCACGTGCAGGGTCTGCGCCGGACGGGCCAGTTCGACGCCCATCTCCTCGAAGCGGTCCAGCAGTTGCAGGTAGATCTCTTGCTGGATGTCCATGAAACGCACGTAATCCGGCACCTCGACCCAGTACACGACCTCGAAGTTATACGAGGACGGTCCGATCCCGCTGAAGTGGGCGCGGTCGAAGGTGACCGGCTCGCGCGCCTTGACCAGCTCGGTCAGCAGCGGCGGAATCTCGCGCAGCTTGGCGGTCGGCGTGTCGAAGGTGACGCTGACGCCGAACACCACCCGGCGCCGGCTCATCCGCGTCATGTTCTGCAGCCGGCTCTTGAGCAGGTCGGCATTCGAGAACACCAGCTGCTCGCCGCCCAGGCTGCGGATCCTGGTCGTCTTCAGGCCCACGTGCTCGATCGTGCCCAGGTATTTGTCGACGATGACGAAGTCGCCGATCACGAAGGGCTTGTCGAGCACGATGGAGAGCGAGGCGAACAGGTCGCCGAGGATGTTCTGCACCGCGAGGGCCACCGCGATACCGCCGATGCCCAGCGAGGCCACCAGGGTTGTGATGTTCACGCCGAGGTTATCCAGGATCATCAGGAGGATCACGATCCACAGCACCATGCGGGCGATGAAGCCGACCGCCGCGGCGGAGGTAGCGCGCGCCGGGTCGGCGTTGCTGTTGCCGTAGTACTCTGCCAGCCAGGCGCGCAGGGCGGTATTGCCCCAGATCGCCGCCTGAATCAGGCCGACCACGATAGCGAAGCGCGTGGCGAACTGGTCCACCGATGCCGGCAGCAGCAGCACCGTGCTGCCCGCATACAGGCCCATGATCAGGATCGCCAGCGTCCTGGTCGCCTGCAGCGCGGCCACGGCAATATCGTCGAGCTTGGTATCGGTACGCGCCGCGATGATGCCCAGCCGGTGCACCACCACGGTCTTCGTCAGCTGCAGGGCCAGCGCCACCCCGATGGCGACGCCGAGCGCCGTCAGCCAGGTCAGTACCGAGTTATTCAGGAACATCACTTCCATTCAACATCCTTTCCAGATCGTTTACGGGCTTGCTCACGCCGCCTGCGCGAGGGTGCCGCCCTCGCGGACGGCGCGCTCGACGGCGGCCAGGAAATCTTCGCCCCAGCGCGCCACGTCGTGCTCGGCAACGATGGCCGCCATGCGTTCCGTGCGATACGCGGCCTCATCCTCTCCCATTGTAATGGCGCGGCACACCGGTCACGAATACCAGGGTCGCACCCGCCAGGCTGCCGCTGAACAGCTCGCGCACCTGGCGCCGGGCTTCGCCCGATCCGGCCAGCAGCGTGCCGTCGAGGTCGGTGGCGAGGACCAGCTTGCTGAACCGGCATCGACAGCCCGTGTCACGGTCAGGGCATGTCGTCCGCATAAAAGTTTTCACGGATGGGTATTGCGCTTTTCCAAAAGACCACCTTATAATGCGGCCTCCCCGGGCGGTTAGTTCAGCTGGTTAGAATACTTGGTCGACATCCAAGGGGTCGCAGGTTCGAATCCTGCACCGCCCACCAGAATTCCTCCATATCGCAGGCCCCGAGCCTGCAGAGAAAAGGTGAAGCAAGCCTTTTCTGTGCCGTTCGACAAGAACGGATTCCTTTCTTCTCCATGACAAAAGCGTAAAACGCAACAGAGCGCGTTACTCCTCGCATTCTCCTGTTGCGCCTACTCGACGCGCGCGCTATACTAGCCGGCTTCGGTATGGGCTAGTCTTTTTTTGCTCATACGTTTTTGTAGTTCAATTAGCCCCGCCCAATCGTAGGTGGGAATGGAGAAAAAATGAGCCTGGGCCTCCTCGGTCGCAAGGTTGGCATGATGCGCATCTTCACGGACGACGGCGATTCGATTCCCGTCACCGTGCTGGACGTGTCGAACAACCGTGTTGCGCAAGTAAAAACTCCTGAAACTGACGGTTACTCCGCTGTTCAGGTCGTATTCGGTCAACGTCGCGCCTCGCGCGTGAACAAGGCCAGTGCGGGTCACTACGCCAAAGCTGGTGTCGAAGCCGGTACGCTGCTGAAGGAATTCCGCATCGACGCCGCTCAAGCCGCTGATTTCAAAGCTGGCGACGCCGTCAATGTCTCGATGTTCGAAGTGGGCCAGAAAATCGACGTGCAAGGCACCTCGATCGGTAAGGGCTACGCCGGTACCATCAAGCGTTACAACTTCTCCTCGGGTCGTGCTACCCACGGTAACTCGCGTTCGCACAACGTGCCGGGTTCCATCGGTATGGCACAGGATCCGGGTCGCGTGTTCCCGGGTAAGCGCATGACCGGTCACATGGGTGATGTCACTGTCACCACCCAGAACCTGGAAATCGCCCGTATCGACGCCGATCGTCAACTGCTGCTGGTGAAGGGTGCCGTTCCTGGCGCCAAGAACGGCCAAGTCGTTGTCAAGCCGGCTGTCAAAGTCAAAGCAAAGAAGGGAGCTTAAACGATGGAACTGAAGCTCCTGAATGAGCAAGGCCAAGCCGGCTCGAACGTGAACGCCACCGACGAAGTCTTCGGTCGCGATTACAACGAAGCACTGATCCACCAGATCGTGGTCGCCTACGCCGCCAACGCGCGCTCGGGCAACCGCAAGCAGAAGGATCGTGAAGAAGTCAGCCACACCACCAAGAAGCCGTGGCGTCAAAAAGGTACGGGCCGCGCTCGTGCCGGTATGTCGTCCTCGCCGCTGTGGCGTGGTGGTGGTCGTATCTTCCCGAACTCGCCGGACGAGAACTTCTCGCACAAGGTCAACAAGAAGATGTATCGCGCCGGTATGTGCTCGATCCTGTCGCAACTGGCCCGCGAAGAGCGTCTGAACGTCGTCGAGAACCTGACCATCGAAGCTCCGAAGACCAAGCTGCTGTCGCAAAAGCTGCAGGGCATGGGTCTGGAATCGGTCCTGGTGATCACCGACACCATCGACGAAAACCTGCTGCTGGCATCGCGCAACCTGCCGAACGTGCTGGTTGTCGAGCCGAAGCACGCTGACCCGATGTCGCTGGTGTTCTACAAGAAAGTCCTGGTCACCAAAGCTGCTCTGGCCAAGATCGAGGAGATGTACGCATGAGCGCCGCAATCAAATTCAGCGAAGAGCGCCTGATGAAGGTGCTGCTGGCTCCGGTCATTTCCGAAAAGGCGACCTTCGTCGCTGAAAAGAACGAACAGATCGTGTTCAAGGTTCTGCCGGACGCAACCAAGCCGGAAATCAAGGCTGCCGTCGAGCTGCTGTTCAAAGTCGAAGTGGAATCGGTGCAGACCGTGAACCGCGAAGGCAAGCAGAAGCGCTCGGGCCGTTTCATCGGTCGCCGCAACCACACCAAGCGTGCTTTCGTGGCCCTGAAGCCGGGTCAGGAAATCAATTTTGTCGAGGAGGCTAAATAATGGCACTCGTTAAGATGAAGCCAACCTCCCCAGGCCGCCGCGGCATGGTGAAGGTTGTGAACAGCGACCTGTACAAAGGTCGTCCGTTCGCAGCCCTGGTTGAGAAGAAATCGAAGACCGCTGGCCGTAACAACAACGGTCACATCACGACCCGTCACATCGGCGGTGGTCACAAGCACCACTACCGTGTCGTGGACTTCAAGCGCAACAGCAAGGATGGCATCCCGGCAAAGGTCGAGCGTATCGAATACGACCCGAACCGTACCGCCCACATCGCCCTGCTGTGCTACGCCGACGGCGCACGTGCCTACATCATCGCCCCGAAGGGCGTTGCTGTCGGCGACACGCTGATGAACGGCGCGGAAGCCCCGATCAAGGCCGGTAACTGCCTGCCGATCCGCAACATCCCGGTTGGTACCGTGATGCACTGCGTCGAAATGCTGCCGGGTAAAGGCGCACAGATGGCCCGCACCGCCGGCGCCGCTGTCGTGCTGATGGCCCGTGAAGGCACCTACGCCCAGGTTCGCCTGCGCTCGGGTGAAGTGCGCCGCGTGCACATCGAGTGCCGCGCCACCGTGGGTGAAGTCGGCAACGCCGAGCACAGCCTGCGCAAGATCGGTAAAGCCGGTGCGATGCGTTGGCGCGGTGTCCGCCCGACCGTCCGCGGTGTCGTCATGAACCCGATCGACCACCCGCACGGTGGTGGTGAAGGTCGTACGGCTGCCGGTCGTCATCCGGTGTCGCCATGGGGCCAGCAGACCAAGGGCAAGAAGACGCGTTCGAACAAGCGCACTTCGTCGATGATCGTCTCGCGCCGCGGCAAGAAATAAGGGATAAAACATGACTCGTTCATTGAAAAAAGGGCCGTTCATCGACGCCCACCTGGTGAAGAAAGTCGAAGCTGCGCAAGCCGCCAAAGACAAGAAGCCAGTCAAAACCTGGTCGCGCCGCTCGACGATCACCCCGGACTTCATCGGTCTGACCATTGCCGTGCACAACGGCAAGGTGCACGTGCCGGTGTACGTGTCGGAGAACATGGTCGGCCACAAGCTCGGCGAATTCGCGCTGACCCGTACGTTCAAGGGCCACGCTGCTGACAAGAAGGCGAAACGATAATGGAAACTAAAGCAATCCTCAAAGGCGTTCGCCTGTCCGAGCAGAAGGGCCGCCTGGTTGCGGACCTGATCCGCGGCAAGAAGGTCGACGCTGCGCTGAACATCCTGCAGTTCAGCCCGAAAAAAGGCGCCACCATCATCAAGAAAGTGCTGGAGTCGGCAATCGCCAACGCCGAGCACAACGATGGTGCCGACATCGACGAACTGAAGGTCGTTCAGATCTACGTCGAAAAGGGCCCGATCCTGAAGCGCTTTACGGCTCGCGCCAAAGGCCGCGGTGATCGCATTTCGAAACAATCCTGTCACGTCTACGTGACTGTCGGTAACTAAGGAGCATACGATGGGTCAGAAAATCCACCCAACCGGCTTCCGCCTGGCGGTCACCCGTAACTGGGCATCGCGCTGGTACGCGGGCAACGGCAACTTCGCCGAGATGCTGAAGGAAGACCTGGAAGCACGCGCTTTCCTGAAGAAGAAGCTGAAGAACGCTTCCGTCGGCCGCATCGTCATCGAGCGTCCGGCCAAGAACGCACGCTTCACGATCTACTCGTCGCGTCCGGGCGTGGTCATCGGTAAGAAAGGCGAAGACATCGAAGTCCTGAAGTCGTCGCTGACCAAGATCATGGGCGTGCCGGTGCACGTCAATATCGAAGAGATCCGCAAGCCGGAAATCGACTCGCAGCTGATCGCCGATTCGATCGCCCAGCAGCTCGAAAAGCGCATCATGTTCCGCCGCGCCATGAAGCGCGCAATGCAGAACGCAATGCGCCTGGGCGCCGTCGGCATCAAGATCATGTCGTCGGGCCGCCTGAACGGCATCGAGATCGCACGTACCGAATGGTACCGCGAAGGCCGTGTGCCCCTGCACACCCTGCGCGCCGATATCGACTACGGCACCAGCGAAGCCTCGACCACCTACGGCATCATCGGTGTCAAGGTCTGGGTCTACAAGGGCGATCGTTCGGCAACCGGCGAAGCTCCGGTGATCGACGTGCCGGCCGACGAGAAAAAGCCGCGCGGTCCGCGTCGTGACGACGGCAAACCGGCTGGCCGTGGCCGCCCGGGCGCCAAGCCAGGTACCGCACCAGCAGGCCGCCGTGCTGCCAAGCCGGCTGCTGAGAAAGCAGGAGAATAAGCATGCTGCAGCCATCCCGCAGAAAGTATCGTAAAGAGCAGAAAGGCCGTAACACCGGCATTTCGCACACCCGCGGCACCGCTGTGTCGTTCGGTGAGTTCGGCCTGAAGGCCGTTGCCCGCGGCCGTATCACGGCTCGCCAGATCGAAGCGGCACGTCGTGCCATGACCCGTCACATCAAACGTGGCGGCCGTATCTGGATCCGTATCTTCCCGGACAAGCCGATCTCGAACAAGCCGGCCGAAGTCCGTATGGGTAACGGTAAGGGTAACCCGGAGTACTACGTCGCTGAAATCCAGCCGGGCAAGGTCCTGTATGAGATGGACGGCGTCGCAGAAGAACTGGCGCGCGAAGCATTCCGCCTGGCCGCTGCCAAACTGCCGCTGGCAACCACTTTCGTGGTGCGCCAAGTCGGCCAATAACAGGAGTTAAGAATGAAAGCAACGGAACTCCGCGGCAAAGACCAGGCAGCTCTGCAGCAAGAGCTGAATGAGCTGCTGAAGGCACAGTTCGGCCTGCGCATGCAACTCGCAACGCAGCAGCTGACCAACACCGCTCAGCTCAAGAAGGTGCGCCGCGATATCGCCCGCGTCAAAACCGTGATGACCCAGAAGGAAGCCAAATGAACGACACCACTAAAACGGCGCTGAAGCGTACGCTGGTCGGCAAGGTCGTGTCCGACAAGATGGACAAGACGGTAACCGTGCTGGTCGAGCGTCACGTCAAGCACCCGCTGTACGGCAAGATCATCGTGCGCTCGAACAAGTATCACGCGCACGACGAGACCAACCAGGCCAAGACCGGCGACACGGTCGAGATCCAGGAAGGTCGCCCGATCTCGAAGACGAAAGCCTGGACCCTGACCAAAGTTGTACAGGTCGCACAGGTTCTGTAAGGCCTGAAAATTTGTCTTGCGTGGCCCGCTGGTATCTGGGATACTAGCGGGCTTCGTTCATGTGTTGCCGCAGTTGTCCCCGCGATGTCTGCGGCCTGCAATGAAGTACATTGGAAAGTCCAATCACCCAATCGTAACGCTCCAGCAGGGGCGGTGCCGGCGGGACCAAGACTGACCGCAGGCCTACGGTATATCCGTGGGGTTTTCTACGGCTTAAGTTGGGAAAGAAAATATCATGATTCAAACCGAAAGCCGGCTCGAAGTGGCCGACAATACCGGTGCAAAAGAAGTTCTGTGCATCAAGGTATTGGGCGGCTCCAAGCGCCGTTACGCCAGCATTGGCGACGTGATCAAGGTCACCGTGAAGCAGGCTGCTCCGCGCGGCCGCGTCAAGAAAGGTGAAATCTACAATGCCGTGGTCGTGCGTACCGCCAAGGGCGTGCGCCGTCAGGACGGTTCCCTGGTGAAGTTCGACGGCAACGCTGCCGTCCTGCTGAACGCCAAGCTGGAGCCGATCGGCACCCGTATCTTCGGACCGGTGACGCGCGAACTGCGTACCGAAAAGTTCATGAAGATCGTGTCCCTGGCACCTGAAGTTCTGTAAGGGAGTCGTAATGGATAAGATTCGTAAAAACGACGAAGTCATCGTTCTGGCCGGTAAAGACAAGGGCAAGCGCGGTGTCGTTCAGCAGCGTGTAGATGCTGAGCACGTCATCGTTGAAGGCGTGAACGTGGCCAAGAAGGCCGTCAAGCCGAACCCGATGACCGGCGTAACTGGTGGTATCGTCGACAAGACCATGCCGATTCACGTGTCGAATGTCGCGCTGTTCAATGCAGCGTCCGGCAAGGCTGATCGCGTTGGCTTCAAAGAAGTGGATGGCAAAAAAGTCCGCGTCTTCAAGTCGAACGGCGAAGTAGTGAAGGGGTAATAAGAAATGGCCCGTCTGCAACAACTGTATAAAGACAAAGTCGTCTCCGAGCTGACCGAGAAATTCGGTTACAAGTCGGTGATGGAAGTGCCGCGCCTGACCAAGATCACCCTGAACATGGGTCTGTCGGAAGCTGTCGCCGACAAGAAGATCATCGAGCACGCTACCGGCGACCTGACCAAGATCGCCGGCCAGAAGCCGGTCGTGACCAAGGCTCGCAAGGCAATCGCAGGTTTCAAGATCCGCGAAGGCTACCCGATCGGTACGATGGTGACCCTGCGCGGCGCCCGCATGTACGAATTCCTGGACCGTTTCATCACCGTGGCCCTGCCGCGCGTGCGTGACTTCCGCGGCGTGAGCGGCAAGTCCTTCGACGGTCGCGGTAACTACAACATCGGCGTCAAAGAGCAGATCATCTTCCCGGAAATCGATTACGACAAGATCGATGCGCTGCGTGGCATGAACATCTCGATCACCACGACCGCTAAGACCGACGAAGAAGCCAAAGCGCTGCTCGCCGCCTTCAAATTCCCGTTCAGGAACTAAGAGCATGGCAAAACTTGCACTGATCAACCGCGAACAGAAGCGTGCAGACCTGGTGGAGAAATTCGCCGCAAAGCGTGCCGCTCTGAAAGCAATCATCGACGACCAGTCGAAGACCGAAGAAGAGCGTTACGAAGCACGCCTGAAACTGCAGGCCCTGCCGCGTAACTCGGCCCCGACCCGCCAGCGTAACCGCTGCGCCATGACCGGCCGTCCGCGTGGCACTTTCCGTAAATTCGGTCTGGCCCGTACCAAACTCCGCGAATTCGCCATGAAAGGCGAAATCCCGGGTATGACCAAAGCTAGCTGGTAATAGGAGAATAAGCAATGAGTATGAGCGATCCTATCGCCGATATGCTGACCCGCATCCGCAACGCACAAGGCGTGCAAAAGACCAACGTGTCGATGCCGTCGTCGAAAGTGAAAGTTGCGATCGCCAACGTCCTGAAGGACGAGGGTTACATCGAAGATTTCGCCGTGTCCACCGAAGGTGGCAAGTCGGAACTGAACATCGGTTTGAAATATTACGTTGGCCGTCCGGTTATCGAGCGCATCGAGCGCGTCTCCCGTCCTGGCCTGCGCATCTACAAGGGCAAGGACGAAATCCCGCAGGTCATGAACGGCCTGGGCGTGGCAATCGTCTCGACCCCGAAGGGTGTGATGACCGACCGTAAAGCACGTGCAACCGGTGTCGGTGGCGAAGTGCTTTGCTACGTGGCTTAAGGAGTAGACGATGTCTCGAGTAGCTAAGATGCCAATCGCCGTCCCGGCCGGTACCGATGTCGCGATCAACGCGTCGTCGATCACTGTCAAGGGCCCGCTGGGCACCCTGACCCAGCCGCTGAACGGCCTGGTCAAAGTGGAAAACAACAACGGCTCGCTGTCGTTCGACGTCGTCGACGATTCCCGCGAATCGAACGCAATGTCGGGCACCCTGCGTGCTCTGGTCAACAACATGGTGACCGGCGTGACCAAGGGCTTCGAGCGCAAGCTGACCCTGGTCGGCGTGGGTTACAAGGCAGCCGTGCAGGGCAACGCCCTGAACCTGTCGCTGGGTTTCTCGCACCCGGTTCTGCACCCGATGCCGGAAGGCGTCACCGCAACCACCCCGACCCCGACCGAAATCCTGATCAAGGGTATCGATCGTCAAAAGGTCGGCCAGGTTGCCGCAGAAGTGCGCGCTTACCGCTCGCCTGAGCCTTACAAGGGCAAGGGTGTCCGCTATGCGGACGAAGTGGTGAAGCTTAAAGAAACCAAGAAGAAATAATCGGAGCTGACGATGGACAAGAAAGAATCGCGTCTGCGTCGTGGACGCCAAACCCGCATCAAGATCGCGCAGCTGGGCGTGAACCGCCTGGCGGTGCATCGCACCAACCTGCACATCTATGCGAACCTGATCAGCCCGGATGCGAAAGTCCTGGTTTCGGCTTCGACGCTGGAAGCAGAAGTGCGCGCCGAGCTGGGCGGCAAGTCGGGTGCCGGCGGCAACGCTGCTGCAGCCGCACTGGTTGGCAAGCGCGTCGCAGAGAAAGCACTGAAAGCAGGGATCACCGAAGTCGCATTCGACCGTTCGGGTTTCCGTTACCACGGCCGTGTGAAGGCGCTGGCAGAAGCCGCGCGTGAAGCCGGTCTGAAGTTCTAAGGAAGAATCGTCATGGCAAAAATGCAAGCGAAAATGGCAAGCGACAAGCCGGATGATGGCATGCGCGAGAAAATGATCGCGATCAACCGCGTGACCAAAGTGGTCAAGGGTGGTCGTATCATGGGTTTTGCAGCGCTGACCGTTGTCGGTGACGGCGATGGCCGCATCGGCATGGGTAAAGGCAAGTCGAAGGAAGTTCCGGTCGGCGTGCAGAAGGCAATGGAAGAAGCCCGCCGCAACCTGATCAAGGTGCCCCTCAAGAACGGTACCCTGCAGCACACCGTTACCGGTCGTCACGGCGCCTCGCGCGTCCTGATGGCTCCGGCCAAGCCGGGTACCGGCGTGATCGCCGGCGGCGCAATGCGCGCAATCTTCGAGGTGATGGGCGTGACCGACGTGGTCGCCAAGTCGACCGGTTCGTCGAACCCGTACAACCTGGTTCGCGCAACCCTCGACGGTCTGGCGAAGATGAGCACTCCGGCTGACATCGCTGCCAAGCGCGGCAAGTCGGTCGAAGAGATCCTGGGTTAAGGGGAATTACCATGGCAAACACCATCAAAGTCAAGCTGGTCAAAGGCCTGATCGGTACCCGTCAGGATCACCGCGCCACCGTGCGCGGTCTGGGTCTGCGTCGTGTCAACTCGGTTTCCGAGCTGCAGGACACCCCGGCGATCCGCGGCATGATCAACAAGGTCAACTACCTCGTGAAAATTGTCGACTAAGCCGCGGCTTGGTTAACGGAGAAAACAATGCAACTCAATACCATTCAACCTGCTGACGGCGCCAAGCACGCGAAGCGTCGCGTCGGTCGCGGTATCGGCTCGGGCCTGGGCAAGACTGCCGGCCGTGGTCACAAAGGTCAGAAATCGCGTTCGGGCGGCTTCCACAAAGTCGGCTTCGAAGGCGGCCAGATGCCTCTGCAGCGTCGTCTGCCGAAGCGCGGCTTCAAGTCCCTGAACGCTACGTTCAAGGCTGAAGTCCGTCTGTCGGACCTGAACAACCTGGCCGTCGGCGATGTCGACATCCTGGTGCTGAAGCAAGCCGGTGTGCTGCCGGTCGTCGCTCGCGATGTGCGCGTGATCCTGTCGGGTGAAATCACCAAAGCGGTGAACCTGAAAGGCATCAAAGCCACCGCTGGCGCGAAGGCAGCGATCGAAGCAGCTGGCGGTTCGGTCGCCTAAACGCGGCCGCTGCCTGATCGGAGCAAAAATTGGCGACTAATTCACAACTTGGTAAAAGTGCCGCATCCGGTTTCCCCTGGGGCCGGTTGTGGTTCCTGCTTGGGGCATTGGTCGTGTACCGTATCGGCGCTCACATCCCGGTCCCCGGGATTGATCCCGCCGCTATGGCCAACCTGTTCAAGCAGAACGAGCGCGGCATCCTGGGCATGTTCAACATGTTCTCGGGCGGCGCGCTGTCCCGCTTTGCCGTGTTCGCTCTCGGTATCACGCCTTACATTTCGGCTTCGATCATCATGCAGCTGGCATCGATCGTCTCGCCGCAGTTGGAGGCGCTGAAGAAGGAGGGCGAAGCCGGCCGCCGCAAGATCACCCAGTACACCCGTTACTTCACGGTTGGGCTGGCGTTGTTCCAGGCGTTCGGCATCGCGGTCTGGCTGGAGTCCCAGCAAGGCCTCGTGCTCGATCCGGGTATGGGCTTCCGCTTCGTGACCGTCGTGACCCTGCTGACCGGCACCATGTTCCTCATGTGGCTGGGTGAGCAGATCACGGAACGTGGTCTTGGCAACGGTATCTCGATCATCATTTTTGCCGGTATCGCAGCCGGTCTGCCGAGCGCACTAGGTAACCTGTTCACCCTGGTGTCGCAAGGTTCGATCAGCAGCATTTCCGCAATCTTCATCGTGATCCTGGTAGCCCTGGTGACCTACGCAGTCGTGTTCGTGGAACGCGGCCAGCGCAAGATCCTGGTGAATTACGCGAAACGCCAGGTCGGTAACAAGATCTACGGTGGCCAAACCAGCCACCTGCCGCTGAAGCTGAACATGGCCGGTGTGATTCCGCCGATCTTCGCTTCGTCGATCATCCTGTTCCCGGCCACGATCGTCGACTGGCTCACGCGTGGCAAGGACTCCTCGAGCCCGTTCGTCGGGTTCCTGAAGGACCTGGCTGCCTCGCTGAGCCCGGGCGAACCGATCCATGCGTTGCTGTATGCGGTGGCGATCGTGTTCTTCTGCTTCTTCTATACGGCGCTGGTATTCAACAGCAAGGAAACGGCGGACAACTTGAAGAAGAGCGGTGCATTCGTTCCGGGCATCCGTCCGGGCGAGCAAACTGCGCGCTACATCGACAAGATCCTGATGCGCCTGACCCTCGCCGGTGCGGTCTACATCACCCTGGTGTGCCTGCTGCCGGAGTTCATGACGTCGTACTGGAAAGTTCCAGTGTATTTCGGCGGCACCTCACTGCTGATCGTAGTGGTGGTGACCATGGACTTCATGGCACAAGTGCAGAACTACGTCATGTCGCAGCAATACGAATCGCTGCTGCGCAAGGCGAATTTCAAGGGCGGGATCCCGTCGCGTTAAGCGGCGTGTGATACCCAGAAGTGGAATAGACCGAATGGCAAAAGACGACGTCATCCAAATGCAAGGGGAGATTCTCGAGAATCTCCCGAACGCGACCTTTCGCGTAAAGCTGGAAAACGGGCACGTGGTGTTAGGACATATCTCGGGCAAGATGCGGATGAACTACATTCGCATTTTACCTGGCGACAAGGTAACGGTAGAATTGACCCCTTACGACTTGTCCCGGGCCCGCATCGTGTTCCGCACCAAGTAAAAACTGATTTCGAATTGATAAGAGAGTGCAAAAATGAAAGTTAACGCTTCAGTCAAGCGGATCTGCCGCAACTGCAAGATCATCAAGCGTAAAGGCGTGGTCCGTGTGATCTGCGTCGAGCCGCGTCACAAGCAGCGTCAAGGTTAATACGAGGAATAACGAATGGCACGTATTGCAGGGGTCAACGTCCCCAATCATCAGCACACCGTCATCGGCCTGACGGCGATCTACGGCATCGGCCGTACCCGTTCGCAGCAGATCTGCGCAGCGACTGGCGTTGCTACCAACAAGAAGGTCAAGGACCTGGACGACAACGAACTGGAAAAGCTGCGTGAGCAGGTTGGCAAGTTCGTGGTCGAAGGCGATCTGCGTCGCGAACTGTCCATGAACATCAAGCGTCTGATGGACCTGGGCTGCTACCGCGGCATGCGTCACCGTAAGGGCCTGCCGGTCCGCGGTCAGCGCACCCGTACCAATGCTCGTACCCGCAAGGGCCCGCGCAAGGCCGCTCAATCGCTGAAGAAATAATCTAGGAACCGACAATGGCTAAGCAACAAAGCAGCGCGGCAGCAGCACGCATCCGCAAGAAGGTCAAGAAGAACGTCGCCGAAGGCATCGCACACGTCCACGCGTCGTTCAACAACACCATCATCACGATCACCGATCGTCAGGGTAACGCTCTGTCGTGGGCAACTTCCGGCGGTGCTGGCTTCAAGGGTTCGCGTAAATCGACCCCGTTCGCGGCTCAGGTCGCAGCCGAAGCAGCCGGCAAGGTCGCTCAGGAATACGGCGTGAAGAACCTGGAAGTGCGCATCAAGGGCCCGGGCCCGGGCCGTGAATCGGCTGTGCGCGCGCTGAACAACCTGGGTATCAAGATCACCGAGATCCAGGACGTGACGCCGGTGCCGCACAACGGCTGCCGTCCGCCGAAGCGCCGTCGTATCTAATTCGACTGGCGGGTTCGCCCGCCTGTTGTTGATACGCGACGAGATCGTCGTCAAAGAATCGCCGGAGCAGTGAATCCAGAAATGGGTTATACTGCCCGGCTATTGTCGCCTTGCGTCGTCTCGATGCAGGGTTTTTGTAAGCCACGTCCGGTCTCATGCAGAACTGGACTAGCGCCTGTTGCGGCCGCATTCATTCGTACCGCATCCGGGGCGTGATCATTCAAATAAAGGAAGTTTAACGTGGCACGTTATATCGGACCAAAAGCAAAACTGTCGCGCCGTGAAGGCACCGACCTGTTCCTGAAGAGCGCACGCCGCTCGCTCGACTCCAAGTGCAAACTGGACGTCAAGCCGGGCCAGCACGGCGTCAAGTCGGGCGCCCGTACCTCGGACTACGGCAACCAGCTGCGTGAAAAGCAGAAGGTCAAGCGCATGTACGGCATCCTGGAGCGCCAGTTCCGCCGCTACTTCGCCGAAGCGTCGCGCCGCAAGGGCAACACCGGCGAAACCCTGCTGAAGCTGCTGGAAGCCCGTCTCGACAACGTCGCTTACCGCATGGGCTTCGGCTCGACCCGCGCCGAAGCGCGCCAGCTGGTCAGCCACAAAGCCTTCACCGTCAACGGCCAGGTCGTGAACATCGCTTCCTACCAGGTCAAGACCGGCGACGTCGTCGCTGTCCGCGAAAAGGCCAAGAAGCAGACCCGTATCGTCGAAGCGCTGTCGCTGGCTGAACAAGTCGGCATGCCGAGCTGGGTCTCGGTCGACGCCAAGAAGATGGAAGGCACCTTCCGCGCCTTCCCGGAGCGTAACGAGATCGCTGCCGACGTCAACGAAGCACTGATCGTCGAACTGTACTCGCGTTAATTGACAAATCGGGCGGCACGCCGCCCGATTTGTCATCCCCGCGAAGGCGGGGATCCAAGTTTGGCCGCGTCGTGTCAGCAACGAACTTGGGTCCCCGCCTCCGCGGGGACGACGTGGATAAGAATTCGTTGTACCCGCCCGCCATCGCAGCGGGCGTTTCTACTGATGCCATCAGCCTTATCGGTGTAACGAGCCGAGGGTATTGATAAAGGACCTTTCATGCAAAATAGTCTGTTGAAGCCACGTATCATCGATGTCGAAGCGCTCGGCGCCGGTCACGCCAAAGTCGTGATGGAGCCGTTCGAACGTGGTTATGGCCATACGCTCGGCAACGCGCTGCGCCGCGTGCTGCTGTCGTCGATGATCGGCTACGCGCCGACCGAAGTGACGATCGCCGGCGTCGTGCACGAGTACTCGTCGCTGGACGGCGTGCAGGAAGACGTGGTCGACCTGCTGCTGAACCTGAAGGGTGTCGTGTTCAAGGTCCACAACCGCGACTCCGTGACGCTGACCCTGAAGAAGGAAGGCGAAGGCCCCGTCCTGGCATCGGACATCGACCTGCCGCACGACGTCGAACTGATCAACCCGGAACACGTGATCGCTCACCTGACCGCCGGCGGCAAGCTGGACATGCAGATCAAGGTCGAGAAAGGCCGCGGCTATGTGCCGGGTAACGTGCGCCGCCTGTCGGAAGACACCAACAAGACCATCGGCCGCATCATCCTGGACGCGTCGTTCTCGCCGGTCCGTCGCGTGTCCTACGCCGTGGAATCCGCTCGCGTCGAACAGCGTACCGACCTGGACAAGCTGATCATCAACATCGAGACCAACGGCGTGATCACCCCGGAAGAAGCGATCCGCCAGTCGGCACGCGTGCTGGTCGACCAGCTGAACGTGTTCGCCGCCCTGGAAGGCACCGAAGCCGCTGCGGAAGCCCCGTCGCGCGCTCCGCTGGTCGATCCGATCCTGCTGCGTCCGGTGGACGACCTGGAACTGACCGTCCGTTCGGCAAACTGCCTGAAGGCCGAGAACATCTACTACATCGGCGACCTGATCCAGCGTTCGGAAAACGAACTGCTGAAGACCCCGAACCTGGGCCGCAAGTCGCTGAACGAGATCAAGGAAGTCCTGGCTTCCCGCGGTCTGACCCTCGGCATGAAACTCGAGAACTGGCCGCCGGCTGGCCTCGAGAAATAAGAAGTAATTTGCGGTACCCGCCCGCGCAATTCGGCGCGGGCGTTTTATTCAAACTTTGAACCGGTCCGCGTTCCTGCAATCTGCCTGAACGATCGAAGAACTGGAATATAAAACTCGAAAGGATTTACCATGCGTCACCGTCACGGCCTCCGTAAGCTGAACCGTACTTCGTCCCACCGCCTGGCCATGCTGCGCAACATGACCGTTTCGCTGCTGCGTCACGAAGCGATCAAGACCACCGTTCCGAAAGCCAAGGAACTGCGCAAAGTCGTCGAGCCGATCATCACCCTGGGCAAGAAAGACACCCTGGCAAACAAGCGTCTGGCATTCGCCCGCCTGCGCGACCGTGAAATCGTTCAGAAGCTGTTCGCCGACATCGGCCCGCGCTTCGCGAACCGCAACGGCGGCTACACCCGTATCCTGAAGATGGGCTTCCGCGTTGGCGACAATGCACCGATGGCCTACGTCGAGCTGACCGACCGTCCGGAAGTCGGCGTCGACGAAAACGCACCGACCGCCGAGTAATCGGTAAGTCAGTATGAAAAAGAACCAGGCTTCGTGCCTGGTTTTTTTTCGCCCGTGCATCGCCGGCACACCCGGTGTACCATGCTGCTGGCTAAACCAACCCCTGTGCCCATGCTCCGATTCCTGCTTTCCCTGATCGCCTGCAGCTTCCTGCTCGCGCCCGCGCACGCCGACGACGACTTCCTGCCGCCCGAACAAGCCTTCAAGTTCTCGGCCCGCATGGTCGATCCGCACACGGCCGAGGTCAGCTATGCGATCGCCGACGGCTACTACATGTACCGCGAGCGCTTCAAGTTCACGGCCAGCGGCGCCAGGCTGGGCGAGGCGCAGATCCCGCCGGGCAAGGTCAAGTTCGACGAAACCTTCAACAAGGACGTCGAGACCTACCATCACAGCGTGGCGATCCGCATTCCGGTGCAGGGGGACGGCCCCTTCACCCTGACCGCCACCGGCCAGGGCTGCGCCGACAAGGGCCTGTGCTATCCGCCGCAGGACGCCAGCATCCGCCTGGTGGCCGCCGGCGGCGGGGCAGGGCAGGCCCAACCGCAGATGAGCCTGCCTGCCGGCCGGCAAGCTGCCGGTCCGCTCGGTTCGGCGCCCGCCGCCGAGGGCGCAAACGGCTTCGCGCTGCCGGGCCAGTCCGCGCCGCCGGCGGCATCCCAGCCGCCTGCCGCCCAGGCAGGCGCCACCGAAACGGCGCCGGCCAGCACGGCCGCGCCCGCAGTCGCGGCGCCGGCCGCGCCGGCCGCCAGCACCGCCCCGTCCGAACTCTCCGGCATCGCCGCCCTGCTGCAGGGCGGCCGCCTGCTCGCCATCATCCCCGCCTTCATCCTGCTCGGCCTCGGCCTGGCGTTCACGCCCTGCGTACTGCCGATGGTGCCGATCCTGTCCTCGATCATCGTCGGCGAAGGCCGGCACACCGGGCGCGGGCGCGGCTTCGTGCTGTCGCTCTCGTATTCGCTGGGGATGGCGATCGTCTACACCCTGCTGGGCGTGGCTGCCGGCCTGCTCGGCGAAGGTCTTGCCGCGGCTTTGCAGAATCCCTGGGTGCTGGGGGCCTTCGCCCTCCTGATCGCGGCGATGTCGCTGTCGATGTTCGGCATGTTCCAGCTGCAGGTGCCGGCCGCGCTGCAGACCCGCCTCGCCGACGCCTCCGGGCGCCAGGCCTCCGGCAAGCTGGCCGGGGTGTTCGTGATGGGCGCGATCTCGGCCCTGATCGTCGGTCCCTGCGTGGCGGCGCCGCTGGCCGGCGCCCTGGTCTACATCAGCCAGACCCGCGACGTGCTGATCGGCGGCGCCGCGCTGTTCGCGATGGCCATCGGCATGAGCGTCCCGCTGTTGCTGGTCGGCGTCTCGGCCGGCTCGCTGCTGCCGCGTGCCGGTTTGTGGATGGAGTCGGTCAAGCGCTTCTTCGGCGTGCTGATGCTGGCGATGGCCCTGTGGATGGTGGCGCCGGTGCTGCCTGGCCTGGCGCAGATGCTGCTGTGGGCCGCGCTGCTGCTGGGCTACGGCTTCTACCTGCTGCGCGGCACCGGCAAGCCGCGCCACTGGGCCGGGATGGCCTTCGGCGCGGCGTTGGCCGTGCTCGGCGCGACCCAGCTGGTGGGCCTGGCCAGCGGGGCGCGCGATCCGCTCGCGCCGCTGTCGCGCTTCACCGGCGGCGCCGCGGCCGAGGGCCTGGCCTTCACCCGCATCAAGACCGTCGAGCAGCTCGACGCCGCGCTGGCCGCCACCAACGGCAAGACCGCCATGCTCGATTTCTATGCCGACTGGTGCGTGTCCTGCAAGGAGATGGAAAAGCTGACCTTCATCGACCCCAAGGTCAAGTCGCGCCTGGCGAACACCGTGCTGCTGCAGGTGGACGTGACCGCCAACGATGCCGCCGACCGCGCGATGCTGAAGCGTTTCGGCCTGTTCGGGCCGCCGGGCATCATCCTGTTCGACCCGGCGGGGAAGGAGATTCCCGACGGACGGGTGATCGGCTACCAGGACAGCGCCAAATTCCTGGCCTCGCTGGACCGGCTGCAGTAACAAAAAAAGGAGCGCCGCGGCGCTCCTTGTTCATGGTGCGGACCGGTCAGCCGCGCGCGGTCTCTCCGCCACGGTGCTGCCAGCCGCCGTGACCGCCATGGCGGCCGAAGCGCGACTGCATCTGCGCCGCTTTCTCGTCGAAGACCTTCTTCTGGTCCGGCGACAGCACCGAATAGAAGCTGTTCAGGGCACCCAGGCGCTGCTCCATGAAGGCGGTGCGCTGCTTCTGCAGTTCGATCATCTTCTGGGCGCGCTGCGGCGCCGTCAGGCCGGCCCAGGCGGCGCGGTCATGCTGGCCGGGGCGCTGCGCCGGTTTCATCGAGGCGACGAAGCTGTTCCAGGCGCTTTCCTGGGCCGGCGTGATCTTGAGCTCGTCGTGCAGCCTGGCGATGCGCTCGGCGCGCATTTGTTCATGCTTGGCGGCGAACTCGGCGCGTTTGGCCTGGCGCGCTTCCTTGCTCAGCTGCGCTTTCGGGTGCGCGTCGGGCGCCTGGGTTTGCGCCTGGGCGCCGATCATTGCGCCGCCCAGCGACAGGGCGGCCAGTCCGGTGAGGAGGATTTTGCGTAAGGTGTTCATCTCTTTTTTTCCTTATCCACTAGTAGCGTTGAATGTGGCGGCTGCCACGGCGGCGTGCTTCCGACTTCGGTTAACTTCCGGGAACTTCGGAGAACATCTCTTGCACGGTGAGTCCATCATCGGTGAAAGATGTAAGCGCAGCGTGTCCGCTGTCTCGCCCTTTGTATCAATTTGTTTCCCTATGCCATCCATATACATGCCGATACAAAGTCGCTGTTCAGGGGTACGCTAAGTCGCGATAATGGTGACATGGATACACCATCTACCATTCTGATCGTCGACGACGACCGTGACATCCGCTCGCTGCTGGCCGATTACCTGGAAGCGAACGGCTACCGCGCGCTGGCTGCCGCCGACGGCACGGCGATGTGGAAGACGCTGGATGAGTCGCGTCCCGACCTGATCGTGCTCGACCTGAACCTGCCGGGCGACGACGGCCTGACCCTGTGCCGCAAGCTGCGCGCCACCTCGACCCTGCCGGTCATCATGCTCACCGCCCGCAACGAGCCGCTGGACCGCATCCTCGGCCTCGAGATGGGCGCCGACGACTACCTGCCGAAGCCCTTCGAGCCGCGCGAACTGCTGGCCCGTATCCGCAGCGTGCTGCGCCGCAGCCACGCGATGCCGCCCAATTCCCAGACCGAGAACGTGCAGCAGATGAAGTTCTCGGGCTGGACCCTGGACCTGACCGCGCGCCACCTGGTCAACCCGCAGGGCGTGGTCATCATGCTGTCGGGCGCGGAGTTCCGCCTGCTGCGCGTGTTCCTGGAGCATCCGAACCGCGTCCTGAACCGCGACCAGCTGCTGAACCTGACCCAGGGCCGCGATGCCGATCCCTTCGACCGTTCGATCGACATCCAGATCAGCCGCCTGCGCCAGAAGCTGGGCGAGGACGCGCGCATGCCCCAGATTATCAAGACGGTCCGTAACGGCGGCTACGTGCTGGCCGGCCAGGTGAGCGTGGAGCCCGGCGCGTGAAGGCATTCTTCGGCTCGATGACGGGCCGTGTGTTCATCACCCTGCTGCTGGGGATCCTGCTGACCGCCGCGCTGACCCAGTTGCTGGCCGATGCGGAGCGCCAGCGCGTGCTCGACGAGTTCCGCGACCTGCATTCGCTCGACCGCGCCGAACAGCTGATCGTCGCCACCGAGACCGTCCCCGAGTCCGCGCGCAGCGCCTACCTGCAGGTGGCGAACCGCCCCGGCATGCGCCTGGAGGCAGTGGGCTTGACCCCGCCGGCGCTGTCGCCGACGCCGAGCGAGTTCGTCGCAGACCTCTCCACGCGCATGAACAAATCCCACGACAACAAGCCCTATCGCCTGCAGTCGCTGGCGGTGCGGCCGGCGTCCTGCGAGCTGGCGCGCGAGCAGCCGGTGGTGTTCGGCCTGCTGCGCATGAAGTGGCGCGGCACCTGCGAGAGCATCATGGTCCACCTGCGCGACGGTACCCCGCTGATCCTGTCGGTGCTGCCGCCGCGCTCGGCCACCTCGCCGGAGCGTACCGACTACCGCGGCACGATTTCGCTGTTCCTGGTCAGCATCGCCTTCCTGGCCTACCTGGTGGCGCGCATGACCACCCGTCCGCTCAAGCAGCTGGCCCAGGCGGCGAAAGACCTCGGCAACGACATCAACCACCCACCGCTGGACCTGACCGGCGCCGACGAGATCCGCCAGGCCAGCGCCGCCTTCAACGCGATGCAGGCGCGGATCCGCCAGTACATCTTCCAGCGCACCCAGATGCTGGCCGCGATCACCCATGACCTGCAGACCCCGCTCACGCGCATGCGCCTGCGGCTGGAGAAGGTCAGCGAGGAAGAACTGCAGCAGCGCCTGATCGGCGACCTGTCGGCGATGCAGGCGATGGTGAAGGAAGGCCTGGACCTGGCGCGCAGCATGGACACCACCGAGACCATGCAGATGATGGACCTCGATTCGCTGCTCGATTCGGTGTGCGCCGACGCCGCCGACGCCAGGCAGCGCGTGACCCTGAGCGGCACCGCCAACATGGCGCTGCTGGGCCGTCCGATGGACCTGCGCCGCTGCCTGGTCAACCTGATCGACAACGCGGTCAAGTACGGCCACTCGGCCAAGGTGTCGGTGGACCGCATCAACGGCGCGGCGCGGATCCGCATCCGCGACGGCGGTCCCGGCATCCCGGGCGCCGAGCTGGCGCGCGTGTTCGATCCCTTCTACCGGGTCGAAGGTTCGCGCTCGCGCGAGTCGGGCGGCACCGGCCTGGGCCTGACGATCGCGCGCAACATCGCCGAACAGCATGGCGGCAGCATCGTGCTGGCCAACCACTCGGAAGGCGGGCTCGAAGTGACGCTCATGCTGCCGGAGTATTACCCAGGGAAGTAACGACGCGGTCATCCCGATGTGCGAAAATCGCCGCGGGGACCACGTGTTGTTTGCGTGTATCTCATCCTCATCGATAATCATAAAAATGAAGCCGCCGGCACTGGCGGCATAGGGAGTGGAATGAAAAGGAATCACCTCGGACTCATCGCCGCCGCCGTCATCATCGCCGGCGCCGGCGTCGGTGGCTGCAGCCAGGAGAAGGAAGGCGCCAATGCCGGCGCCGGCGGCGCCAAAGGGAAGGGCGGCCAGCCGCCCGCGGTCGTCAACGTGGTGGCGCCGCAGCGCCGCGACGTGCCGGTGGTCCAGCAGGCCAGCGGCACGGTCACCCCGATCCGCACCGTCGACCTGCATCCGCAGACCACCGCGACCATCCGCCAGGTCCACATCAAGGAAGGCCAGTTCGTGAAGGCCGGCGAGCTGCTGTTCTCGCTCGACGACCGCGCCGACCGCGCCAACCAGGACAAGGCCCAGGCCCAGGTCGAACGCGACCGCGCCCAGCTGGCCGATCTCGAGCGCCAGTACAAGCGCAGCCAGGACCTGTTCGCCCAGAAATTCATCGCCCAGAGCGCGGTCGACACCCTGAAGGCCCAGGTCGACCAGGCGCGCGCGACCCTGCAATCGGACATCGCGGCCGCGCGCGCGGCCGGCGTCTCCACCAGCTACACCGCGATCCGCGCGCCGATGTCCGGCCGCGTCGGCGGCATCGGCGTCTATCCGGGCAGCCTGGTGCAGCCGTCCACCTCGCTCACCACCATCACCCAGCTCGATCCGATCACGATCGCCTTCACGCTGCCGGAATCGAGCCTGCCGTCCCTGCTGGCGGCGCAGAAGCGCGGCAAGATCGAGGTGCAGGCCATCCCCGGCGCCGGCCTGGAGCCGGTCACCGGCACCCTGAGCTTCATCGACAACACCGTCGACCCGGCCGCCGGCACCATCAAGGTGAAGGCCGAATTCGCGAACCGCGACACCACCCTGTGGCCGGGCCAGTACGTGAACACCAAGGTGACGGTGCAGACCATCAAGGATGCCGTGGTGGTGCCGCAGAACGCCATCATCACCAACGCCCAGGGCACCTTCGTGTACGTGCTCGAGAAGGATCACTCGGCGCGCCAGGTGGCGGTGCAGCGCCTGTACGGCGCCGGCGTCGATGCCGCCGTCAGCGGCTTGAGCGGCAACGAGCAGATCATTACCGAGGGCAAGCAGAACGTGCGCCCGGGCGGCAAGGTGCGCCTGGCTTCCGAAATGGGCAAGGGCGAAGGCAAGGGCAGCGGCGCGGGCGAAGGCAAGGGCGCCGGCGCCGGCGCAGGCAGCAAGGGCGGGGCCGCATGAACCTCTCCGAACTATGTATCCGCCGGCCGGTCATGGTCGTGCTGCTGTCGATCAGCCTGATCCTGGTCGGCGTGCTGGCCTACATGCACATCCCGGTCGCGGCGCTGCCCAGCTATAACACCCCGGTCATCAACGTCAACGCCAACCTGTCGGGCGCCAGCCCGGAGATCATGGCGTCGTCGGTCGCGCTGCCGCTCGAGAAGCAGTTCTCGACCATCGCCGGCATCAACCTGATCACCTCGACCAGCACCCAGGGCAATACCTCGCTGACGCTGGAATTCGACTCCTCGATCGACGTCAACAAGGCGGCCGTCGACGTCCAGGCCGCGCTGCTGGGCGCCCAGCGCCAGCTGCCGCAGGAGATGACGGACCTGCCGTCCTACCGCAAGGTCAATCCGGCCGACGCGCCGGTGCTGTTCATGACCATGACCTCGCCGTCGATGAACCTGTCGGAGCTGAACGACTACGCCGAGAACCTGGTGTCGCCGGCGATCTCGACCCTGCCGGGCGTGGCCCAGGTGCAGGTCAACGGCGGCAAGAAGTTCGCCGTGCGCGTGCGCGCCAAGACCGACCTGATGAACGCGCGTAACCTGACGATGGACGAGCTGGCGGCGTCGCTGCGCACGGCCAACTCGAACGCGGCCCTCGGTATCCTGGACGGTCCGCAGCAGACCCTGACCATCCAGGGCCCGCCGCAGATGATGAAGGCGGCCGACTTCGCCGAGCTGATCGTCGCCACCCGCGACGGCCAGCCGGTGCGCCTGAAGGACGTTGCCACCGTCGAGGACAGCTACCAGTCGACCAAGGCCTACGGCGCCTACAACGGCGAGCGCGCGATCGTGCTGCTGGTGCAGCGCCAGCCGGACGCCAACACCGTCGCCGTGGTCGACCACGTGCGTAAACTCCTGCCGCGCTTCCAGTCGCAGCTGCCGGCCTCGATCAAGATCAACCTGGTCAACGACCGCTCGGTCTCGATCCGCGAGGCGATCCACGACGTCAACTTCACGCTGGCGCTGACGGTCGGCCTGGTGGTGCTGGTGATCTTCCTGTTCCTGCACCGTCTGTCGGCGACCTTCATCCCGGCGATCACGATGCCGATCTCGCTGCTGGGCGCCCTGAGCCTGCTGTATGCGCTCGGCTACAGTCTCGACAACATCTCGCTGCTCGGCATCACGCTGGCGGTGGGCCTGGTGGTCGACGACGCCATCGTGGTGCTGGAGAACATCGTGCGCCACATCGAGATGGGCAAGAAGCCGCTCTCCGCGGCGCTCGAAGGCTCGCGCGAGATGGGCTTCACCATCATCTCGATCTCGGTGTCGCTGGTGGCGGTGTTCATCCCGATCTTCTTCATGCCGGGCGTGATCGGCTTGCTGTTCCACGAATTCGCGGTGATCGTCGGCCTGTCGATCCTGGTGTCGGCGATCGTCTCGCTGACCCTGGTGCCGATGCTGTCCTCGCGCTTGCTGCCGGCGCATGGCCACGACCACGGCGAAGAGAAGAGCTTCATCGGCCGCCATTTCGAGCGCGCCTTCACCAAGGTCCGCAACGGCTACGAGAAGACCCTCGACCTGGCGCTGCGCTTCCGCTTCGTGGTGCTGCTGATCGCCTTCGGCACCTTCGCCCTGACTGTGGTGCTGTACACGACCATCCCGAAAGGCTTCTTCCCCGAAGAAGACATCGGCCAGCTGCGCGTGTCCACCGAAGCCTCCGAAGACATCTCGTCGGCCGCCATGGTGGCGCTGCAGACCCAGATCGCGGCCATCATCCAGGCCGATCCGGCGGTGCAGGACACGACCTCGTTCTCGGGCGGCGGCAACAACGGCCGCATGTTCGTGGTGCTCAAGCCGCGCGACCAGCGCGACAAGATGCCGCAGATTATGGAGCGCCTGCGCAAGGCGACCCGCAAGGTCGCCGGCATCAACGTCTACATGTCGCCGGTGCAGAACCTGCAGCTGGGCGGCCGCCAGAGCAAGAGCCGCTACCAGTACACCCTGCAGAGCGTATCGGGCGGCGACATCGGCCACTGGGCCAACGAGTTCCAGGAACGCATGCGCAACAACCCGCTGTTCCGCGACGTCACCAGCGACACCCAGGAAAAGGGCCTGCAGGCGACCCTCGACATCGACCGCGACAAGGCCAACCTGCTGGGCGTGCAGCTGGGCGACGTGCGCACCGCGCTGTATGCCGCCTTCGGTGAACGCCAGGTGTCGACCATCTACTCGACCGCGGCCAGCTACTACGTGATCCTGGAAACGGCCAACGAAGACCGCCAGTTCGAAGACGCGCTGTCGCGCCTGTCGGTGCGCAGCAAGAACGGCCAGCTGGTGCAGCTGTCCAGCCTGGCCACCGTCAAGCGCACGGTCGGCCCGATCGCCGTCAACCACCAGGGCCAGCTGCAGGCGATCACGCTGTCCTTCAACCTGGCGCCGGACGCCCCGCTGGGCGACGCCACCGCGGCGATCGACCAGATGGGCCGCGAGATGAAGATGCCGGCCTCGGTCATCACGAAATACGGCGGCGATGCGGCGGTCTTCCAGGATTCGCAGTCGAGCCAGCTGATCCTGATCATCGCGGCGGTGGGCGTGATCTACGTGCTGCTGGGCGTGCTGTACGAGAGCTTCATCCACCCGATCACGATCCTGGCCGGCCTGCCGTCGGCGGCCGTCGGTGCGCTGATCACCTTGCGCCTGTTTAACCTGGACCTGACGATGATCGCCATGATCGGCATCCTGATGCTGATCGGTATCGTGAAGAAGAACGCGATCATGATGATCGACTTCGCCCTGGACGCCCAGCGCAACCAGGGATTGAGCCCGCAGCAGGCGATCCGCGAGGCCTGCATCCTGCGCTTCCGTCCGATCATGATGACGACCCTGGCCGCGCTGATGGGCGCGCTGCCGATCGCCCTCGGCCTGGGCGCCGGCGCCGAGCTGCGCCAGCCGCTGGGCCTGGTGGTGTGCGGCGGCCTGATCTTCTCGCAGGTGATCACGCTCTACATCACCCCGGTGATCTATCTCTATCTCGACAAGTACAGCGGCAAGGGTCCGATGACCGACGACCACCTGGCCGAGCTGGAGTCGCCTCACCATGAGGCGCCGAAGGTCGTCCTGACCAAGGCTGYCTGATCCCGAACGTGGGCTCGGTGAGCCCACCCTACCGTCACCGTAGGGTGGGCACACCGTGCCCACGACCGGGCAACCGTCTGTCGCGCCGCTGATACACTCTGTAACATCCATTAATCCGACCAGCTTGTAAGCTGTTAGCGAAGGTCCAACAAACGTGGGCGGGCCGCCCGAAACAGGGTAGACTGCGGCCCTCGGATCATTCTTTGCTACTTCCCGGAAAGTTGTACAGCTATCTTGCGTGACCATTCCCATACTCCATCGGAAGAGAGCGATGTGTGCGCACATTGCGGCCAGCCCTTGCCTGGACGGAAGGTAGCGACGTACGGGGAGCGCCGCCTCAACCGCACCGGCCTGGGCATCACGATCGGCCTGCACCTGCTGCTGGTGGCGATCTGGCTGTTCCATCCCCAGCGCGAGCAGCATTCGGCGCCGCCGAAAGGGGAGGAAGCGATCGTCTGGCTGCCGCCCGAGAAGCCGAGCAAGCCGGCGCCGAAAACCCCGCAGCAGGAATCGAAGCAGAGCGCAAAGCCGGCGCCGTCGAAGCCGAGGCCGCGCGTGACCCAGGTCCAGCGCCTGCCCGACACGATTACTTTGCCGAACGAAAAGCCGGTCGAGCAAGCGAAGCCGCAGCCGAAGGAAGAGACCAAGCTGCAGCCGGACGAGACCGACATGGCCGCCTATATCGAGAAGCGCCGCCAGGCACGCGGCGCCCGCAGCGAGCAGCCGGCCGAGGAAAGCGACGCCCAGCGCGGCATGCGCAACGCCCTCGCCAACATCGCCGCCATCAACGGCCGCGGCGGCCAGGATCCGAACGAGACCGGCGGCGTGTTCAGCGTCACCAACAAGACCTTCAGCCACGCCGACCTGAAATTCCGCGGCTGGAACCCGAACTTCAAGCGGCGCTGGCTGACCGCGGTGTCGGTGGAGCGCGGCAGCGATCCGGACATCGAGACCGCCATCGTCAAGAAGATGATCGAGCTGATCCGCAAGGAAAAGACCGGCGACTTCGAGTGGGATTCGCACCGTTTGAACAAGGTGGTGACCTTGTCGGCGCGGCCGCAGGATACGAAGGAGCTGATGGACTTCCTGTACAAGGAGATGTTCCCGGAGTACAAGCCACCGAGATGAGGTGAAAAAAAACCGCGCCGAAGCGCGGTTTTTTCATTGTTCGAGCAAATTAAACGATCAAGCCATCGCCTTCAAGCGACGCGCCACATCCAGCGCGAAATAGGTCAGCACGCCATCGGCGCCGGCGCGCTTGAAGGACATCATGGTCTCGAGGACGATCTTGTCCGGATCCAGCCAGCCGTTCTGGAAAGCCGCCTGCAGCATCGCGTACTCGCCGCTGACCTGGTAGGCGAAGGTCGGCACCTTGAACTCGTCCTTCACGCGGCGCACCACGTCCAGGTAGGGCATGCCGGGCTTGACCATGACCATGTCGGCGCCTTCGGCGATGTCCAGCGCCACTTCGCGCAGGGCTTCGTCGCTGTTGGCCGGGTCCATCTGGTAGGTGTTCTTGTCGGCCTTGCCCAGGTTGGCGCTTGATCCCACCGCGTCGCGGAACGGGCCGTAGTAGCCGGAGGCGTACTTGGCCGAGTAGGCCATGATGCGGGTGTGGATGAATTCCTTTTCTTCCAGCGCCATGCGGATCGCGCCGATGCGGCCGTCCATCATGTCCGAGGGGGCGATGATGTCGACGCCGGCCTCGGCCTGGGCCATGGCCTGGCGGGTCAGCATGGCGATGGTCTTTTCGTTGACGATGTAGCCGTTCTCGTCCGGCAGGCCGTCCTGGCCATGGGTGGTGTAGGGGTCGAGCGCGACGTCGGTCATGATGCCCAGCTGCGGGAAGTTGCGCTTGAGCTCACGGACGGCGCGCGGCACCAGGCCTTCCGGATTGGTCGCTTCGATGCCGTCATAGGTCTTCAGCGAGGCGTCGACCATCGGGAACAGGGCCAGTACCGGGATCCCCAGGCTCACGCATTCTTCCGCGACCTTCATCAGCAGGTCGACCGACACGCGTTCCACGCCGGGCATCGAGGCGACCTGCTGGCGCTGGTTCTGGCCGTCGATGATGAACACCGGGTAGATCAGGTCGGACGCGGTGACGGTATTCTCACGCATCAGGGCGCGCGAGAACGGGTCGCGGCGCATGCGGCGCATGCGGACGGCGGGGTACTGGCTAGGGGTAATGATCGGCATGTCTTTTCCTTGAAAGGTTCAGAGCGGAGCGTCCTGCGGGGCCTCGTCCTCTTCGCTGCCGTCATCGTCCAGGCCCAGCAGTTCGATGATCTTGTCGTTCGCTTCGTCGATGCCCACGCGCTTGAGGGCCGAGAACAGCTGCACCGTGAACGGGAAGCCATTGCCTTCCTCGTCGACGTAGCTGTCGAGCACCTGTTGCGCCTGGCGCAGCGCATTCGTCGACTCGTTGCGGTTCAGCTTGTCCACCTTGGTCAGGATGCAGTGGATCGGCTTGCCGGTCGGGGCGAACCATTCCAGCATCTGGATGTCGAGCTCGGTGAACGGGCGGCGCGAATCCATGATCAGGACCAGGGCCGCCAGCTGCTCGCGGCGCTGCACGTAGTCGCCCAGCAGCCGTTGCCAGTGCAGCTTGGCATCGCCCGACACTTCCGCATAGCCGTAGCCGGGCAGGTCGACCAGCAGGGCGCGGATCTCGTCGACATTGGTCGCGTCCTTGCGGTGCATGGCCACGTGGGCGCCGCCGATCGAGAAGAAGTTGATGTGCTGGGTGCGGCCCGGCGTCTTGGAGGCGAAGGCGAGTCCCTTCTGGTTGGTCAGGATATTGATCGCCGTCGACTTGCCCGCGTTGGAGCGTCCGGCGAAAGCGATTTCCGGCACCTGGGTGCGCGGGAGGTCGCGCAACTGGTTGACGGTCGTGAAGAAGCGGGCTTGCCAGAGTTTGGACATGGGTGGGGGCGCTTGGTTGGAGCGAAAAAGACAACAAAAGAGGCGGTTCGGAAACAAAGCTATTGTACAATAGGGAGTTACCTGTCGTCGGCCCCAAGAGCCCCTGACGCTCTTCGATGGCAGGACACGAGCATGGCCGCTGCACTGTACGCAAGAATTATTGTCTTAATTTTTTCAGGGTGCTTGAATGAATCGTGTGTTTTCCCCGGCCGCCGGCGCGGCAATCGTAAAGTCCTTGCTGCTCGCGACCTTGATGGTTGCCGGTAGTGCCTCCGCCGCCGATGCGGCGCATGGCTCCGCTCCGAAGCTTGACCCCGCGAAGGGCGGCTCCCTGTACGACTCCGGCGACAACGCACGCGGCCTGCCGGCCTGCGCTTCCTGCCATGGCGCGGGCGGCAACTCCACCATCGTCGCCAATCCCAAGCTGGCCGCCCAGCCCCAGGCCTACATCCACAAGCAGCTGGTCGACTTCACCACCCCGAACCGCCAGCAGCCGGTGATGACCACCTACGCCAAGATGCTGAGCGACGAAGAGAAGAGCAATATCGCCGCCTGGCTGTCGGCCCAGCAGGCCAAGCCGGGCGCGGCGAAAAACAAGGACACCGTCGAACTGGGCCGCAAGATCTATCGCGGCGGCATCGCCGACCGCGGCGTGGCCGCCTGCGCCAGCTGCCACGGCGCCACCGGTTCGGGCATCCCGGCCCAGTATCCGCGCCTGGCCGGCCAGCACCAGGACTATACCTTCACCCAGCTGCAGGCCTTCAAGAGCGGCGCCCGCAACAACAGCCCGCAGATGGGCACGCTGGCCAAGCGCATGTCGGACGAGGAAATGAAAGCCGTCGCCGACTATATCGCCGGCCTGAAGTAATCCGCCCGCGCGGGAGCGCGACGGGGCGGCCGCGGCAGCGGCCGCGTGTTATCTTAGGAAGCGATGAGTACCACCGGAATTGAACTGAAGACCCGCCGCCGCGGCCTGGCCGAGGCGGTCGAACTGGTGTCGTCGATGCGCTTCGCGATCACCCTGCTGGTGATGGTGGCGATCGCGGCCATCATCGGCACCGTGATGAAGCAGAACCAGGCCTCGCCCGACTACGTGAACCAGTTCGGTCCGTTCTGGTTCGAGATCTTCCGCAAGCTGGGCCTGTACACCGTCTACAGCGCCTGGTGGTTCCTGGCGATGCTGGCGATCCTGATCGTCTCGACCAGCCTGTGCATCGCGCGCAATGCGCCCAAGATGCTGCGCGACATGCGCAGCTGGCGCGAAAGCGTGCGCGAGGAATCGCTGCGCAACTTCCACCACAAGACCGAATGGACGGCCCCCGGCAGCCCGGTGGCGCTGGCCAGCCGCACCGCCCAGCGCCTCGGCAATGCCGGCTACCGCGTGAAACTGGTCGACAAGCCGAACGGCGTGCTGGTGGCGGCCAAGAAGGGTGCCGGCAACAAGTTCGGCTATATCTTCGCCCACTCGGCCATCGTCGTGATCCTGCTGGGCGGCCTGCTCGATTCCGACCTGCCCATCCGCTTCCAGCAATGGTTCATGGGCAAGACTCCGTATATGGGCGCCGGCCTGATCTCGCAGATCCCGCCCCAGCACCGGCTGGGCCTGGGCAATCCCAGCTTCCGCGGCAACACCATGATCCCGGAAGGGCAGAACAGCAGCACTGCCATCCTGCAGCAGGCGAACGGCGTGCTGGTGCAGGAGCTGCCGTTCACGATCCACCTGAACAAATTCATCGTCGACTTCTACTCGACCGGCATGCCCAGGCTGTTCGCCAGCGAAGTCGTGATCCGCGACCACGAGACCGGCAAGAGCTTCCCGGCCAGCATCAAGGTCAACCAGCCGCTGATCTACCGCGGCGTTGCCGTCTACCAGTCCGGCATCGAGGATGGCGGCAGCAAGCTGAAACTGACCGGCTACCCGATGACGGGAGCCTCGAGCAAGCCGTTCGAGATCGCGGGCGAAGTCGGCGGCGCGACCGAGCTGAAACCCGCCGGACTCCAGCAGGCCGGCGGCGCCTATACCGTCGAATGGTCGGGCTTCCGCGCCTTCAACGTCGAGAACACGAAGGAAGGCCAGGACACGCGCGACGTCAGGAAGGGCGAATCGTTCAACGAGCAGTTTGCCCGCACCCTGTCCCAACATACGGGCTCGGCCGCCAAGAACGCCAACAACAAGGACCTCAAGAACGTCGGCCCGAGCGTCCAGTACAAGCTGCGCGACAGCACCGGCCAGGCGCGCGAATTCATGAACTACATGCAGCCGGTGACGCTCGAAGGCGCCCAGGTCTACCTGGCCGGCGTGCGCAACAACCCGGGCGACCAGTTCAGCTACCTGCGCATCCCGGCCGACGACCAGCACAGCGTGCGCGAGTGGATGCGCCTGCGCGCCGCGCTGGCCGATCCGGCGCTGCGCGAAGAAGCCGCGCGCCGCTATGCCGAGCGGGCGATGCCGCAGTCGCGCGACGACGCCGCCCTGGCGCGCCAGTTGCAGGAATCGGCGGCCAAGACCCTGGCGATCTTCGCCGGCGACGGCAAGAGCGGCAGCGGCGGCTATGTGGCGGTCTCGCAATTCCTCGAACGGATTCCGCCGGCCGACCAGGAAAAGGCGGCCAATGTCTTCATGAAGATGCTCAACGGCGTGATGTGGGAGCTGTGGCAGGCTGCGCACGTGCATGCGGGCGAGCCGCCGGTCGAGCCCAGCGAGGCCCACGGCCGCTTCCTGCAACTGGCCACGAATGCCCTGTCCGATAGTTTCTTCTACGGTGCGCCGGTCTACCTCTCGCTCGAGGATTTCACGGAAGTGAAGGCCTCGGTGCTGCAGGTGACGCGCTCGCCGGGCAAGAAAGTGGTCTACCTGGGCTGCCTGCTGCTGGTGATGGGCATCTTCGCGATGTTCTACATCCGCGAGCGCCGCATCTGGGTCTGGGTCAAGGAAGAGGACGGCGATGCGCATGCGCTGATGGCGATGAGCACCCAGCGCAAGACGCTCGACTTCGAACGGGAGTTCGATGATTTGAAGAACAGGCTGCCGCAAGCGGAGCAAATCGGCGTAAGCTAGACCTGGCACCGGAGATAGAGAGGACCTATGTCTCAAGCAACCCAACCCCCCAGCACGCCTTCGCAGGCTTCTTCGCGGACGGCGTACACGCAGCCGCCGGGCTTCTTCAAGAGCCTGACCGTCATCGACTGGCTCTACGGCGCCGGCCTGCTGGCGGCCTCGCTGTTCGCCCTGCAGCGCTACGGCAGCTTCATGGACATCTACGAGCAGGCGATCCTGGTGCTGGCGGCGCCCACCTTCGCCCTGCTGGGCTGGCACTGGAAGCCGGTGCGCTGGCTGATCCCGCTGATCGCCGTGCTGTCGCTGTGGGGCGTGTCGCTGTACGGCGGGACGCTGGATGCCGCGAACCAGAAATTCTTCCTCAAGTACATGCTGTCGAGCCAGTCCGCGATCCTGTGGATGAGCGCCCTGTTCGTGTTCTCGACCGTGTTCTACTGGGGCGGCCTGATCGCCAGGTCGCCGTTCGGCGCCAGCGTCGGCTCGACCCTGTGCTGGGCCGCCGTGGTGCTGGGCTTCACCGGCATGATGGTGCGCTGGTACGAGTCCTACCTGATCGGCAGCGACGTCGGCCACATCCCGGTATCGAACCTGTACGAAGTCTTCATCCTATTCTCGATGATCACCGCGCTGTTCTACCTGTACTACGAACAGCGCTACGCCACTCGCCAGCTGGGCCCGTTCGTGCTGCTGGTGATCTCGGCCGCGGTCGGCTTCCTGCTGTGGTACACGGTGGCGCGCGACGCCGCCGAGATCCAGCCGCTGGTGCCGGCCCTGCAGAGCTGGTGGATGAAGATCCACGTGCCGGCCAACTTCATCGGCTACGGTACCTTCGCGCTGGCGGCAATGGTCGGCTGCGCCTACCTGCTCAAGTCGCACGGCATCCTGGCCGACCGCCTGCCTGCGCTCGAGGTGCTGGACGACGTCATGTACAAGTCGATCTCGGTCGGCTTCGCCTTCTTCACGGTGGCGACCATCCTGGGCGCGCTGTGGGCGGCCGAGGCCTGGGGCGGGTACTGGTCCTGGGACCCGAAGGAGACCTGGGCCCTGATCGTCTGGCTGAACTACGCGGCCTGGCTGCACATGCGCCTGATGTCCGGCCTGCGCGGCCGCGCGGCCGCCTGGTGGGCCCTGATCGGCCTGCTGGTCACCACCTTCGCCTTCCTGGGCGTGAACATGTTCCTGTCGGGCTTGCACTCCTACGGCAAGCTTTGAATGACAGTCCGATTACAAATCTGTCAGTAGGCTCTACGGTAACAGCTAACCGGGAACAGATGGTGTAAGGTTGATATGTCCGGCGCATTTCGTGCGCCGGACATGCTTAGTGGAGCCAGCCATGCTGATCAAACGAAACCCGAACGGTATCGACTTGCCGTTCCCCTCCGAAATTACGCCGCGCGAGGTCTATGAAGGCCGGCGCAAGTTCATCGCGCAGATCGCCGCCACCGCCGCGGTCGGCTCCTCGCTGTGGGAGCTCGCCAACCGCGAAGCCTTTGCGCAGGGCGCTCCCGCCGCCAAGCTGGCCGCTACCCGCAACGCCGCCTTCTCGACCACGGAAAAGCAGACCTCCTTCGAGGATGCGACCCACTACAACAACTTCTACGAATTCGGCACCGATAAATCCGACCCGGCCCAGAACGCCCATACCTTGCGTACCCGCCCGTGGACGGTGCAGATCGACGGCGAAATCAAGAAGCCGCTCACCCTCGACATCGACCACCTCGCCAAACTGGCGCCGCTGGAAGAGCGCATCTACCGCCTGCGCTGCGTCGAAGGCTGGTCGATGGTGATTCCCTGGGTCGGCTATTCGCTGGCCAACCTGATCAAGCAGGTCGAGCCGAACGGCAATGCGAAATACGTGGAGTTCACCACCCTGGCCGACAAGCGCCAGATGCCCGGCGTCGGCAGCCGCGTGCTGGAATGGCCTTATGTGGAAGGCTTGCGCATGGACGAAGCCATGCATCCGCTGACCCTGCTTACGGTGGGCATGTACGGCCAGGTGCTGCCGAACCAGAACGGCGCGCCGGTGCGCGTGATCGTGCCCTGGAAATACGGCTTCAAGTCGGCCAAGTCGATCGTGCGCATCCGCTTCGTGCGCGACCAGCCGCGCACCGCCTGGAACACGGTGGCGCCCGAGGAATACGGCTTCTATTCGAACGTGAATCCGAACGTCGACCACCCGCGCTGGTCTCAGGCCAGCGAGCGCCGCATCGGCGAAGGCGGCTTCTTCGCGCCGAAGCGCAAGACCCTGATGTTCAACGGCTATGACCAGGTGGCTTCCCTGTATAGTGGGATGGACTTGAAGAAATTTTTCTGACCAAGGAACGATGACAGCCAACGCGACCCAAAGACCGGCCATCAAAAAGCCGTCTCTCGGCCCGACGCCCAAGCAGCTCGCCGCGCTCAAGGCCGTGGTGTTCGTGCTGGCGCTGCTACCGTTCGCGCGCATCGTCTGGCTGACGCTCCGGCAGGTGCCGGTCGACCCGGTCGAGTTCGTGACCCACGGCACCGGCGACTGGGCCCTCTACCTGCTGTGCGCCACCCTGGCGATCACGCCGCTGCGCCGCTTCACGGGATGGAACTGGCTGATCCGCCTGCGGCGCATGCTGGGCTTGTACACCTTCTTCTATGCGCTGATGCACTTCCTCACCTTCCTGTGGGCCGACCACCGCTTCGACTTCGGCGCCATGTGGAAGGACGTGCTCAAGCGCCCCTTCATCACGGTCGGCTTCATCGCCTTCGTGCTGCTGCTGCCGCTGGCCTCGACCAGCACCAACGCCATGATCAAGCGCCTCGGCCGGCGCTGGGCCCAGCTGCACCGCCTGATCTACCTGATCGCGCCGCTGGCGATCCTGCATTACTGGTGGATGAAGGCGGGCAAGCACAATTTCGAGCAGCCCATCGTCTGGGGTCTGGTCGTCGCCGTGCTGCTCGGCCTGCGCGTGGTCTGGAGCTGGAACCGCACGCGCACTCCCGCTCCCTCACGATCGGTGAGTTCCTGACGTGATGAAGGGACCTTCCGTCATCGGCCTGCTGCTGGCACTGGTGCTCGTGCTGGTGCTGGCCGCGTCGCGCTTCCGCACCGGCTCCTCGGTCGACCGCTGCCTGGTGCTGGACGGACGCTGGAACGAGCAGGCCGCCGCCTGCGCGCGCCAGGCCTGGCCCGAGGATCGCTCCCGCGGAAGAGATTAAGAGTTACAAATCGGCGTTGCAAACCGTGAATCCTGACCTAGAATTCAGTAAGGAAGCATGGGAGGGCGTCGTGATGGATACCGGTACGAAAGGCGCGGCGAAACGCCTGATTCTTTCGCTGGCGGCCGCAAGCCTGTCGGGCTGCGTGTATGCGCCGCCGCCCTATGCCGCCTACGACGCCTATGGTTCCGCGCCGGTGGTGGATTATCCTTATTACTATCCCTACAGCTACGGCTATCCGACCTATGTCGGGCCGCCGCTCTCGCTCAGCTTCGGCTTCTACGAGCACCGCTACGGCGGCGGCCATCGCGGCGGCTGGGGCGGCGGGCGCGGACACGGCTGGGGCGGCCGCGGCGGCTGGGGCGGACGGCACTGAGCGGCTAGCGCACCAGCGAACGCGGCGTCGGCGCCAGACGCAGGGTTTCCGGCACCCGTTCCATGCGCGCCGCATGATCCGCCAGCATGGCGCGCCAGCGCTGGTCCGCCGCCAGCGCCTTTACATGCCTGTCGTAGGCATCCGCATCGTCGAAGGCGGCAAAGCTGACGAACACATTGTCCTTTTCGCGCACGGGCAGGCGCTCGAAGGTATTCTTGCTCCTGTCCGTCACATATTGGGCGAGGATGCGCGCGCCGCGGCCCTCCAGCAGCGGCGCCATCTCGCGCCGGTAGGCGGCGGCGAATCCCGCCAGCGTGTCTTCCCGCAAGTAATAGATCGTCGCGACCACCAGGCGGCTGGCGCTCGTGTCGCCTCTGGCCGGGCGGACCAGGCCGTCGAGGGCGAAGCCGCTGCCGGCGAAGGCCGGGTGCAGCAGCAGTACGTTGTCGTTGTCGGCCAGGGTGGCGTTGGCCTGCTCCCGGTTGGCCTGCCATACGGGACCGTAGTAGAAGGCGGTGAGGGCGTCGTGGCGCTTTTGCATGTCCTGGAAGCCGCGCACCCACACGAAACGGTCGGGGTCGGCGAGGTCGCGGAAGGTGGCGGCGATGCGCATGCCGGTGGCTTCCTGGCTTTCGATGAAGCGGTCCTCGAACAGGGAGATGAGCTCGTCGCGCTTGCCTGGATGCATGGTGTACTGGCGCAGCTCGACGATCGGACAGCAATCCCGGGCCGCCATGGCGGCGGAAGAGGACAGCGCGCAGGCCAGCGCCGCGCCGGCAAGGAGGCGGCGGCTCATGCCTGCCACCCTTGCACGACGGTGACGATGCCGGTGCCGACCAGCAGCATGCCGACCGCGCGCGTGGCCAGCCCGCTGGCGCCGAGCGAGCCGCCGGCCCGTTGCGCCAGCAGGGCGACGCCACCGTAGACGCCGGCCTGGGTGCCGGCCGTGATCAGGCCCAGCGCGGTGGCCTGGGCCCAGATCGGTCCCTGGGCCGGCTTCAGGAATTGCGGGAAGATCGCCAGCATGAACACATAGGCCTTCGGGTTCAGCAGGCAGGTCGCCATCCCCTTCAGGAACACGGATGCCGCCGGCTGCGCGGGCGCGTCGGCGCGCACCTCGAGCCTGGTGGCGCCGGCACGCGCCAGGTGCCAGCCGATCCAGGCGATATAGGCCGCGCCGGCCACCAGCAGCGCATTGAACAGCGCCGGCCACAGCCGCACGATGGCGGCCACGCCGAGCGCGCCCATCGCGATATGGCAGACGCCACCGGCGACGATGCCGCCCACCGCGGCCAGGCCGGCGCCGCGCCCGCCGGTCAGGGCATTGGCCAGCACATAGGCCATGTCGAGCCCGGGCAGGGCGATGATGCCGAATACAAGGACAAAATACAGCCAGAGCGTGCCGCTGCCGTTCATGTTCGCCTCCATGGTCAAAATGGGAGCGTAAGCGGTATATAGGTCATAATCGGTCCTATGTACCATCCGACGACCCGCGTTCTCGCCCTGCTGGAGCTGCTGCAGACCCATGGCCGCATGAGCGGCGCCGACCTGGCGCCGCGTCTGGGCGTGGACCGCCGCACCCTGCGCCGCTACGTCGGCAAGCTGGAGGACATCGGCATTCCCATCACGGCCGAGCGCGGACGGGCGGGCGGCTATGCGCTGATGCCCGGCTTCAAGCTGCCGCCGATGATGTTCACCGAGGACGAAACCCTGGCGCTATCGCTCGGCCTGCTCGCCGCGCGCGGACTCGGGCTGGCCGAGGCGGCGCCGGCGGTGGCCAGCGCCCAGGCCAAGCTGGAGCGCATCATGCCCGACCAGCTCAGGCGCCGCGTGCGCGCCGTTGACGAAACCGTCAGGCTCGATGCGGCGCGCGCGCTGGCGCCGGCCAACAACCAGCCGCTGGTGCTGCTGACCGGCGCGGCCCAGGCCTGCCGGCGGGTGCTGCTGCGCTACCGCGACCATCATGGCAAGGAATCGGCGCGCCGCTTCGATCCCTATGGCGTGGCGCTGCGCCACGGGCGCTGGTACGCGGCCGGCATGTGCCATCTGCGGCAGGAGTTGCGGACCTTCAGGCTGGACCGGATCGCGGGCGTGGAGCCGCTGGAGGAAGATTTCGAGCGGCCGCCCGGCTTCGATCCGATGGACCATCTGGTGCGCTCCATCGCGACCCTGCCGCGCGCCTTCTCGATCGAGGTGCTGTTGAAGACCGACCTGGCCTCGGTGCGGGCCCACCTGTTTGCCGAAGCGGGGATCTTGGAGGAAACGGCCGGGGGCGTGCTGGTGCGCGCCCAGTCCGACGAACTGGACTGGTTCGCGCGCCAGCTGGCCGGCATGCCCTTCGAGTTCGAGATCCGCCACCCTCCGGAACTGAGGGCGGCGGTGGGAGACTGCGTCCGGCGCCTGCTGCGCTGCGCCGGGGAGTGATGCTTACTTGACGATGGTTTCCAGCACAAACAGCTCTTCCGGCGTCTCGCGGCGGCGGATCAAATGGACCTGGTCGCCGTCCACCAGCACCTCGGCCGCGCGGCCGCGGGTGTTGTAGTTCGAGGCCATCGTGAAGCCATAGGCGCCGGCCGCCATCATCGCCAGCACGTCGCCCGGTTCGACCGCCAGCTCGCGGTCGCGCGCCAGCCAGTCGCCGGATTCGCAGACCGGGCCGACCAGGTCGTACTTCACGGTGCCGCCTGCGCGCGGGACCACCGGCTTGACGTCCATCCAGGCCTGGTACAGGGCCGGACGGGCCATGTCGTTCATGGCGGCGTCGATCACGCAGAAGTTCTTTTCTTCGCCCGGCTTCAGGAATTCCACCGACATCAGCAGCACGCCGGTATTGCCGACGATCGAGCGGCCCGGTTCGAAGATCACCTTGATCGGCTTGCCCTCGTACTTCTCGGCGCGCCAGGCGTCCACGCGCGCGAACACGCGCGACACGTAATCGCCGATCGCCACCGGGGCGTTGTCGCCGGTGCCGTAGTCGATGCCGAGGCCGCCGCCGACGTCCAGGTGGTGCAGGTGGATGCCTTCGCCGGCCAGGGTGTCGATCAGCTCGATCAGCTTATCGAGCGCTTCCAGCAGCGGGGCGTCGTCCAGCAACTGCGAACCGATGTGGCAGTCGATGCCGACCACTTCCAGGTGCGGCAGGGAGGCCGCGGTACGGTAGGTGTCGAGCGCGTCCGAGAAGGCCACGCCGAACTTGCTGGCCTTCAGGCCGGTGGCGATATAGGGATGGGTCTTGGGATCGACGTTCGGGTTCACGCGCAGCGATACCGGCGCGCGCTTGCCGCGGCGGCCCGCCACCTCGTTGATGCGGTGCAGTTCGGGGATCGATTCGACGTTGAAGCACAGGATGCCCTTGTCGAGCGCCAGTTCGATCTCGGCCACGGTCTTGCCGACGCCCGAGAAGATCACCTTGCCGGGATCGCCGCCGGCCGCGATCACGCGCAGCAGTTCGCCGCCCGAGACGATGTCGAAGCCGGCGCCTTCGCGCGCCAGGATGTCGAGGATGGCCAGGTTCGAATTCGCCTTCATCGCATAGCAGACCAGGGCATCGCGGCCCTGGGCCGGCGCCGCATAGCCGCGGAAGTTCTGCAGCAGCTGGGCCTTCGAATACACGTAGGTCGGGGTGCCGAATCGTTGCGCGATTGCGGACAGGGAGACGCTTTCGGCGTGCAGGACGCCGTCTTGGAACGAGAAGTGCGACATGGTTACTGTTGGCTGGCCGGGGAGGGCGGGTTGGTGGCTTGGGTATTGTTGGCGTTCGATCCCGCGCTCGGCGGCGTCGTGCCGGCGGCCGGCGCCGGCGGCGTGGCCGTGGTGGCCGGAACGACGGCGGCTGGGGCCTTGGCGGCGGGGCGGCCCGGCGGCTTGGGCATGTAGAGCGGGCCGGGCTGGCCGCAGGCGGACAGCAGGGCCAGAGTGGCCGCAACAAAGGCCGGGAGCGCAAATGGGGACTTCACGATTAGAATCACGGTTTGATTAGCAGACCTTGGAGTGTAGCATGACCGAAACCGAATTTTTGGACCTCGCCGAGTCCACCCTGAACGAGATCGAACTGGCCTTCGATCGCCTGTTCGAGCAGGACGTCGTCGACGTCGAATGCAAACGCAGCGGCAATGTGCTGGAGATCGAATTCGTCGACAACGGTTCGAAAATCATCGTCAACAGCCAGGCCCCGCTGCAGGAGATGTGGGTGGCGGCGCGTGCCGGCGGTTTCCACTACAAGCGTGTCGGCGACGAATGGCGCAACACCCGCGACGACAGCGAGCTGTTCACCTCGCTGTCCGACTACGCCACCCAGCAGGGCGGGGCGCCGGTCAAATTGCGCTGAGGACGCCCAACAGGGCGTCCATGTCCACCGGCTTGACGAAATGGTGGTCGAAGCCGGCGGCGCTGGTCCTGGCGCGGTCCGCCTCCTGTCCATAGCCGGTGATGGCGACCAGGGTCGCCTGCGCCGTGTGCGGCAGGCGGCGCAGGCGCTGCGCCAGTTCGTTGCCGTCCATGTCCGGCAAGCCGATGTCGAGCAGGCAGGCGTCGAAGCGCTCCGCGCCGGCGGCTGCCAGCGCCGCGTGGGCGCTCTGCACCACCTCGACCCGGTAGCCGGCGGTTTCCAGGAACAGGCCGAGCATCTGGCCCGCATCGTCGTTGTCGTCGACCACCAGCAGGCGCAGGCCGTGGGCATCGGCCGGTGCGGCGTCGTGCTGCGCCGGGGCGGCGCCGGCGCCGGGCGCCGCCACCCGCGGCAGCTTCACCGTGAAGCAACTTCCTTTGCCGGCGCCCTCGCTGGACGCCGAGACCCTGCCGCCATGACGCGCCACCAGGTTCCTGACCAGCGCCAGGCCGATGCCGAGCCCGCCCTGCGAACGGTCGGCGCTGCGTTCCGCCTGCGCGAACAGGTCGAATACCCGGTCGAGCATGTCGGGGGCGATGCCGATGCCGTTGTCGGTGACGGTATAGGCCACGCTGTCGCCGTCGGCGTGCAGCGCCACCGCGATCTCGCCGCCCTCCGGCGTGTATTTCGCGGCGTTGTTCAGGATGTTCGCGACCACCTGCACCAGGCGCTTCTGGTCGCCGTGCACGAAGATGGCCTCGTGCGGTAACTGGATCGACACGCGGTGCCTGCGGCTGTCGATCAGCGGGCGCACCTGCTCGACGGCGGAGGTGACGATCTGCCGGGCATCGAGCAGGGTTTCGTCGAGCGTGACCAGGCCCCGCGAGACCCGCGACAGGTCGAGCAGGTCGTCGATCAGGCCCGTCATGTGCTTCACCTGGCGCGAAATGATCTCGCTGGTCTGGCGGATCTTTTCGCGGTCGAGGTCGGGGATGCGCAGCAGGTCGGACGCCGCGCGGATCGGCGCCAGCGGATTGCGCAGTTCATGCCCCAGCATGGCCAGGAACTCGTCCTTGCGCTGGTCGACTTCGCGCATCGCATACTGGCGGCGCCGGGCGCGCAGGGCCGACTGCGCGGCGCTCACCAGGGTCACGCCCTGGGCCGGACGCTCCAGCAGCGAGACGTTGCCCAGCTCCAGGTAGCGGTGCTCCAGGCCGGAAGCGGTGGCGCCGCGCCGGCTCATGACCAGCACCGGCAGGTCGGACCAGTCCGGCTGGTGGTTTATGAAATGCTTGAGGCCGCGTACGAAGTCCGGCGTGATCGCCTCGTCGCCGACCAGCAGCGCACCGGCGCCGCGTGCCAGTTCGTCGATCAGCTGGCCGGGCTGGGCGCATACGCCGCACGCGATGCCGGCGCGTCCGAACAGCTCCTGGATCAGGCGCGCGTCCTTGCCGACCGGTGCATGGATCAGGATGCGCTCTTCGAGATCGTTAGCCGGCATCAGTTCGCCGAAGCGGTATCGTGCCGTCCGCCGTCCATGTCCAGGATGGTCGGTACGCCCGTCAGGACTCCCTGGAAATTCCTGAGCACGGCGCCGACGACGATGCCGTTTTTGGTGATGTCGAAGTGCCGCAGCGTGGTCTCGTGCGCGCTGCCGCGCTTCTTGAACACGGAGATCGCTTTCTGGACCGCGCCCTGGGCTTCGAAGTAGCGCAGGATCAGCACGTTGTCCGCCATGTAGCTGACGTCCATCCCGGTCGACATGTTGTTGCCGACGATGCCTTGCTGGACCCCGACCAGGAAGGTCGCCACCCCGCGCTGCCCCAGGTAGGTCAGGACTTCGTGCAGATGGGTCGACAGGAAGCCGGCTTCGGGCATGGCGTTCATGTAGCCGTTCAGGCTGTCGATCACGATCACGCTGGCGCCCTGGTCCGCCGCGCCGCACACGGCATGGGTGAATTCGCCGGGCGACATCTCCGCCGGATCGATCTGGTTCACGGTCAGCAGGCCGGACTCGAAAGGCGTGTGCAGGTCGAGCCCGATGCCTTCGCTGCGGTTCAGCAGGGTATTGAAGGATTCCTCGAACAGGAACATGGCGGCGCGCCCGCCGCGGTCCGTCACCGCCTTCACGAACTGGATGGCCACGCTGGACTTGCCGGTGCCCGGCGGCCCGGCCACCAGGGTGCTCGAGCCTTCCTCGATCCCGCCGCCCAGCAGCTGGTCCAGCTTGGCAAGGCCGCTGCCGAGCTGGCCACGCCGGACGATCTGGCGCGACTCGGCGGCGACGATGCGCGGATAGACCACCAGGCCGCCGGTGACGATCGAATAGTCGTGCGGGCCGCGCCGGAAGGCGACCCCGCGGTATTTCAGGACCCGCACCAGGCGCCGTTCGGCGCCGTACTCGGAATCGGTGTGCTGCAGCGAGATCACGCAATGGGCGATGCTGCGCACCTGCTGGTCGCCCTTGAGCGAGGTCTTGTCGTCGAGCAGCAGGGCGGTGCAGGAACGCTTCGAGAAGTACTGCTTGAGTGCCAGCACATGGCGCCGGTAGCGCAAGGGGGTACCCGACAGCAGCTGCAGTTCGGACAGCGAATCGAGCACGACCCGGCTCGGATTGAGCTTCTCGACCAGCCTGATGATCATGTTGTTGGTTTCGCCCAGCTCGACTTCGGACGGATCCATCACCGTGTACTGCTCGCTTGGGTCGAGCAGGCTTTCATCCGGTATCACTTCCTGCACGGAGATGCCGTCCAGCGACATGCCGTGCGTCTCGGCGACCGCCCGCAATTCGACTTCGGTCTCGGCCAGGGTGATATACAGCACGGTCTCGCCGCGCGCCGCGCCTTCCGCCAGGAACTGCAGCGCCAGCGTCGTCTTGCCGGCGCCGGGATCGCCTTCGACCAGGTAGAGCCTGTCCCTGGTGAGGCCGCCGCCGAGGACATTGTCGAGACCGGGGATGCCGGTCGAGATGAAGGCGGTACTGGAAGTATTCTGGAGGCTCATGATGATGATGATGTCTTGTCCCGGCGGTGCCGCATTGTATTGAAACAGTTACATGATTACACAGTTTCGGCAACAAGCGCGGCACCGTACGGCAGCCCTCAGAACAGCTCGTTCCGGACCGCGTCGCGGGCCTTCTGCTGGTCCGCCGGCGCTTGATTGCCGACGTCCAGCGACTGCACGCCGGTGCCCGGCGGGTTCTCCACATAGTAGTACTCGTCGCCGTACTGCACCAGGCCGGCCGGCAGCTGGCGCTCCGCCACCGGCACGTCCTTCAGCGCCTTCTGCATGAAGCCGATCCAGATCGGCAGCGCCAGGCCGCCGCCGGTTTCGCGGTTGCCCAGGTTGCGCGGCTGGTCGTAGCCCATCCAGGCGATGCCCACCAGGTGCGGCTGGTAGCCGGCGAACCAGGCGTCGATCGAGTCGTTGGTGGTGCCGGTCTTGCCCGCCAGGTCGGGGCGCTTCAGCACCTGCTGGGCCTTGGCGGCGGTGCCGAAGCGGGCCACGTCGCGCAGCATGCTGTCCATCAGGTAGGCGTTGCGCTCGTCGATCACGCGGTTGGCGTCGACGCCGGCGCGTTCCGGGCGCGCTTCCGACAGCACCTTGCCGTCCGCGTCCGTCACCTTCGAAATAATGTAGGGCATCACGCGGTAGCCGCCGTTCGCGAACACGGAATAGGCGCCCGCCATCTGCAGCGGCGTGGTGGCGCCTGCGCCCAGCGCCAGGGTCAGGTAGGGCGGGTTCTTGTCGGCGTCGAAGCCGAAGCGGGTCGCGTATTCCTGGCCGTAGCGGGCGCCGATCTTGTTCAGGATCCGGATCGAGATCATGTTCTTCGACTTCATCAGGCCGCGCCGCATCGTCATCGGGCCCTCGTACTTGCCGTCGTAGTTCTTCGGCTCCCAGGCCTGGCCGCCGGTCGAGCCGGCATCGAAGGAAATCGGGGCGTCGTTGATCAGGGTCGCCGGCGAGAAGCCGCGCTCCAGCGAGGCCGAATAGATGAAGGGCTTGAACGAGGACCCCGGCTGGCGCCAGGCCTGCGTGACGTGGTTGAACTTGCTGCGGTTGAAGTCGAAGCCGCCGATCAGGGCACGGATCGCGCCGTCGTCCGGGCTCACCGCCACGAAGGCCGATTCCACCTGCGGCATCTGGGTGATGCTCCAGGCCGAGCCGCCGTCCTGGGTCACGCGGATCACGGCGCCGCGGCGCAGGCGGCGGGTCTCGGCCGCTTTCGGCGACAGCCATTCGCGCGCGAAGGCCAGGCCGGGTCCGGTGATCTTGATTTCCTCGCCGGAGGCCAGCACCGCCGTCACCTGGGTGGGCGAGGCCTGCTGCACGATGGCGGCGAGGATGTCGTCGGAATCCGGATGCTCGGCCAGCTCGGCCTCGATGGCTTCGTCGGCCTCGGCCTTGCTGGACGGGATCTCGATGTATTTTTCCGGGCCGCGGTAGGTGTGGCGGCGCTCGTAGTCCATCACGCCGCGGCGCAGCGCCAGGTAGGCGGCGTCCTGGTCGGCCTTGGTGATGGTGGTGAACACGTTCAGGCCGCGCGTATAGGTGTCTTCCTTGAACTGCTCGTAGACCAGCTGGCGCGCCATCTCGGCCACGTACTCGGCATGCACGCCGAAGGCCGTGCTGTCGGTCTTGATCTTCAGTTCCTCGTTCTTCGCGGTCTCGTACTGCGCATCGGTGATGTAGCCGAGGTTGTGCATGCGCTGCAGGATGTACTGCTGGCGCAGGCGCGCGCGCTTCGGATTCACCACCGGGTTGTAGGCCGAGGGTGCCTTCGGCAGGCCGGCCAGCATGGCCGCTTCGGCCACCGTGATGTCCTTCAGGTCCTTGCCGAAGTAGATCTGGGCCGCCGACGAGAAGCCGAAGGCGCGCTGGCCCAGGTAGATCTGGTTCATGTAGACCTCGAGGATCTGGTCCTTGCTCAGGTTCTTCTCGATCTTCCAGGCCAGCAGGGCCTCGTAGGCCTTGCGCTTCAGGGTCTGTTCCGAGGACAGGAAGAAGTTGCGCGCCACCTGCTGGGTGATGGTCGAGGCACCCTGGCGCGCACCGCCGGTGGCGTTGTGCAGGGCCGCGCGCAGGATGCCCCAGTAGTCGACCCCGCCGTGCTCGTAGAAGCGGTCGTCCTCGATCGCCAGCACGGCCTTCTTCATCACGTCCGGGATGTCCTTGAAGTGCACCAGGGTGCGGCGCTCCTCGCCGAATTCGCCGATCAGGACGTTATCGGCGGTGAAGATCCTCAATGGCATCTTCGGCCGGTAGTCGGTCAGGGTATCGAGGGCGGGCAGGTTGGGGTAGGCCAGCGCCAGTGCGAACACGACCACCAGCACACCGCACACCGCCAGGCCGGACAGGGCGGCCAGCAGGGTCAGCAAGATACGCTTCGGGCTGTGCTTGTTGGAAGGCGGGGAGGGCGGGGTCGGCGCCCCGTTCGAAGATGCTTTCATACGCATGAATGGTTCGCTGTGTTGATCAGATTCATTATAAGGCAGGGGCGATATCGAAACGCGACTGGTCAAGTCGATAACAGCTGTGTAAACGGTGACAATATTGATCTACGACAGGGAAAAACCAACTGTCGTTTTCCTGCTTCGGACCAAAGTGTTCCCATGTAGAAATATCTTGTCTGAGGTCATCCTTATTGCTACGATTTAACACAGTGCCTTCAGTATGCACATAAATAAGACGCACTAAGTCGCTGGTTTTTCAAAACAAATAATTCCCCAACGCGGGCGTTCAATAGCCGTTCTTCAGGAACGCAAAGAAGCAAAGAGGGAGCAACGCTCGTGATCAGTCTAGGTTCCTTGTTCGGACAGTCCAACCCGCCCTTGATCGGGATCGACATCAGTACGTCCGGCGTGCGCCTGGTGGAGCTGGCGGATGCCGGCAAGGGCGCGCTGCGACTGGAGCGCTATGCGTCCGAGCCGCTGCCGCGCGGTACCGTGGTCGACGGTAACATCGAGAATATCGAAGCCGTATCGGAAGCGGTGCTGCGCGTCTGGAAGAAGAGCGGCAGCAGGGTCAGGCATGTCGCGCTCGGCATGCCGCCGGCCGCCGTCATCACCAAGAAAATCATCCTGCCCGCGGGCCTGGCCGAAGACCAGCTCGAAGTGCAGGTGGAGTCCGAAGCCAGCCAGTATATCCCGTTTGCATTGGACGAGGTCAGCCTGGACTTCGACGTCATCGGCGCGGCGCCGAACTCGCCGGAAGACATGGAAGTGATGCTGGCGGCGGCGCGCCGCGAAAAGGTCGAGGACCGGGTCGCGATCGCCGAGGCGGCCGGCCTCACTGCCACCGTGATGGACATCGAATCGTACGCGGCGCGCTCGGCGGCCCAGCGCGCGATCGAAGAAGAAGGCGGCGCGAAGGAAGGGCAGATCGTGGCCCTGTTCCAGATCGGTGCCCAGGCCACCCACATCTCGGTGCTGCAGAACGGCGAGACCATCTACGAACGCGAACAGCCCTTCGGCGGCATCCAGCTGACCCAGGACATCGTGCGTGCCTACGGCCTGTCCTTCGAGGAGGCGGAAGCGCGCAAGAAGGCCGGCGACCTGCCCGACAACTACGGCGCCGACCTGCTGACGCCCTTCCTGGAGAACGCCGCGCTGGAAGTCACGCGCGCGATCCAGTTCTTCTTCACCTCGACCCCGTACACCCGCATCGACCAGATCTACCTGGCCGGCGGCTGCGCCCAGGTGGCCGGCCTGCCCGACATCATCGCCAGCCGCACCAGGATCAGCTGCAGCGTGATCTCGCCGTTCAAGGGCATGCAGCTGGCGCCTTCGGTGCGCGAACAGCAGCTGCGTCACGAGGCGCCGGCCTACCTGGTCGCCTGCGGCCTGGCACTGCGGAGGTTTGGCTGATGATCCGGATTAACCTGCTTCCCCACCGGGAAGCGAAACGCAAGCAGAAGCAGGCGGCGTTTGCCGCGCTGCTGGCCCTTGGCGGCGTGCTCGGCGGGGCCCTGGTGCTGATGGTGGGCGGCTACAACGCCAGCGTCATCGCCACCCAGAACCAGCGCAACGAGGTGCTCAAGCAGGCCAACGCGGAACTCGACGTCAAGATCAAGAAGATCGCCAACCTGAAGTCCGAGATCGAGGCGCTGAAGGCGCGCCAGCAGGCGGTCGAGGACCTGCAGGGCGACCGCAACCAGCCGGTCTACCTGCTCGACGAACTGGTGCGCCAGACGCCGGAAGGGGTCTACCTGAAGAGCTTCAGGCAGGATGGCCAGAAGGTGCTGCTGACGGGCGTGGCGCAGTCGCAGGAACGGGTCGCCGAACTGCTGCGCAACCTGTCGGGCAATTCGCCGTGGCTGGAACGCCCGGACCTGGCCGAGGTGCGCGCCGCCACCCTGGCCCAGAGCAAGACCGGACGCAAGGTCGTCGAATTCACGCTGAACGTGTCGATCAAGCGCGCGCGTGAAAAAGAAGAGATCGCCAAAGAGAACGCGAAGCCGGGACCGAAAAAATGAACATCGATCTGAAACAGCTGGGCGCCGACATCGCCTCCCAGTTCGAAGGCCTGCAGGGCCGCCATCCCGGCCTGTGGCCGCTGGCGCCGCGCCTGCTGTGCGCGGCCGGCGTGATGGCCGCCGCGATCGGCCTCGGCTACTTCTTCTACTGGAGCGGCCAGTTCGAGGAACAGCAGGCCCTGGCCGCGCAGGAGCAGACCCTGCGCGATGCCTACAAGGCGAAGATGGCGCAGGCGATCAACCTGGACGCGCTGGAAGCCCAGCAGCAGCAGGTCAACCGCTACGTCGAACGGCTCGAGAAGCAGCTGCCGAGCAAGGCCGAGATGGCGGCCCTGCTGTCGGACATCAACCAGGCGGGCCTCGGCCGCGGCCTGCAGTTCGAGCTGTTCAGGCCGGGCCAGGCGGTGGTCAAGGATTACTATGCCGAGCAGCCGATCGACATCAAGGTCACCGGCAGCTACCACGACATCGGCGAATTCGCCGCCGACGTGGCGAAGATGCCGCGCATCGTCACCCTGAACAACCTGGCGCTCAGCACCGGCAAGGACGGCACGCTGTCGCTCGACGCCATCGCCAAGACCTTCCGCTACCTCGACCAGGACGAACTGGATGCGCAATCGAAGGCCAGGAAGAAAAAGAAGAAGGAGGCCAAGGCGTGAGCGGGCACATGATGAAGCGGGCCGGCGCCCTGGCGGCCGCGGCGCTGCTGCTGGCCGGCTGCGGCGACAGCGACGTCAAGGAAGTGCGCGACTGGATGGACCAGGTCAAGCGCGACACCCGGCCGGCCGTGAAGCCGCTGGCCGAACCGAAGGATTTCATCCCCTTCGCCTACGGCGACAGGGACGCGGTGGACCCCTTCAATCCGAACAAGCTGCTCAACCAGCTGGCCAAGGCGGCCGAGACCTCGCCGGACCCGAACAAGCCCGACCTGAAGCGAGCGCGCGAACTGCTCGAGAACTTCCCGCTCGACACCATGCGCATGGTGGGCACGATGCAGAAGGGCGGCACCAACTACGCGCTGCTGCAGGTCGACCGCGCGGTCTACCAGGTCCGCGCCGGCCAGCGCATCGGCCAGAATTTCGGCATCGTCACCCGCGTGGGCGACGACGCCATCAATATCCGTGAAGTGGTGCAGGACGCTGCCGGCGAATGGGTCGAGCGCATCGCGAAGCTTGAGCTGCAAAGCAAGGAGAACCATAAATGACCCGACTTGGAAGCATCGCCCTCGGCCTGGTGCTGGCCTTCGGCGCCGGCAGCGTCTTCGCACAGGACAACGCGATCGAATCGATCAGCGCCAACCAGCAAGGCAATAACGTCGTCATCAACGTGGCGATGAAGCAGGCCCCGGCCAAGCTGCCGATCGGCTTTTCGATCACCAACCCGGCGCGCATCGCGCTCGACTTCGGCTCCACCGCCAACGCCACCGGCAAGAGTGCCCAGGACATCAACCTGGGCGACGTGCGCGGCGTGAACGTGGTGCAGGCCGGCGAGCGCACCCGCCTGGTGCTGAACCTGAAGCGCCCGCTGAGCTATGCCGCCGCGATCGACGGCAAGTCGGTGATCCTGACCGTCGAAGGCTCGGGCGGCGTGGCGCAGGCGGTCAACGCGTCCGGCCTGCCGGCCCATCCGGCGGCCCCGGCGGCCCGCCAGAACCTGCGCGACCTCGATTTCCGCCGCGGCGCCAACGGCGAAGGCCGCATCGTGGTCGACCTGCCGAACAGCCAGGTGCCGGTGGACGTGCGCCAGGCCGGCAACCAGATCACGGTCAACTTCCTGCGCACCGGCCTGCCGGCCACGCTGCGCCGCCGCCTCGACGTGACCGACTTCGGCACCCCGGTAACCCGCGTCACCACCACGCCTTCGGGCGAGAACGTGCGCATGACGATCGAGGCCCAGGGCAACTGGGAACAGAGCGTGTACCAGAGCGACACCCAGCTGGTCATCGACGTCAAGCCGGTCAAGGAAGACCCGAACCGCCTGGCCCAGGGACCGCAGGGCTACAAGGGCGAGAAGATCTCGTTCAACTTCCAGAACGTCGAAGTGCGCGCCGCCCTGCAGGCGGTGGCCGACATCTCGGGCCTGAACATCATCGCCAGCGATTCCGTCAGCGGCAGCCTGACCCTGCAGCTGAAGCAGGTGCCCTGGGACCAGGCGCTGGACGTGATCATGCAGGCCAAGGGCCTCGACATGCGCAAGAACGGCAACGTGCTGTGGATCGCGCCGAAGGAAGAGCTGCTGACCAAGGAAAAACTGGAGCTCGAGCAGAAGGCCCAGATCGCCGACCTCGAGCCGCTGCGCTCCGAGATCTTCCAGCTGAACTACCAGAAGGCCGAAGCCTTCCGTACCGTGTTCGGCCTGGACGGCGGCGGCGCGGCCGGCGCCGGCAACCGCGTGCTGTCGAAGCGCGGCAGCGCCACCATCGATCCGCGCACCAACCAGGTGTTCGTGACCGACATCCCGTCCAGGCTGGAAGAAGTGCGCAAGCTGATCCAGAAGGTCGACATCGCGACCAAGCAGGTGCTGGTCGAAGCGCGCCTGGTCGAGGCCAACGACGGCTTCTCGCGCAACCTCGGCGCCAAGCTGGGCTTCGCCGACATGCGCACCATCCGCGGCGGCGACTCCGGCTACCAGGTCAGCGGCAACCAGCGCGTGGCGGTCGGCGGCAATCTGAACGGCATCGGCCAGACCACCGGCCAGCTGGCCCTGACCAGCGACTCCTACAACAACACCCAGCTGGTCAACCTGCCGGCGGCGCCGATCAACGGCGTCAATGCGCCGACCATCGCCTTCTCGCTGTTCTCGTCGGCGGCCAACCGCTTCCTGAACCTGGAGCTGTCGGCGCTGGAAGCGGACGGCAAGGGCAAGATCATCTCCAGCCCGCGCGTGGTCACCGAAGACAACGTGGCGGCCGTGATCGAGCAGGGCGTCGAACTGCCCTACCAGCAGGCCACCAGCAGTGGCGCGACCTCGGTCACCTTCAAGAAGGCCAACCTGCGCCTGGAAGTGACGCCGCAGGTCACGCCGGACGGCAACGTGGTGCTGGACGTCGACGTGAACAAGGATTCGAAAGGCGAGAGCACCGCCTCCGGATTCGCCATCAACACCCAGCACGTGAAGACCAAGGTGATGGTCGAGAACGGCGGCACGGTGGTGCTCGGCGGTATCTACCAGCAGACCGAGACCTCGAACGACTCCAAGGTGCCGCTGTTCGGCGACCTGCCGGTGGTGGGCCACCTGTTCAAGACCACGGCGCGCTCGACCTCGAAGACCGAGCTGCTGGTATTCATCACCCCGAAGATCGTGACCGAGCACCTGCAGAACGCGGCACACTGAACCAGTCAATACAATCGACAAGAAGAAGGCAGACATGAGCAATACCAACATCGCGCGCCGCGGCGCGCCCGTCGCCACAGCCCTGCTGATGGCGCTGGTACTGAGCGCCTGCGGCGGCGGCGGCGGCAACCCTGGCGCCGTGACCGGCGGCGGCAGCGGTTCCACCGGCAGCGGCGGCACCGGCACCGGCGGCACCACCGTGACCGCCAGCCCGACCGTGAGCGTGGGCTTTACCGGCGCCGGCGGCGCGGCATCGAACGCCCTGTCGAGCGCGACCCCGCTGACGGTCAAGGCGACCGTGCTGGACGCGAACAAGAAGCCGGTGCCGAACGCGATCGTCACCTTCGCCACCGACAACAACCTGGCGGTATTCTCGCCCTCGTCGGGCACCGCGCTGACCGACGTGAACGGCATCGCCAGCGTCACCATGCGTCCGGCCAGCGCAGCCTCGGGCGGCGCCGGCACCGTCACCGCCACCAGCACCGTGGCCGGCAGCGCCGTGACGGGCACCTCGAACTACTCGGTCGGCGCCACCTCGCTGTCCTTCGGCGCCATGAGCGCTTCGGCCGCCTCGATCCAGGCCTACGAATCGACCGACCTGTCGGTGAGCGTGCTGAGCGGCGGCGCCGCCTACACCGCGCAGCCGGTCAACGTCAGCTTCAGGTCGGACTGCGCCGACAAGGGCAAGGCGACCCTGGCCGCCACCGTGGCGACCAACAACGGCGTCGCCAGGACCGTCTACCGCGACAAGGGCTGCGGCACCAGCGATGTGATCACCGTGTCGGCGGACGGCATCTCCACCCAGGCCACGCTGTCGCTGACGATCGCGCCGCCGCGCGCGGCCTCGGTGCAGTTCGCCTCGGCGTCGCCGACCAACCAGTCGCTGGTGGTGCAGGGGCAGGGCGGCATCAACCGTACCGAAACCGCGCTGCTCACCTTCAAGGTCGTCGATACCTTCGGCAACCCGCTGGCCGGCCAGCAGGTCACCTTCCAGCGTTACCCGGACACGGCCGACGTCACGATCAACAAGCTCAGCGATACCACCGACGCCAGCGGCAACGTGGTGACCACCGTGAATTCGGGCACCACCGCCACCACGTTCAAGGTGCGTGCCACCTTGCCGAACACGGGCGTCAACGGCAGTCCGGATATCTCGACCCTGTCGGACTCGATCGTCGTGACCACCGGCAAGCCGGTGCAGCGCGCGTTCTCGATCGCGACCGACAAGTTCAATTTCGAAGGCTGGAACGTCCAGAGTTCGCCGGGCAATCCGGCGGCCACGGTCTCGGTCAGCCTGGGTGACGCCTTCTCCAACCCGGTGCCGGACGGTACCCCGGTGGTCTTCCAGACCAACCTGGGCATCATCGGCACGTCCGACAAGGGCGGCTGCAACACCACCAACGGCACTTGCGCGGTGCCGCTGCGCGCCCAGGCGCCGTTCACCGCCACCCCGGGCGTGCCGGTCACGCCCTGCAACAGCATCACCCCGGACAGCACCCGCCCGGGCCTGGCGACGATCTGCGCCAGCACCACCGACGGCACCAACTTCCTGACGGCCCGCACCGCGGTGTTCTTCAGCAGTGGGCGCGCCGTGAACACGCTCATGAACGGCAACAAGGTATCCTTCGATGCCCTGACCCCGAACGACCTGGGCGCGATCAGCGCCAGCGCAACCAAGGTGTTCCAGCTGCAGTTCAACGACGTGAACTTCAACCCCTTGCCGGCAGGCAGTACGGTGGCGATCACGAGCATGCTCAACGCTAACGCGGCGGCGGTCCAGCCGGCCACCGTGCCGAACATCGCACCGCATAGCAGCAGCAACGTGGACGATCCGAGCGGCATCGCGGTCAGCGGCAACCAGGGTTCGATCCACACCTTCAGCATTTCGGGCTCGAATCCGACCAACTGCACGACCACCGTACAGTCCTCGTTCAACGTCACCGTCACCACGCCGGCGCCGTTCAATACGGTAACGACCATTCCTTTTAAACTCACGTTCACCTGCCCGTAATACAATGCACTGAAACCGGTAGCAACTGAACGAATCACGCGGCGGCCAGGTTACCCTGGCCGTTTGCTTTTTGAGCGATCGAGAATAGTGCCTCACTGCAAGAACAACAACATCTTCCTCGTCGGCCTGATGGGTGCCGGCAAGACGACCATCGGCCGCCTGCTGGCGCGCCGCCTGGGCATGCACTTCGTCGATTCGGACCACGAGATCGAAGCCCGCACCGGCGCCTCGGTGCCCTGGATCTTCGAGATCGAAGGCGAGCCCAGCTTCCGCCGGCGCGAAGCCGACATGATCCGCGAACTGACGGCCGGCAGCGGCCTGGTGCTGGCTACCGGCGGCGGCGCGGTGCTGAATCCGGACAGCCGGCGCCTGCTGTCCGAGCGCGGCACCGTGATCTACCTGCGGGCCAGCGTCAACAGCATCCTGGCGCGCACCTCGCACGACAAGAACCGCCCGCTGCTGCAGACCGCCGATCCGCGCAAGAAACTGGAAGACCTGACCGCGCAGCGCGAGCCCCTGTACCGCGAGATCGCCGACCTCGTCATCGACACCGGCCGGCCTAACGTACAATCGATGGTTCAGACAATACTGGACCAGCTGGCCGCGCTGGATGCGGCGCGCCAGCGGACCAAGGCACGCACACACATGAACGAACAAGCCTGTACTACCCTTAACGTCGACCTGGGCGAACGTAGCTATCCGATCCTGATCGGACGCGGACTTTTAGAGGACGGCGAACTGCTGACCCGTCACATCGGCGCCGGCGGCGGCAAGATCGCGATCGTCACCAACACCACGATCGCGCCGCTGTACCTGGAAAAGGTGGCGGCGCCGCTGCGCGCGAGCGGACGCGAGATCGTCACCATCGTGCTGCCGGACGGCGAGGAATATAAGAACTGGCAGAGCCTGAACCTGGTGTTCGACGCCCTGCTGGCGAATAAATGCGACCGCAAGACCACCCTGGTGGCGCTGGGCGGTGGCGTGATCGGCGACCTGACCGGCTATGCGGCCGCCAGCTACATGCGCGGCGTGCCCTTCGTGCAGATCCCGACGACCCTGCTGTCCCAGGTCGATTCCTCGGTGGGCGGCAAGACCGGCATCAACCACCCGCTCGGCAAGAACATGATCGGCGCCTTTTACCAGCCGCGCGCCGTGATCGCGGATACGGCGACGCTGGACACCCTGCCGGCCCGCGAGCTGTCGGCCGGCCTGGCGGAAGTGATCAAGCATGGCGCCGTGCTGGATCTGTCCTTCTTCGAGTGGATCGAGGCGAACATCGGCAAGCTGGTGGCGCGCGAGCCAGGCGCGCTGGCCCACGCCATCCTGCGCTCCTGCGAGATCAAGGCCGACGTGGTCCGCCGCGACGAGCGCGAAGGCGGCCTGCGCGCGGTGCTGAACTTCGGCCACACCTTCGGCCACGCGATCGAGAACGGCCTCGGCTACGGCGAGTGGCTGCACGGCGAAGCGGTCGGCTGCGGCATGGTGATGGCGGCCGACCTCTCGCACCGCCTCGGCCTGCTCGGTGCCGACGACGCCCTGCGCGTGCGCCGCCTGGTGAAGGCGGCCGGGCTGCCGGTCGAAGCGCCGGACCTGGGTGCCGAGCGCTGGATCGAGCTGATGGAAGTCGACAAGAAGAACGAGGGCGGCGCCATCAAGTTCATCCTGCTCAAGCCCCTGGGCAGCCCGAGCATCACCGGCGCGCCGCGGGAGCAGCTGCTGGCGACCCTGGACGCCAACGTCACGAGGAACCGGGGATGATCGATTTCGACGCCCACCTGGCACCTTATGCGGCGCACTCGTCGAAGTCCCGTGGGCGTCGCCATCCCGAACCCGCGGCCGGCTCGCGCAGCGAATTCCAGCGCGACCGCGACCGCATCATCCACTCCACCGCCTTCCGCCGGCTGGAATACAAGACCCAGGTCTTCCTGAACCACGAGGGCGACCTGTTCCGCACCCGCCTGACCCACTCGATCGAAGTCGCCCAGATCGCGCGCACCCTGGCGCGCAGCCTGCGCCTGAATGAGGACCTGGTCGAAGCGGTTTCGCTGGCCCACGACCTCGGCCACACGCCCTTCGGCCACGTCGGCCAGGACGTGCTGAACGAATGCATGAAGGACCACGGCGGCTTCGAGCACAACCTGCAGAGCCTGCGCGTGGTCGACCATCTCGAGGAGCACTACGGCGCCTTCGACGGCCTGAACCTGACCTTCGAAACGCGCGAAGGCATCCTGAAGCACTGCTCGCTGGCGAATGCGCGCCAGTTGGGGGAACTCGGCCAGCGCTTCATCGACAGGCACCAGCCCAGCCTGGAAGCCCAGCTGGCCAACCTGGCCGACGAGATCGCGTACAACAACCACGACATCGACGATGGCCTGCGCTCCGGCCTGCTGACCATGAAGCAGATGGAAGAGGTCGAACTGTTCGCGCGCCTGCACCACCAGGTCGTGCGGCAGTATCCGGGCCTGCCGGGCCGGCGCGAGCTGTACGAGACGATCCGCCTGATGATCACGGCGATGACGGCCGACCTGGTCGAGACCTCGGCGGCACTGCTGCTCGAGGCGGCCCCGAACAGCATCGACGAGGTGCGCGCGGGACCGCCGCTGATCCGCTTTTCGCCGAAGATGCGCGAAGAGACCACGGCCCTGAAACGCTTCCTGTACGCCAACCTCTACCGCCACTACAAGGTCAACCGCATGCGGGTGAAAGCCAGCCGCATCGTGCGCGAACTCTTCGACGCCTTCATGACGGACCCGGTGCTGCTGCCTTTCGACTACCAGCTGGCCTCCGGCGACACCATGAAGCAGGCCCACAAGATCGCCGACTACATCGCGGGCATGACGGACCGCTACGCGATCCGCGAGCACAAGCGCATCTTCTCGCTGGACGAGTTGTAAAAATTCGGGGTCAGAGCACTTTTCGGCCTAAATTCGGGGTCAGAGCACTTTTTCGAACAATTCCTCGCGCGTAATACCATCAGCCAGCCAAGCTGCCGGCTTGCATGACGGCCTTGCGTAAGCTGCCTAAAAAGATGGCAGTAGGACATTGCCCAAAAAAGTGCTCTGACCCCGAATTTGACCCCGAATTTGTTCAGCCGAACAGGGAGGGCTGGCCCAGCTGGCCCAGCAGTTTCTTGATGGGTGCCGGCAGGGCGGCTTCGTCGATTCGGGACAGGTCCCACCACAGGTAGCCGGCCGGGAGTTCGGCGCGCGACGTCAGCCCGATCCGGTAGGGGTGGATGTGCAGCCTGTAGTGCGTGAAGCCGTGTTCCAGCGGCAGCAGGGTTTCCGTCTCGTCGACCGTGCCGAATTTCTCCGCCGCCTCCGACGCCGCGCCCGCGTCGAGTTCCTCGTCCTCGTCCAGCGCCACATGGCCGCCGACTTCCGGCATCGACAGCAGGCCGCCCCAGATTCCGGTGCCGGGCCGCTGCTCGAGCAGCACCTGGCCGCGGTCGATCACGACCAGCATCTGCGCGCGCTTTTCCGGCGTCGCCTTTTTCGGCTTGCGCACCGGCAGTTCGGCGGTGCGGCTAGTGGCGTGGGCCACGCAGCGATCCTGCAGCGGACAGCGGCCGCAGTCGGGCTTCGAGCGCGTGCACAGGGTCGCGCCCAGGTCCATCAGGCCCTGGGTATAGGATTCGATCCCCTCGCCACCTGCAGGCAGCAGCGCCTCGGCGCGGCGCCACAGGGCGTCTTCGACCGGCTTCAGGCCGGGATACTGGTCGATGCCGAACACGCGCGCGAACACGCGCTTGACGTTCCCGTCCAGGATCGCGGCGCGCGTACCGCTGGAAAACGCGGAGATGGCGGCGGCGGTCGAGCGGCCGATGCCCGGCAGGTCGGCCAGCAGCGCCGGATCGGACGGGAACACGCCGCCGTATTCGGCGACCACGCGGCGCGCGCAGGCATGCAGGTTGCGCGCCCGGGTGTAGTAACCCAGGCCCGCCCAATACGCCATGACCTCATCCACAGTGGCTTCGGCCAGCGCCTGCACGGTCGGGAAGCGCTCCAGGAAGCGCGCGTAATAGCCCAGCACCGCGGCCACCTGGGTCTGCTGCAGCATGATCTCGGACAGCCAGATGCGGTAGGCGTCGCGCGTGTTCTGCCAGGGCAGGGCGTGGCGGCCGTGCTGGCGCTGCCAGTCGATCACGGCGCGTGAAAAGCCGGGATCTTCCAGCTCGCTGATATCGAATTCGGTCAATCTTTTCATGCAGTTTCCAAAATCTGCGATGCCGTCACCGCCGGCGAAGAAGCCGGCGAAGAAGCCAGCGGCGCATCCAGCACCCGCGTCACCGCGCCCGTCAAGGTGGACAATTTCGCCTTGACCTGCTCAAGTTCCTGCTGGGCCGATTCGAAGGCGGCGATCTTCTGTTCCAGGCTTTCAGTCGCGTCGTGGATGCGCTGGATCGACGACTGCCGGTGCCGCAGCTGCTCGCGGTGCTGGCGGATCTGCGCTTCCAGCGGCGCCATGATCACCTTCAGCCAGGCCTCGACGTCGGCATTCGCGGCGCGGAAGGTGTGCTTGACGCGCGCCGCGATGGTGTCGACGAAGCGCTCCAGCATCGTGCCGCGGCTGGTGATCAGGAGGGTCGCGGTGCCGGACTGCTTCTGCCAGATCGCCTCGACGGCGTCGACTTCGCTGCGGTAGCGCGCCAGCGACAGGGGCATCGGCATCGCCAGCGCCAGGCCGTGCTCGGCCGAGAAGCGGCGGTACATGGTCTCCATCATCGCACCGATCTCGCCGATCTTCGCGGTGGAGGCGTCCAGGCTGGCGCGCGCCTCGTCGAAGAAAGTCCGTACCGGCGCGCGCATGCCGGTGGCGAACAGCACGCCTTCCATTGCGGTGCGCACCGCATCGACCTGTTCCTGCAGCACGTCCATGCCGATGCTGCTGTACAGCTCCGTCGACAGGGTCGCGAACACGGCGCGCGTGCCCTGCAGCTTGAACAGGCTGGCGTCGAATTCCTTCTTCTCCATCTCGACGCGGCGCATCATGTGGGCGATCACGCCCTGGTTCTTGCCGCGCAGGCTTTGCAGCTCCTGCAACTGCTCGACCAGGTCGCGGATGCGCGCGCCCAGCAGCGCCTGCTGGCCGGCCGTGATGGCGTCCATGTCCTCGCGCAGCTGGCGGCGCAGGATGTCCTGGCGCGCCGGAATGAGTTCGTTGAACAGGGCCGATTCCAGCAGCCCGATGCGGCTTTTCTCGAACAGCGCCATGTCCTGGTTGACGCGCCCGACCAGGCCCTTCTGGGCCGAGACCGGGAACACCTGGGATGTCTCGAGGCCCAGCAGCTGGGCCGCGCCGGCCTGCTGGCGCGCGATCGCGGCCTCGTTCTCCGCTTCCGTGCGCAGCTCGTCCCACAGGGCGTCGATCTTGTTCAGCACGACGATGCGTCCCGGGCCGGCCCCGATATGGGTGCGCCAGACTTCGATGTCGCTCTTCGTCACGCCGGTCTCGGCGGCCAGGATGAACAGCACCGCGTGCGCGTTCGGGATCAGGTTGAGGGTCAGTTCCGGCTCGGTGCCGATCGCGTTCAGGCCTGGGGTGTCGAGGATGACCAGGCCCTGCTTGAGCAGCGGATGCGGGAAGTTGATCAGCGCATGCCGCCATTGCGGGATCTCGACCAGGCCGTCGTCGCCGAGGGCCCCTAGCAGGTCGGGGTCTTCCGGATCGTAGAGGCCGTAGCTGCGCGCCTCGTCGACGCTCACGCGGCGCGTCAGGCTGACCTGGCGGAAGGTCTCGATCATGCGCTCGGGCGATTCGAGGTCGAGCGGCAGCACGGTCCAGGCGGCGGGATCCTCGCGGTAGTCGCTGGTGGCCAGGCGCCCGGCGCGGGTCTCGATCGGCAGCAGGCGGATGCAGGCCGGCAGCTGCGGCTCCCAGGCCAGCTCGGTCGGGCACATGGTGGTGCGGCCGGGACTGGACGGCACGATGCGCTGGCCGTAGTCGGCAAAGAAGATCGCGTTGATCAGCTCCGATTTGCCGCGCGAGAACTCGGCCACGAAGGCCACCGACAGGCGGTCGTCGCGGACCCGGGCCAGGGCCCGCGCCAGCCGCTGTTCGGCCGCGCCGTCCAGCAGTTCGGCCGCTTGCACCCAGCCGCGGTAGCGTTCCAGCGCCTCGGCGACGCTGGCGCGCCAGGCCCCGTATTGTTGAATATCTTGCATTGTTGTGCCGCCTATCTTTGGCTTACTTCTGGCAGGTCGCGCAGTAGAACGTCGACCGCTGGCCCTGGACGATCTGGCGCACGGGCGCGCCACAGTTTCTGCAAGGCACTCCTGCACGATCATAGACGAAATATGTCTGCTGGAAATATCCGGACTGACCATTTACTGCAATAAAGTCACGCAGAGTACTGCCACCTTGCACAATCGCGGCGGCAAGGATCTCGCGGATGGCCTCGGCCAGCCTGTCGTAGCGGGCACGGCTGATGCGCGAGGCCGCCGTCTTCGGATTGATGCCGGCGCGGAACAGGCTCTCGCAGGCGTAGATATTGCCGACCCCGACCACGATGTCGCCGGCCAGCAGCACCTGCTTGATGGGCGCGTTGCGCCGCCGCGTCTCGCGGTGGAGCAGGGCGCCGGAGAAACCGTCCTCGAGCGGTTCGACGCCCAGGCCGCGCAGCAGGATGTGCTGCTCGAGTTCGCCGTCGTCGTTGCCGTGCCAGAGCACGGCGCCGAAGCGGCGCGGATCGTGCAGGCGCAGCACGCGCCGGCTTTCGGGACCCGCGTGTTTCTCCCGGACGACCAGGTCGAAGTGGTCGTGCTTCTTCAGCTCGACGCCTTCCGGCAGCACCCGCAGGTGGCCGGACATGCCGAGGTGGACGATCAGGGTGCCGTGCTCGAAATGGATCAGCAAATACTTGCCGCGGCGGCTGGTCGACAGGATTTCGCGGCCTGCCAGCAGCGCGTCCAGGTTCGGCGGAAACGGCCAGCGCAGGCCCTCGCGCCGCAGCACGACCTGTTCGACGACACGGCCTTCCAGGTGCGGAGCGACGCCGCGCCGAGTGACTTCTACTTCCGGGAGTTCGGGCATATCAGGGAAAGATGCAGGGAAGAACAGTGGAAAAGTATGTAAATTCGTGTTGCAACGGCGCACGCGCGGCAGGCGTTAAGCGTAGAATCGGTCCATCTTGTTGATGCGGGATCGACCTTGAAAAACACTTTCGCCATTGTAACCCTCTCGGCCCTGCTGTCTGCATGCGCTGTGGCGCCCAAGCAGCAGCCGGCCAGCCAGGCCGACCATTCCGACCAGCCGCTCGCCGCCGCCGAGGCGCAACGCCGCGCCGCCGCCGGCGAGCCGGCCCAGGACAGCGCCCAGCAGGGGGACGAGCAACTGCCGAACGTGACGATGACGCCCCAGATGATGTCCCAGCTCATGGCTGCCGAGCTGGCGTACAAGAAGGGCGACTGGCAGGGTCCCTACCTCACGCTGATGAGCCTGGCCCAGCAGACCAGGGATCCGCGCCTGGCCAAGCGCGCCGCCGAGATGGCGCTGTCGGCCAAGCAGCCCGACGACGCCCTCGCTGCGGTGAAGCTGTGGCGCCAGTACGCGCCCAACTCCGACGAGGCCAATCAGTACTATCTGGGGCTGGTAGTCCTGTCCGACAACCTCTCCGAAGCGGAAAATGTGCTGAAGCAGCGCCTGGCCGACGCCACCCCGGGCGCCCGCGGCCTGGTGATGTTCCAGATGCAGCAATTGGTGATGCGCGCCAAGGACAAGGACGCCGCCATCGCCATGCTCGATCGCCTGGTCGCGCCCTACGGCAACATGATGGAAACCCACGTGGTGCTGGCCCAGTCCGCGCTGGCGCGCGGCGCGCGGGAAGACGCCTTGCGCGAAGCCCGCGCCGCGCTGCAGATCAAGCCGGATTCCGAGATCGCCGTCCTGACCCTGGCCCAGGTGACGGAAGGCGACGAACAGTCGGCGAAGGTGCTGGCCGACTTCCTGGCCACCCATCCGGACGCCAAGGAAGTGCGCACCGCCTACGCCCGCCTGCTGGTCAACGCCAAGCAGTACGAGGCCGCGCGCAAGGAATTCCTGGCGCTCGACAAGGCCCAGCCGAACAATCCCGGCACCCTGTACGCGCTCGGCATCCTGTCGATGCAGATGAACGACAACCAGGGCGCCGAGCAGTACTTCACGCGCTTCGTCGACGTCATGGAAAAGGCCCCGGAAGAGGAGCGCGACCCGACCAAGGCCGTGCTGATCCTGTCCCAGCTGGCCGAGGACCGCGGCGACATCCCGGGCGCGCTGGCCTGGCTCGACCGCCTCGACACGAATGACCCGAAGATCCAGTTCGGCTCCGACCTGCGCCGCGCCCAGCTGACTGCCAAGCAGGGCGACCTGGCCGGCGCCCGCAAGCTGCTGGGCACGCTCAAGCCCGCGGAGCCGGCCGAGCAGGCCCAGGTCCTGCTGGTCGAAGCCCAGCTGCTGCGCGACGCCGGCAAGAACCAGGAAGCCTTCAAGCTGATGGAGCAGGGCCTCAAGCGCTTCCCGGACAACACGGATTTCCTGTACGACTACGCACTGATGGCCGAGAAGATGGGCAAGCCCGCGGTGATGGAAAAGGCGCTGCGCCAGGTGATCGCCAAGGCGCCGGACAACCAGCACGCGTACAACGCCCTCGGCTATTCGCTGGCGGACCGCAACGTGCGCCTGAAGGAAGCCTACCAGCTGATCGACAAGGCCCAGAAGATGGCGCCGACCGATCCCTTCATCATGGACAGCATGGGCTGGGTCCAATACCGCATGGGCAAGCTGGACGAAGCCGAAGCCCAGCTGCGCAAGGCCTACGCGCTGCGCAACGATCCGGAGATCGCCGTCCACCTGGGCGAGGTCCTGTGGAAGAAGGGCCAGCACGACGATGCGCGCAAGCTGTGGCGCGAGGCGCGGGCCAAGGATCCGAAGAACGATGCGCTCAAAAGTACGCTGACGCGACTGCGCGCATCGCTTTGAAAGAATCTTTCAAAAAATAAGCCATTTGAAATAAAATTTCACAACAACGTCGCCCCCGCGCAGGCGGGGGGCCAAGTTTGCACCGATGCCGATCAAGTTTCCATTTCGCCTGCTAGCAGCCGCCACCATCGCCTTCACCCTGGCAGGCTGCGCGACCTCCACCGCCAATCTCTCCACCGCCTCGGTCGCCGCCTACCGCGACACCATCGACCTGAACGGCAAGATCGCGGTGACCTACCTGAACAATAACGAGACGAACCGGGTTGGCGGCAAATTCAGTTGGACCCAGCGCCCGGGCCACATCGAGGTATCGATGTTCGACCCCTTCGGCCAGACCGTTGCCGAGATCAGCGTCACGCCGGACTCCGCCACGCTGACCCAGCCCAAGCGCGAACCGCGCACGGAAAAGGACATCGACACGCTGACCCGGCAGGCGCTCGGCTACTCCCTGCCGGTGGCCGGCCTGCGCGACTGGCTGCAAGGCTATGCCACGGACGCCCAGGGCAAACGCTTCGTGGCATCGCCGGCCAACAACAATGTGTTCACGCGCGATGGCTGGAGCCTGCGCTTTGCCGAGTGGCAGGACAAGCCGGGCCCGAACGGTGCGCCGCTGCCCAAGCTCATCCAGGCTAACCGCGGCGCCACCGCGGAGAGCGGTGACCTGTCGATCAGCATCACGATCTTCCCGGAAAGCTGAGATGGCGCCGTCTTCCCTGCACGGCTGCCCCGCGCCAGCCAAGCTCAACCTGTTCCTGCACGTGACCGGCCGCCGCCCGGACGGCTATCACCTGCTGCAATCGGTGTTCCAGCTGATCGATAAAAGCGACACCCTCGACTTCGACCTGCGCGACGACGACCTCATCGTGCGCGTCAACGACGTGCCCGGCGTGCCGGCAGAGCAGGACCTGATCGTGCGTGCCCTGCGTGCGCTGCAGGCCGAGTTCCAGCGCCGCCACGGCAGGCTGCCGCCCGGCATCAGCGTGCGCATCGACAAGCGCCTGCCGATGGGTGGCGGGCTGGGCGGCGGATCGTCGGATGCCGCCACCGCGCTGATGGCCGCGAATCATTTGTGGCAGGCCGGCCTGAGCGATGCGGAGCTGATGGCGATCGGCCTGCCGCTGGGCGCCGACATCCCCTTCTTCCTGTTCGGCGAGACCGCATTTGCCGAGGGCGTAGGGGAGGCGTTGCAGGCGGTGCCGGGGCCGGATTGCTGGTATGTGGTGATCGAGCCTGGTGTTTCCGTGCCAACGGCAGCAATTTTTACGGCACCCGATTTGACAAGAAACACTAAACCCGTCAGAATAGCGGACTTCCTAGGGCATCAAGCCGAATCGAAAGATTCAGCGGGGTTCGGGAAAAATGATTTGCAGGACGTGGCAGTTCGCCTGTTCCCGCCGGTAGCAGAGGCGGTCGAATGGTTGGGTGGTCATGGAGCGGCCAGGATGACTGGCTCCGGAGCGTGCGTGTTCAGCGCGTTTTCCACAGAGCAAGAAGCAGAGCAGGTGCTGAAGCAGGTACCGGCGAAGTGGACAGCGTGGAAAGCAAGTTCGCTAACGAAACATCCGATGAAATCGCTCTTGCAAATCAACGAGTTGTAGAATAAAATTTTGCCTGTCAGCGCAACGGCAACAAGCCAAAGCGGTGATAAGAAGCAAAAGCAGTACAAGTTTCAGTGTAGGGGAATCGCCAAGCTGGTTAAGGCACCGGATTTTGATTCCGGCATACCAAGGTTCGAATCCTTGTTCCCCTGCCAAAGATTTTGCCTGAACTGTGGATGACTAGTGCTCCAGCAGGCAATAGAAGTGGGAGCCGCCTAGAGCGGCCCATTTTTTTTGTAGTCCAAGCGTTAATCTTCTTGCATTAACGACTTTTCAGTTTCTTTCAACGCTTACTCTTCTGGGACTCCCCATGGCTTACGAAAACCTGATGGTTTTTACCGGCAATGCCAATCCGGCGCTAGCAGAAGGGGTCGCAAAAAACCTCGGCATTCCGCTTGGCAAGGCCGTGGTCTCGAAGTTCTCCGATGGCGAAGTAATGGTCGAAATCAACGAGAACGTTCGTGGCAAGGACGTCTTCGTTCTGCAATCGACCTGCGCTCCCACCAATGACAACCTGATGGAAATCATGCTGATGGTCGACGCTCTGAAGCGCGCATCGGCAGGCCGCATCACCGCGGCGATTCCCTACTTCGGCTATGCCCGCCAGGACCGTCGCCCGCGCTCGGCGCGTGTCGCGATCTCGGCCAAGGTGGTCGCCAACATGCTGCAGGAAGCCGGCGTGGAACGTGTGCTGATCATGGATCTGCACGCCGACCAGATCCAGGGCTTCTTCGACATCCCGGTCGACAACATCTACGCATCGCCGATCCTGCTGGGCGACCTGCAGAAGCGCAACTACGACGACCTGCTGGTGGTGTCGCCGGACGTCGGCGGCGTGGTGCGCGCCCGTGCGCTGGCCAAGCGCCTCGGCTGCGACCTGGCGATCATCGACAAGCGCCGCCCGAAGGCGAACGTGTCGGAAGTCATGAACATCATCGGTGAAGTCCAGGGCCGTAACTGCGTGATCATGGACGACATGGTCGACACCGCAGGCACCCTGTGCAAGGCCGCCGAAGTCCTGAAAGAGCGTGGCGCCAAGAAAGTCGTGGCGTACTGCACGCACCCGGTCCTGTCCGGCCCGGCCATCGAGCGTATCGCGAATTCGCCGCTGGACGAACTGGTCGTCACCGACACGATCCCGCTGAGCCCGGCTGGCCAGGCTTGCGGCAAGATCCGTCAACTGACCAGCGCGCCGCTGCTGGCCGAAACCTTCAAGCGTATCGTGAAGGGCGACTCGGTCATTTCGCTGTTCGTCGACTAAGAGAATAAGAACGCGGGCACGGGGTGCCCACCCTACATTGAACGGTAGGGTGGGCGCCCCGTGCCCACGTCCATGTCGGAAAAGAACCTGGATCCCCGCCTGCGCGGGGACGATGTTGTCGATTTCTTGAGTGCGTAGCAATGCGCTCATTCCACGGACACCCCTGGTCGCGGGGGTGTTCACAATCCGGGCAACCGGGCCGGAGTCTTCCGGCATTCGTGCCCACTTTATTTTTGGAGTTTCACATGAAAGTAGTCGCATTCAAACGCGAACAGCAAGGTACCGGAGCGAGCCGCCGCCTGCGCAACGCTGGCCAGACCCCTGGCATCATCTACGGTGGCGCCGCTGCCCCGGAACTGATCGCCGTCGACGGCAACGCGTTGTTCCACGCGCTCAAGAAAGAAGCTTTCCACGGTGCCGTTCTGGACCTGGAACTGGATGGCAAGGCTCAGCAAGTGCTGCTGCGCGACTTCCAGATGCACGCATACAAGCAACTCGTCCTGCACGTCGACTTCCAGCGCGTCGATGCTTCGCAAAAGATCCACACCAAGGTCGCTCTGCACTTCGTCAACGCCGAGATCTCGCCGGCAGTCAAGCTGGGCGGCGCCATCGTGTCGCACGTGCTGAACGAACTGGAAGTGTCCTGCCTGCCGGGCCAACTGCCGGAATTCATCACCGTCGACCTGAGCAAGCTGGAAACCGGCGCCTCGGTCCACGTGTCCGACCTGACCCTGCCGGAAGGCGTGACCGTCGTTGCTCACGGCAAAGACCAGACCATCGCCACCTCGTCGGTGCCGCGTGGTGCCGCTACGGCCGAAACCGCTGCCGAGTAATTGTTACTCGCTACCGCTCCTTCGGGAGCGGTTGGGCAAAAACCCGCTGCGACTCGCGTCCGGCGGGTTTTTTGTTTTGTTCAGCCATTCGCGGTTTTCCGCGATAATCGAGTTTTACGCGAACTTGACCGTTTATGCACATCCGCCTGATCGTCGGCCTCGGCAACCCCGGCCCGGAATACGAACAAACCCGCCACAATGCCGGCTTCTGGCTGGTCGACAACCTTGCCAACACCTTGCCCAATTGCCGCCTGCAGCGCGAATCGCGCTTCAACGCCATGGTCGCCAAGACCTCGATCTCGGGCAATGAGGTATGGCTGCTGGAACCGCTGACCTTCATGAACCGCTCCGGCCAGTCGGTAGGCAGCTTGGCGCGCTTCTTCAAGATCGCCCCGGAAGAGATCCTGGTCGTGCACGACGAACTCGACCTGCCGCCCGGCGCAGCCAAGCTCAAGCGCGGTGGTTCCTCGGGCGGCCACAACGGCCTGAAGGACATTACCTCGGCGCTCGGGACCCAGGATTACTGGCGCCTGCGCCTCGGCATCGGCCATCCGCGCACCCTCAACCTGCAGCAGGGCGTGGCCGACTTCGTGCTGCACCGTCCGCGCCGCGAGGAGCAGACCCTGATCGAAGAGGCGATCGACAAGTCGCTGCGCATCATTCCGATGGTTTGCGAGGGCAAGCTGAACCAGGCCACGACGCAATTGCATACCGATTGATGTAGGGTGGGCTCTCCGAGCCCACCCTACCTAGATCAACCCGCGCGTCAGCGCTTTCAAGGTCGCCGCCGGCCGCGAACTCGCCTCCAGCTTCTCGAAGATATGGTCGACGTGGGTGCGCACGCTGGCCGGACTGATCTTCATCGCGCGCGCCGCTTCCCGGCTCGTTTCTCCCAGGCTGATGTGGCGCAGCACCTCGATCTCGCGCGCCGACAGCAGGGGATCGCGGACCGGCGTCACCTTGCCGGGCTTCGGTGCCATCGCCCGCGCCGCCTCGATCACGGCGGCAACCGCCCCGCGGTCGAAGCGTCCGGCGCCGGCCTGGGCCACGAGGAGGGTCCCGGCGGCGGCGTCGCCATGGGCCGGGCGCCAGGGCCGCGGCGAGCACATCGCCGTGTAGGCGGCCGCCACCGCCAATACTCTTTCCTGCATCCCGATCGCTTCGCCGCGCGCCTTGCGGAAGTAGCCGCTGCCGTCCACGCGCTCGTAGACGAAGGAGGCCAAGGTCGCATCCTGGACGATGGCGGGCACCTGGTCGCCGGCGCGCGCGGTCCAGAACGGCACCCGCCGCACCTGGTCCCATTCCAGCACCGACAGTTTTCCCGGGCGCTGCCACACCGCGTTCGGCACCGCCACCCGGCCGATCCCATGCAGCAGGGCGGCCCGCACCAGCGGCTTTTCCTCGAGCGCGATCAGGCCGGCCGGGACCGCGCTGCGCTTGGCCAGCTCCGCCACCCGGCGCGAGTAGCCGGCCAGCCAGGGCAGCTTCAGCTCGATCACGTCGGCGATGATGGTGAGCGGTACGCGGCGGTCGTGGCCGGGATAGTCGGCCGCGCAGGAGGGCTCGTCCAGCGCCGCCAGCCAGTCCTGGGCGTGGGGCAGCAGGCGCTGCACCAAGGTCGCCGGGTATTTGACGCCGGCCCGTTCGCCGATCAGCTTCAGCGCGCTGTCCGTACCGTGGGCCGGCGCCAGCACCTCGAGGTCGCCGGCCAGGCGCACGTAGAATACGGCGCGCGGAATGTTCGGCGCGAACAGCGCATCCTGCATGTCGCCGCGGTGGTGGCTGCCGAACAGGTGGCGCAGGGCTTCCTCGACGTCGCTCGACAAGCCGAGCAGGGCAGCGATGTCGCCCGCGACCTCGCACTGCATCTGGGCCAGCGGCAGTACATTGGGCAGGGTCAGGTTGGGATTGCCGGACATGGTGCGCGTTACCATCGCGTGGCGGCCGAGGACGTCGTCGCCGAGCAGGTTGGCGAAGCCGGCCGCCGTCGCCGTGCTGCCCGACCAGCGCAGCAGCCCGACCAGGCGGGTGCTGGTGCAGGCCTCCGCGGCATCGCCGTTTTCCTCCGCCAGCCGCGCGGCCAGGCGCGCCGTCCGGATCGAGTGATCGGGCGGCAGGCCCATGCTCAGGTCGCCGACCATGGCCAGCACCTGCACGGCATCTTCCACGCTGATGGTTTCGTCGAGTTGCATGGCCATAATGTAACGGCCAACATGAGAGTCAACAAGGAGCACGCATGAAACCACGCATCAGGCGCTATCGCCCGGCCGACCGCAAGGCGGTGCTGGCGGCCTTCCGCAGCAATGTCCCCGACCATTTCCCGGCGTCCGAAGAGGCCTGGCTGCGCTCGGCCCTCGACGAGCCGGACGGCCCCTTCTTCGTCGCGGTCGAGGGGGACGAGGTGGTCGCCTTCGGCGGCTATGAACTCTCGGCGTTCTACGACCTGGGCACGCTGGTGTTCGGCCTGGTGCGCGCCGACCGCCACGGCAGCGGTATCGGCCGCGTCCTGCTGAACTACCGCCTGCTGCACATGGCGGGACGCAAGCTGAAGCCGCGCTGGGTGACGGTCGACACGCATCCGCACACGGCCGGCTTCTTCCAGCGCTGCGGCTTCGAGGTGATCGCGCGCTGGCCCGGCGGCTATCGCTCGGGACGCGAGCGAGTCGACCTGCGTTTCGAATTGAGCGACGAGGCGGTGGCGCGGCTGCGCGCCGTCTAGCGTGTCAACTGCCGGCGACCACGATCTGGCTGCGCAGGTCGCGGACGATGCGCTCGAGCGCCGGCTGCATGGCGCGGAAGTCGGCCGGGGTGCAGGTGGGGCGGCCATGGCGGAAGGTCAGGCGGCGCCCGACCACGACCTCGCTGCCGCGCCGCGCGTAACGGGCGCGATAATAAATGCCGCCGTCCATCAGCTGCACCGGGCGCGGCATGGCGAGGATGCGCACCCCCTTCGGGAAGCGGAAGCCGGTTTCGTCCTCGATGTCGATGGCCGGGCAGACGAAGTCCTGGCGCCGCTCGCTCTCTTCGCCGAGCTTGAACACGGCCTGGCCGAGTCCGCCCCAGAGATCGTGGGTGGTGGCCAGCCCGCTCGGGCCGGGCAGCTCGAGGAAACCGCCGCTGGTGCCGGAAAAGGACAGCCGGACTTCGTCGCCGCCGCCGCTGGCTGTCTTGCTCGACTTGAAGCGGCTCTGGCCGTCGCGGCGGATGTCGAACCAGGTCGCGGTGCGGTTGCGCTCGGGCTGCAGGATCGGCGTCATCGCAAAGGTCCCGGTCTTCAGCAGCAGCACCGGCTTGCCGAGGATGCCGGCGGGCAGATAGCCCGCGCCCAACATCTCCGCCGTCGGATCCAGGTAGAGGCCGAGGCTCGGCACCCAGGTGATCATGTGGTTGAGCACGCCCAGGGTCGGGGCGTCCGGCAGGCGGTAGGCATTGCCGTTGTTGACCAGCGCGCCGCTACTGTCGATGCCGGCCGCGGCCAGCAGGGCTTCCAGCAGGCCGGCGTGGTCCTTGCAGTCGCCGTAGCGGTTATCGAGCACGGTGGCGGCCGGATGCGGCACCACGCCGCCCGGCCCCACGTGGACGCCCACGTAACGGATGTTGTGCCTGACCCAGTCCGACAGCGCCAGCGCGCGGGCGCGCGCGTCCGGCAGCCCGGCCGTCAGCTGGCGCGCCAGAGCCGTGATGGCTGCCGACGGCCGGGCCTTGCCGGCGGCGCGCGCGGCACCGAGGCGGAAGGCGCGCGCGAAGGCGGCGTAATTGGGAAAGGTCGAGACCGCCAAGCGCTTGCCGTAGTCGAGGTAGCTGACCGAGCCGGCTTCCAGGCGATCGTTGTCGCCGTTCACGTAGCGCCACTGGTAGCGCCGGCGCCCCGGCGGACTGTCGCCCGGCACCGGCACGAAGCCGACCGCGTCCGCATGCAGCGGCATCGAGGCCGGCATGTCGTAGATCAGCAGGTAATTCCTGTTGAGGTAGAAGGATGCGGACGAGAGGTGTTCGAAGTGGCCGGGGAACAGCGCCGCCTTGCGCCTCAGCACGTAGCGCAGCGCCAGCCGGTCGCCCACCGCCGCCTCGGGAAACACCACGACTTTCAGGCGCGTGTCCTGGAACATCGGCGCTTCGCCGCTTGCACTCGCCGCTTCCTGCTGGTCCTGCACCTGGCCGGGTTGCGCCGCCACCCGCCGGCCGTCCGGCTTGATGGTCCAGGCCTCGATCGACAGCACCTCGTCCAGGCTGCGGTTGTAGCTGATCGTGGCCTGGCCGTGGGCACGCAGGGCGCGCTGCTGGAGGATGGTCTTGGCAAGCTCGACGCTGAGCCGGTAGCCGCCGTCGGGCTCGACCACGTAGTGCTGGATGAAGCGGTCGACGACCACGGCCGGATCGGTGCCGGTATCGCGCGCCCGCGCAGGGGCGCCGGCGAGCACCAGGGCCAGCAGCAACAGCAAGCCGGCCAGCGCCGGCATGCCAGGCGCCCAGGCCGGGCAGGGCGCGATAGCGGACTGTGCTGTGTAGCGGCGGGCGGTCATGCGGCTTCCACGAAGTGAGCGATCGGACCATGTTACGAAGGCCGACCTGGTGGCCCTTGAGCGAACGCAAGCGCGCTCTTCCTGCGATAATTTCGGGATGAGCGCACTAAGCTTCCACGCCGGGCCGCTGGCCCTGGCCCAGATCCGCACGCATGGCCTGCGCGCCGGCGACATCGCGGTCGTTCCCGCCGCCGCCGGCGGCCCCAAGGGATTGATCTTCCGCTCGCTCGACCAGTGGGTGTTCGGCGAGTGGTTCCCAAGCGCGCCGCGCGAGCGCACCCTGATCGGCTCCTCGATCGGCGCCTGGCGCATGGCGGCCGCCTGCCAGAAGGATCCGGTCAAGGCTTTCGCCCGCCTGGGCGAGCTCTACAGCGGCCAGCGCTATACCAGCACGAAGCCCTCGCAGGAACAGATCGACGAAGTGGTGCAAGGGCTATTGGGAGAATTCGTGCGCGGCCACGAGGACGACATCGTCAACCACCCGCAGCACCGCCTGCACCTGCTGACCGTGCGCGGCAAGCGCTCCCTGGCCGCGCCCGGGCACCGGTACGCGGAAATGAAGGGGTTCGCGGCGGCGGCGCTGCACAACCTGGCATCGCGTGACCGCCTGGCCCAGCTGATGGACCGCGTCGTGATCGGCGACATGCGCAGCGCCGCCCCTTGGCTGCGCGAGAAGTTCGACAGCTTCGCCACCCACTTTTCGCCGCTGACGCGCGAGAACCTGGCGTCCGGCCTGCTGGCTTCCGGCACCCTGCCGATGCTGATGAAGCCGGTGCGCGACATCGCCGGGGCGCCGCAGGGCCATTACTGGGACGGCGGCATCGTCGACTACAACCTGGCGCTGCCTTACACGCGTATCGCGGCACAGGAGCCGGGGGCGATCGTGCTCTACCCGCATTTCAGCGAACACATCGTGCCGGGCTGGCTGGACAAGGCACTGCCCTGGCGCCGCGCCACGCGCGGACCGAACCGCGGCTGGCTGGACAATGTGCTGATCGTGGCGCCGAGCCCGGAATTCCTCGGCAAACTGCCGCGCGGGAAACTGATCGACCGTAGCGACTTCAAGTTCTACGGCCTCAACCACGATGCGCGGATTCTTGCCTGGAAACAGGCGATGGACGAGGGCGAGCGACTGCGCGACGAGTTCGCGGCGTTCGTGAACATGCCGGATTTGTCGCGCATTCGTCCGTTTTGACTCAGCCGCGGTTGGGATCCTTGTCGGCCCGCCGGGCTTCTTCCGCAGCGTGCGCCGCAGCGGCCGCCTCGGCGAATGCCTTCGTGTATTCCTCGAGCCCATCGATCTCGATGCCTGCCTTCTTGTAGCGTACCCATGGGTCGGCCCAGGGATAGCTGAACCCTTCGGGCATCCGGTCCGCCAGGTTTGCGGCGGTGAGCCTGGCGTCTTCTTCCTTCGTGACGAGCGCGCGGCAGGTCGTCGCGTCAAGCAGTTTCATGACGCGATCGAGGAGTTGTTCGATCGGCAGCCTTGTCGGTGGAATCTCCGAATCGATCAGCAACTTCATGATGGTTGCGACCGGAATGGCATGTTCCTTGATGAGCTTTTCGCCGCTGGCCAATCTTGCGGCGTTGGACATCGGCATCGGAAGCCTGCTCATGAACGTCAGGCGGACGTGGTACATCCTGATGAGGAAATTAATGGCCAGCTGGCAGTCGTTGCGCGTTCCAATCCCGTCGACGTTATATAACTGCACGGAATTGATGATGTGCGCGGCGATGCCGCGAAGCGTGAGGCCTTCATAGCTCTTGTAGGCGTCTTTCGCTGGAATCGATGGCATGTCGTGGTGTGTTTGCAATGCGGAAACATATTGTGCCATTCGCGGTGCAGCAACGCTAAACATATCGCGTTAGAACCTGATTGCGATCTTTCGTGCCTGGCGGGGTTACAATACGAGGTTTCGTAAATTCGATCCTGAAAGCTTCCCATGAGTCTCAAATGCGGCATCGTCGGCCTGCCCAACGTCGGCAAGTCCACCCTGTTCAACGCCCTGACCAAGGCCGGCATCCCGGCTGAAAACTATCCGTTCTGCACCATCGAGCCGAACGTCGGCGTGGTCGAGGTGCCGGATCCGCGCATGCAGGCGCTGGCCGATATCGTCAAACCGGAACGCATGGTCAACGCGATCGTCGAATTTGTCGACATCGCCGGCCTGGTGGCGGGTGCGTCGAAGGGCGAGGGCCTGGGCAACCAGTTCCTGTCCCACATCCGCGAGACCGATGCGATCGTCAACGTGGTGCGCTGCTTCGAAGACGACAACGTCATTCACGTTGCCGGCAAGGTCAGCCCGCTGGACGACATCGAAGTGATCCAGACCGAACTGGCGCTGGCCGACATGGGCGCCGTCGAAAAGGCGATCCACCGCGAGAACAAGAAGGCGCGCTCGGGCGACAAGGATGCGGCCAAGCTGGTCGCGATCTGCGAGCGCCTGATGCCGCACCTGAACGAAGGCAAGCCGGTGCGCACCGCCGGCCTCGATGCGGACGAGATGGCCATGATCAAGACGCTGTGCCTGATCACCGCCAAGCCGGCCATGTTCGTGGCCAACGTGTCCGACACCGGCTTCACCAACAACCCGCTGCTCGACCAGTTGACCGAATACGCGAAAGCACAGAACGCACCGATCGTGGCGATTTCCGCCGCCATCGAAGCGGAGATCGCCGACCTCGACGACGCCGACAAGGCCGCCTTCCTGTCCGACATGGGCATGGAAGAGCCGGGCCTGGACCGCCTGATCCGCGCCGCCTACAAGCTGCTCGGCCTGCAGACCTACTTCACGGCCGGCGTCAAGGAAGTGCGCGCCTGGACCATCCATGTCGGCGATACCGCCCCGCAGGCAGCCGGTGTGATCCACACCGACTTCGAACGCGGCTTCATCCGCGCGCAGACGATTTCCTACGATGACTACATTGCCTACAAGGGCGAGGCTGGTGCGAAGGAAGCCGGCAAGATGCGCGCCGAGGGCAAGGAATACGTGGTCAAGGATGGGGATGTGCTGAACTTCCTGTTCAACGTCTGACCCATCCCGATCGTCAAACCCGGCATCTTGCGATGCCGGGTTTTTTTACGCCCTCAATACGGCGCCAGGCATACCAGCTTGATTTCCAGTTGTAATGCCACCAGCAGCGTCGTCTGCAGGAACGTCAGCTCGCCCTGTGCCGGATGATTGAACTGGCGCTCGCCGCCTTCCCGCCCCAGCACATCCTGCCGGTCCCAGCATTGCGCAAACAGGCCGCTCTCCCTGCACAAGTCGTCGACCAGCGCCTTCATGGTCGCGTCTCCCGGCCGGCGATGAAAGTCGGCCCGGAACTCGGCCGCCAGCCGTTCCGCACGCGGCTGCCAGTCCGCGATCAGCAGCCGCGCGGCGGGTGACAGGAAGACGTAGCGGAGCAGGTTGCGGTCTTGTGCGGCCTCGTCCAGCCAACCGACGAACAAGTCGGCCGCCGCGGCGTTCCAGGCCCTGGCCGTCCAGGTGTGGTCCAGCAGGTAGGCCGGCGCGGACACGAGCCCTGGCAGCGGGAGCAGGGCGGGGGACAGGTCGTCGACGTGTTCGCCGCCGGCCTGCGGATCTTTTTTGCCGGCCAGGTCAAACAGCGATGCCCGCTCCGCCGCGGACAACTGCAGCGCTTCGGCCAGGCGCGCCAATGCGCCGGCGGAAGCGCGCACCTCGCGGCCCTGTTCCAGCCAGGTGATCCAGGTGACGCCGAGGCCGGCCGCATCGGCCAGTTCCTCGCGCCGCAGCCCCGGCGTGCGCCGTCGGCCCGGCCTGGCCGGCGTCAGGCGCTCCCGATGCGCGCGGATGAATGTTCCGAGCAGGCGGCGTTGTTCTTCGTCGTTCATGGCGCAATTTATACCAGGATAAATAGGCTCCTTGTAACAGTAATGTGGATTCAACACAATGTGTTTTCACCTGACCTTACCGGAGCCAACATGCATCCCGATACCCATCACGCCGCCGTCCTCGAACAATACGATTCCCGCGCCCAGGCCTACCTGTCCAGCGCCGTTCACGCCCAGGGCGAGGACCTGGAGTCGATGGCCGCCCTGGTCGGACCGCGTCCAGAGGCCATTGCGCTGGACATGGGTTGCGGCGGCGGCCATGTCGCGTTCCGGCTGGCCGGCCTGGTGGACAAGGTGGTTGCCTACGACTTGTCGGCCGCCATGCTGGAAACCGTCGCGGCGGAGGCGGGCAGGCGCGGACTGGGGAACATCGTCACCAAACAGGGCGCGGCCGAGGCGCTTCCCTGTCCGCCCGCGTCCTTCGACATCGTCGCCACCCGCTACAGCGCGCATCACTGGGACGACTTCACGGCAGGCCTGGCGCAGATGCACCGGGTCCTGAAGCCCGATGGACTGGCGCTCTTCGCGGACGTCGTCTCGCCTGGCCTGCCCTTGCTGGACACCTGGCTGCAGACCATGGAGCTGTTGCGCGACCCTTCGCACGTGCGCAATGCATCGCTGGACGAATGGAAGGCCACGCTGGCGTCCCTCGGCTTCGAGGTCGCGCAGGTCGCGACGTATAAACTGCGGCTGGCGTTCGCGCCATGGATCGAAAGGATGAAGACGCCCGCCGGCCATGCGGCCGCGATCCGTTCGCTGCAGCGGCGCGCAAGCACCGCTGTCGTCGACTATTTCGAGATCGGCGAGGACGGCAGCTTCACCGTCGATACGGCCTTGATCGCAGCCCGCAAGGTGGGATGAATGCAGGCAGGCCGGATCACAGCGCCGCGGCAATCGCCTTGCCGACCTCGGTCGTATTCGCCGAGCCACCGAGGTCCGGCGTCTTCGGCCCCTGCGCCAGCACCAGTTCGATCGCCTTCATGATGGCGTCATTCGCCGCCTGGTAACGCTCGTCGCCGTTGCCGAGGAATTCCAGCATCATCGCGCCGGACCAGATCATGCCGATCGGATTGGCGATGTTCTTGCCGTAGATGTCGGGTGCGGAACCGTGCACCGGTTCGAACAGCGAGGGGAAGCTGCGGTCCGGGTTCAGGTTGGCCGACGGTGCGATGCCGATGGTGCCGGTGCAGGCCGGGCCCAGGTCCGACAGGATGTCGCCGAACAGGTTGGAGGCGACCACGACGTCGAAGCGTTCCGGCGACAGCACGAAGCGGGCGCACAGGATGTCGATGTGGTACTTGTCCCACTTCACCTCCGGATAGGACCCGGCCATCGCTTCGACCCGCTGGTCCCAGTAGGGCATGCTGATCGAGATGCCGTTCGACTTGGTGGCGGAAGTCAGGTGTTTTTTCGGACGGCTCTGGGCCAGGTCGAAGGCGTACTTCAGGATGCGGTCGGTGCCCTTGCGGGTGAACACGGCATCCTGCACCACGAATTCGCGATCGGTGCCTTCGAACATCTTGCCGCCCACGGACGAGTATTCGCCCTCGGTGTTTTCGCGCACCACGTAAAAATCGATGTCGCCCGGCTTGCGGTTGGCCAGCGGGCTCGGCACGCCGGGCATCAGGCGCACCGGTCGCAGGTTGACGTACTGGTCGAATTCGCGGCGGAACTTCAGCAGCGAGCCCCACAGGGAGATATGGTCGGGGACCAGGTTGGGCATGCCGGCGGCGCCGAAATAGATGGCGTCGAAGCCTTCGAGCTGCTGGCGCCAGTCGTCCGGCATCATCTGGCCATGCTCGAGGTAGTAGTCGCAGTTGGCCCAGGCCATGGTCGTGAATTCGAGGTCGAGGCCGAAGCGGGCGGCGGCGGCTTCCAGCACGCGCAGGCCTTCCGGCATCACTTCGTTGCCGATGCCGTCGCCGGCGATGACTGCAATCTTCTGCTTCTTCATGATGATTCCTTGGACAGGGTTGACGTTGGCTAGCATCATATCGAATACGATCGAGCATATAATCGGCAGATTCGTGAATCGAAAAGACACGAAACGTAAATAATCCCCCCGATGCTTCTCGTTCCCATGCGCCCAGATCTCCATGCCAGCCGCTCCCTGCTGGAAGACCTCAAGCTCTTCTGCACCGTCGTCAGGAAACACAGCTTTTCCGCGACGGCGCTTGAACTCGGGGTCTCGAATGCCTTCGTCAGCAAGCGCATCGCGGTGCTCGAACAAACCCTCGGGGTGCGCCTGCTGCACCGGACCACGCGCACGCTGGCCCTGACCGACCACGGCACCGTGGTCCACCAGTGGGCGTTGCGGATCCAGGAAGACGTCGACCAGCTGGGCGAGGCCATTTCGCAAAAGGGGAGTACGCCGCGCGGGCTGCTGCGCCTGTGTACCAGTTCCGGCTTCGGGCGCAACCGCGTCGGCCAGGCCGTCTCCGCGCTGGCGCGCAAGTATCCCGAGCTGGAAGTGCAGCTCGAGCTGCTGGACCGGCCGATCGACCTGATCGCCGAGGGCTTCCACCTCGACATCCGGGTGGGGCAGGTGCAGGAGCCGCACCTGATCGCGCGCCGCATCGCCAGGAACCAGCGCGTGCTGTGCGCCGCGCCGGCCTATCTCGAACGCCACGGCATGCCGCGCCAGCTGGCCGAACTGGCGCAGCACCAGTGCATCGTGATCCGCGAGCGCGACCAGGACTTCGGCCGCTGGAAGCTCAGCGGGCCGGCCGGCGAGGAATCCGTGCGCGTCAAAGGGGCGCTCTCGACCAATAACGGCGAACTGGTGCACCAGTGGGCGATCGACGGCCACGGCATCATCCTGCGCTCGATCTGGGACGTCGGCCGCAGCCTGGACGACGGGCGCCTGGCGAGGGTGCTGCCGGACTACGCGCAGGAAGCCGACGTCTGGGCGATCTATCCGGCGCGGCTGGGAACGACGGCCAATGTGCGCGTCTGCGTCGCCTTTCTGGAAGAGTGGCTGAACGCGTCCTGAGTTTATACGGGCTGGATCGCCACGACCACCCAGGCCAGCCCGCCATCGTCGTGCCGTCCGGCCGCCAGTACAACGCCGTGAACAACGTCGGCTGGTCCTTCAATCCGCTCGACCAGAGCTGGGGCAACTACTGGTCCGATCCCTGTTACACGGGCGGCGACATCTTCATGCAGGGCTGCCGCATCGACAACAGCGTCATCGACAAGCGCAGCGTCGGCCCGGTCAGCCTGCAGCTCGACTACGGGGCGGGCGAGCAGGCGGGCGGCGGCACGCGCGGTTCGACCTTCGGCGGCGGCATCATGTATTCGAAGGACGGCCTTGGGCTGGGCGCGTCCTGGGCCGCCGGCAAGGCGACCACCTATATCGGCAGGATGGGGCACCACGAAAGCGCCGGCGATGCGTGCGTCCTCATCTCCTACATCGGCTTGCGCCACCAGTTCTGACGACCGGTGTCAGGCCTGGGCCGCGACCCAGGCCGCAATGCCCTTCACGCTGCGGAAATCCGCCACCGAGCGGCAGGCGATCTGCGGATGCCGTTCGCGCAGCATGCGCGACAGCGCGCTGCCGGGACCCAGCTCCAGGGCGACGTCGATGCGCGCCTCGAGCATCGCGTCCAGGCACTCGGTCCAGCGGATCGTGGTTGCCGTCTGCAGCGCGAGCAGCTCGGCCGCCTGTGCGGCGTCGTGCACGGCGGACGCGCTCACGCCCGCCAGCAGCGGCAGGGCAGGGGCGGCGGCATGCTCCCCCAGCAGGCTGCGCAGCGGATCGACGGCGCTCGCCAGCAGGCCGGTATGCGACGCCACCGTGATCGGCAAGGGTTTATATGTTGCGCCCATCGAAGGCGCGAGTGCCGCCAGGCGGTCCAGGTTTGCGCGCAGGCCGCCGGCAACCAGGGCGCCGGGCGTGTCGATGGCCGCTTCGCAGCCGGCTTGCCGGACGAGGTCCAGCGCGGCTTGCGATGTGAGCCCGGAGACCGCCGCCATGCCTTGTTCGCCGGCGCTTGCCGCGGCTTCGCTCATGATCGCGGCGCGCCGCGAGGCAATGGCGACCGCTCGCTCCAGCGGCAGGGCGCCGGCGATCGCATAGGCGCTGACTTCGCCGACGCTATAGCCGGCCACCAGGGCAGGGCGCGGCAGGTGTTCGGCCAGCATGGTCCAGGCCATCAGGGTGGCGGCTACCACCAGCGGCTGGGCGCAGAAGTTGTCGAACATGGCCGAGGGGTGAGAGAGCAGGTCCCGCAATGGCTTCTCCGCCACCGGACCGCCGGCATCGCGCAGCCAGGCTTCGGCCTGGCCGAAGGCTGCCTGGTCGCCACTTGCGAGGCCGAACATCGCCGGGCTTTGCGCGCCCTGTCCGGGGCAGAGGATGGCCAGCCGCATCGTCAGGGCGCTCCCTCGGTCGCCAGGGAATGGACGAAGCAGGTCGCGGCCAGCAGGTCGGCCGCGCCGCCGGGCGACAGGCGGTGCGCGACGAAACGGTGGTGCGCCGCCACCGCGTCCTCCTCCCAGTCGCCGGCCGCGGTGCCGCCGCGCTCCAGGAAACGCAGGGAGGTGTCGCGCACGATGCGCGCCCCTTCGGCGCCGCCGCGGTGATACACGTTCGTATCGGACAGCCCGGCCATCAGTGTGAACAGGGTGTCGATGCGGGCGCAGCGCAGGCCGCGCCCGGCCGCCAGCGTGCGGCGCAGGGTGGGCAGGGCCAGTTCGAAAATCGCGGGAAAGCCGGCCGCCGCCTGTTCGCGCGCGCCCGGCGCCGCGTGACGGCTGCGGACCCGCGCACCGTTCGATGCGGCCGGCCCGCGGTAACCGGCCAGCGCGTCGCCCCAGCGCTCCGCAAGCGTCGCGCGCAGCAGCTCCGGCTGCCAGGACAGCCCAGCCGCACGCCCGGCCGCCGCGCACAGCAGGCCGAGCGAAAAGATCGCCCCGCGATGCGTGTTGATGCCGCCGGTGGCCAGCAGCATGCGCCGTTCCGCTTCGATGCCGAGCCGGCGCAGGGTCTCGAATCCGTTGCCGCTGGCGCCGGCCAGCGCGATGTCGAGGAAGTAGCGGCGCAGCGAGAACAGGCTGCGGACAAACGTCGAGGCGTCCATGTCGTCGTGGCTGCCGGTATCCACCAGCGACACCAGGCCGGGCTTGGGATACAGCGCCAGTTCCTGGTACAGGCTGCGCACCGCGTGGCGCGCGACGATGGCGCCGGCCGCGGTGGCGTCCGGGACCGCGTGGCCGCGCGCGAGCAGGCAGGCCTCAGCCATGACGGCCGCCGTCCGTGCCGAACTGGGCGAGCAGGGCGTCGCGCCGCAGCAGCGCCACGGAATTCAGGTGCTTGGCCAGCACGCGATCGAGTCGATTCGCCTGCGGCGCATCGGTGCCCAGCCACTCCTTCCAGGACACCGCATGGCCGGACGGGAATTCGATCTCGCCATCCAGCGGCAGGCTTTGTGCATGGCGCGCCAGCAGCGCCAGGCCGGCCTCGAGCTGGGCCGCGTCGAGGGGACGCAGCAGCAGGTCGATGTCCGAGCCGGCGCCGAGATAGCACTCGCCGCTCAGGGTCTGCATCGCCATCGAGCCGAACACCCGGCAGTCCACGCCCGCGGCGCGCAGCGCGATGCGCAGCTTGCGCAGGCCCGGCTGCCACGCTGCCGGCGCTTCGGCTTCGTCCAGTGCCAGCGCGCCTCGCGTTGCCGCGACCTCGCTGCGTTCGACGGCAAAGCCGAGCCGGATCTTCTGGCCGCTGTGCGGATCGGGCGGCGCGGGGATGCCCAGGCAGAGCAGGCCGGGCGGCGTATCGGGCTCGAGCCGGCGCACCACGGCCGGCAAGCCGCGCGCCTGCCAGCTTTGGGCCAGTTCGCGCGCCGCGCCGTCCAGGCCGCGCAGGACCGAGGCCCAGCCCCGGGGCGTCGGCCAGACCAGGTCATGCCGCCTGTACATCGGATCCCGTGCGTACCGCCTGCGCGACCGGGAAGGCCAGCTTGCGGCCGCCGCGTTCCAGGCCGACTTCGGCGCGGCGGTCTCCCGGTCCCGCCTGGGCCAGCGCATCCGCCAGCGCGGCCGCCAGGTTCTCGTGCCAGATCCCGGCCACGCCGCCCATGCGCAGGTAGTTTTCGGCGCCGGGTGCGAACACCGGGTTGTCCTCGGCCAGCTCTTCCAGCCGTTCCAGCGGCACCTTGGTGATGCGCGCCATGGCCGGCAGGCCCATCACGCGGATGGTGGCTTCGGGCAGGGCATAGCAGGCATCGGCGATCAGGCCGCTGGTGATGAAGCCGCCCGACAGCGCCTGGTCGTACACCAGGCCGACGATACGATGGCCGCTCCGCCGCGCCAGCTCGACGCACTTGCCCAGGTGGGCCATGTAGCTGTTGATGCCCAACATCTCGTCGCGGCGGCGCAGGCGCTGGCCTTCGGTGTCGACCAGGATCACGATCGACCGGCCCGGATGGCGCCTGACCGTGTCGAGGATGGCGCTGGCCTGCGCCAGTGCGATCTCGACGCCGATCGGCGTGTGCCCGGTGGTGCCGATCACGGTCACCGTCTTGCCGTCCACCTGGGCTTCGCCGCTCAGGAAGCGGTCGCGTTCGACGATGCGGTGTCCCTGCGGGAACAGGGCGTCCGCCACTTGTTGCCAGTTCATGATGCGGCTCCTTCACGGTGGCCGTCGGCCAGTTCGCGGAATGCGTCGATCTCGAGCAAGGGCACAGCCTGCGGCTCGTCGATGCCGAGGTCTTCCCAGATCTCCAGCGGATCGTCGAGCTTGCCGAAGCGTTCGAGGCGGCTGCCGAGCATGCGCTGCTCGGCCTCCAGCGCTTCGAGCGTCAGTCCGGTGCCCGCGCCGCGTGCCGCATCGGCCAGCCGCAGCGCCGCATCGCGGAAGGCTGTGACGTCGTCGGCCACGATGGCCTGGGCGTCGCCGATCAGGTAGCGGTGCTTGCCGCCGGTGACGCGCCAGACCAGGGCGCGGTCGCGGGCGTCGAATTCCTCGACGCCGCCGGCGGTCTCGATGACTTCCGGCCCCGACATCGCCAGCCGGCTTTCCTCGGAGATGACGACACCGTTGGTGCAGCGGGCCACGATGCCCATGCCGCCGAAGCAGCCGTTCGAGCCGCCCACCAGCGCGATCACCGGAATGCCGGCGGCGCGGGTGTCGAGCACGGCGCACATGACTTCCGACACGGCGATCAGGCCGGCGTTCGCTTCATGCAGGCGCACGCCGCCGGTCTCCAGCAGCAGCAGCACGGCGCCGGCATCTTCGTCGACGGCGCGGCGCAGCATGCCCACCAGCTTGGCGCCATGGACTTCGCCGACCGCGCCGCCCATGAAGCCGCCTTCCTGGGCGGCGATGAACACCTGCCGGCCCTGGATGCTGCCCTTGCCGACCACCACGCCGTCGTCGAAGGACACCGGCGCATCGAGCTGGTGGAGGTGGGGACTCACCACGCGTAGTTGCGGCGGCAGGAATTCCGTAAAACTGCCTTTGTCCAGCATGCCGGCGATGCGCTGGCGCGCGGTGGCTTCCTGGTAGCTGCTCATGAGGCCTCTCCCGTGATGGATTCGGCGGCCTGGTCGAGCCGCAGGCTGACCACCGCCGGCGTCGCGCCCATGTCGTTGATGGCTACGCGGACGTCGGCCAGCTGCCAGCGCTGGTGGAAGTCGCGCACCACCGCTTCCCAGATCGGGCCGAAGCCGTGGGCGGCGGTGCTGATCTCGATCGCGCAGGCGCCGTCCAGCGGCCGGCGTTCGATCAGGATCTCCAGGTTGCCGGAGCCGACCACGCCCACCAGGCGGGCACCGGTGATCCGGCGTTGGCCGCCGTTGAAATTGAATCGTAGGGTTTCCATGATTACCAGTTCCTGAACTGTTTGGGCGGCTTGTACAGGCCGTGGGATGCCCGCACCAGGTCCTTCATGTTCCTGGCCGCCAGCAGGTCGCGCGTGGCCAGCCGCTTGTCGATGCCGAGGTCCTCGGGCCGCTGGACGATGCCGCGGTCGCGCAGGTTTTCCACCATGCGCCGGTCGCGCGCCAGCCCGACCGGCGTGTAGCCGGCCACGCCGCGGATCGCCTGTTCGCGTTCCTCGGAGGTAGCGCACAGCAGCAGGTTGGCGATGCCTTCTTCCGTCAGGATGTGGGTGACGTCGTCGCCGTAGATCATCACCGGCGGGATCGCCATCTTCGCCTGTTCGGCCAGCTGCCAGGCGTCGAGGCGCTCGACGAAGGCCGGCTGCATGTGCTCGCGGAAGGTCTCGACCATCTGCACCACCAGCTTTTGTCCGCGCGGGATCACGTTCTTGCCGCGCCGCGCCTGTGCGCCGGCCTTCAGCCAGGCCGGGCTGGCGTGGCGGCGGCCGCGCGCGTCGGCGCCCATGTTCGGGGCGCCGCCGAAGCCGGAGATGCGGCCCAGGGTCGCCGTCGACGAATTGCCCTGCAAGTCGATCTGCAGGGTCGAGCCGATGAACATGTCGCAGGCGTAGTGGCCGGCCACCTGGGAGAAGGCGCGGTTGCTGCGCATGCTGCCGTCCGGGCCGACGAAGAACACGTCGGGGCGCGAGCGCACATAGTCTTCCATGCCGAGCTCGGAGCCGAAGGAGTGCACGGTCTCGACGAAGCCGGCCTCGATCGCCGGAATCAGGGCCGGGTGCGGGTTCAGCGCCCAGTTGCGGCCGATCTTGCCTTTCAGGCCCAGCGAGGCCGCATAGGTCGGCAGCAGAAGTTCGATGGCGGCGGTGTCGAAGCCGATGCCGTGGTTCAGGCGCTCGACTCCATATTCGGCATAGATGCCCTTGATGGCCATCATCGCCATCAGCACCTGGATCTCGGAGATCAAGGCCGGGTCGCGCGTGAACAGCGGCTCGATGTAGTGCGGGGTCGGCGCCGCCACCGCGAAGTCGACCCAGTCGGCCGGGATGTCGACGCGCGGCAGCACGTCGACGATCTCGTTCACCTGGGCGATCACGATGCCGCTCTTGAAGGCGGTGGCCTCGACGATGGCCGGCGTATCCTCGGTATTCGGGCCGGTGTACAGGTTGCCGTGGCGGTCGGCCGCCTGGGCCGCCACCAGCGCCACCTGCGGCGTCAGGTCGATGAAGTAGCGGCCGAACAGCTCCAGGTAGGTATGGATGGCGCCGATATTGATCTTCCCGCTCGACACCAGCTTGGCCAGGCGGCCGGCCTGCGGTCCGGAGAACGAGAAGTCGACGCGCGCGGCGATGCCCTTGTCGAACACGTCCAGGTGTTCCGGCAGGGCCAGCACCGACTGCAGCATGTGCAGGCCGTTGACCCGGCCGGGGTCGAGCGCGGCCAGGGTCCTGGCCAGGAAGTCGGCCTGCTTCTGGTTGTTCCCTTCCAGGCAGACGCGGTCGCCGCATTCGATCACCTGGTGCAGCAGTTCGCGCGCCAGGCCCGTGTCGACGATCTTGCCTTGCAGGCCGGCGCCCAGCTGCTCGCGCGCCCGCGCAAGGCGCCGCTCGCGGTTGGCGCGCTGGCGGTCCCAGCTTCTTTCGTTGTTACCCATCTAGCGCGCTCCCATGATCATGTCGGGCAGGGCGGTCGAGATCTGCGGGAAGAGGCACAGCAGGATCACCGCCACGAACATCAGCACCACGAAGGGCATCACGCCCCAGATCACGTCGGACAGCGGGATGTCCGGCGCGATGTTCTTGATGACGAAGATGTTCAGGCCCACCGGCGGGTGGATCAGGCCCATCTCCATCACGATGGTCATCACCACGCCGAACCAGATCAGGTCGAAGCCGGCTTCGCGCAGCGGCGGCAGGATGATGGGCGCGGTCATCAGGATGATCGATACCGGCGGCAGGAAGAAGCCGAACACGATCACCATCAGCAGGATCACGGACAGCAGCACCCACTTCGACAGGTGCAGCCCGACCACCCACTGGGCCGCCGACTGGCTGATGTGCAGGTAGCTCATCACGTAGGAATAGAGCAGGGACATGCCGATGATCATGAGGAGCATGGTCGACTCCTTGATCGTCGAGCTCAGGATCGGCCCGAGTTCCTTCGGCCGCCAGATGCCGTACACGACGGCCATCAGCACGATCGCCAGCAGGGCGCCCAGGCCGGCGGTTTCCGACGGCGTCGCATAGCCGCCGTACAGCGCGATCATCACGCCGGTCAGCAGGACCAGGAAGGGCAGCACGCGCGGCAGCATCTCGACCTTCTCCGCCAGCGTGTAGGTATGGGCGTCCAGGTAGGCCGACTTCTCGCCGCCGCGCTGGTAGAGCTCATGGGCCAGGCGGTATTCCTTGCGCGCCCGGTGCACGGCATAGCCGGCGAACAGCAGCACCAGCATCAGGCCGGGGCCGATACCGGCCAGGAACAGGCGGCCCAGCGACTGCTCGGCGGCCACCGCGTACAGGATCATCGTGATCGACGGCGGCAGCAGGATGCCGAGGGTGCCGCCGGCGGCGATGATGCCGGCCGCGAAGCCGGGCGAATAGCCGCGCTTGCGCATCTCGGGAATGCCGGCCGAGCCGATCGCCGAGCAGGTGGCGGGCGAGGAGCCCGCCATGGCGGCGAACAGCGCGCAGGCGAACACGTTGGCGATGCCGAGGCCGCCGGGCACCTTGTTCAGCCAGGCGTGGATGGCCGAGTACAGGTCGCGGCCTGCCGGCGACTTGCCGATCGCCGCGCCCTTCATGATGAAGAGCGGGATCGACAGCAGCGTGATCGATGCCATTTCCTCGTACACGTTCTGGGTGATCGTGTCGAGCGAGGACGCCGGCATGAAGAAGTACATGAACACGGTGGCGACCGCGCCCAGTGCGAAGGCGATAGGCATGCCCGAAAACATGACGACGAGCGTGGCGGCGGCGTAGCCGACGCCGAGGGAAAGTGCGCTCATGGGTTCATTCCTTTTCGGTGAGGCGGCCGATCAGCTGGACCAGGATCTGCAGCGTCAGCAAGGTCATCCCGAACGCCATCAGCGAGTACGGGATCCACAGCGGCGGCGCCAAGGTCGACGAGGTGGTCTGGCCTTCGACCAGGGCTTCGTGGAACAGGGTCCACGATTTCCAGGAGAAGAAAGCGCAGAACAGGAAGGACAGCAGGTCCACCAGGATCAGGCGGACCCGGTTCACCTTCGCCGGCAGCAGGCCGGCCARCGCCTCGATGCCGATGTGCCCGCGGAAGGACTGCACGTAGGCGGCGCAAAAGAAAGTGGCGCCGACCAGCATGAAGACCGCGGCCTCGTCCTGCCAGTCGGTGGCGACCTTGAAGAAGTAGCGCATCACCACCGAGTAGCTCAGCACCAGCGCGGTGAGGATCATGGCCAGCATCGAGATCACCAGCAGCAGGTGGTTGACCCTGTTGAGGAACACCGCCAGCGTGGCCGCCCCGCGGTGCGAGGGCAGCGCAGGCGCTTGCGGCGCCTGGGCCTCGTATCCGTGGGCACTCATCACTTCACCTGTTCGGCGAGCTGCAGCAGCTTGGCGGTGTTGGCGTTCTTGGCGGCGAAGTCCTTCCAGGCGGTACGGCGGGCGATGTCCTGCCATTTCTTGACGGTGGCGTCGCTCAGGTCGACGGTCTTGGCGCCGGCCTTGGCGAATACCTTGGCCACTTCTTCATCGTCCGCCTTGGCTTCCTTCAGCGCGAAGGCTTCCATGTCGGCGCCGACCTGCAGGATGACGGCCTGCTGTTCCTTGCTCAGGCGGTCGAAGGCGGCCTTCGACATCATCAGCGGCTCCAGCATGAACCAGTAGGACTTGCCGCGGCCGGTGGTGAGCGCCTTCGACACTTCTTCCAGGCGGAACGAGATCAGCGAGGTCGAGGAGGTGAGTGCCGCATCCATGGCGCCGGTCTGCATGCCGGCATAGATCTCGTTCGACGGCAGGGTCACGACGGCGGCGCCGGCTTCCTTCAGGATCAGGTCCATCTCGCGCGAGCCGCCGCGGATCTTCATGCCCTTCGCGTCTTCCGGCTCGACGATCGGCTTGCCGCGCGATGCCATGCCGCCGGCCTGCCAGATCCAGCTAACCATCACCACGCCCTTGTCGGCGAGGATCCTGGTGAGTTCCTTGCCGACCGCGGCATTTTTCCATGCGGCGCTCTGCTCATAGGAGGTCACCAGGCCGGGCATCAGGCCGATATTCGTTTCCGGGACTTCGCCGCCGGCGTACGACAGCGGCACCAGCGACATGTCGAGCGCGCCCTTGCGCATCGCGGAGAACTGGGCGTTGGTCTTCATCAGCGACGAGCCGGGGTAGATCTCGAACTTGACGCTGCCCTTGGTGCGTTTTTCGACCTCGGCGGCGAACATGCGCACCAGGCGGTCACGGAAATCGCCCTTGTCGATGGTCCCGCCGGGGAACTGGTGCGAAATCTTGATGACCGTGTTCTGGGCCGATGCCGGCAATGCGGCCAGGACCATGCTCATGCCAAGTGCCAGGGCGCCCAGGGTGCTGCGTCGCTTGATTGATACCATGTCTATCTCCTCAGTTCTCTTCACGGGAACACATGCTGGTGCATGCAAGTTTTTTGTTTGTGTATACAAGATGACGTAGAAAAAATACAATGTCAATCGGGGTTACGATGATTTTTTAAGCGGGAAGCAGCGCCATGAAAAAGCTCTCTGATCGGCTACGCGAACAGATTGAAGAGAAGATCGCCACCGGGAAGTTACTCCCTGGGCAGCATCTGGATGAGACCGAACTGGCCACCGAATTCGGGGCATCGCGTACCCCGATCCGCGAAGCCCTGATCCAGCTGGCGTCGGCGGGACTGGTGCAGATCCGTCCGCGCCGCGGGGCGGTGGTGGCGACGGTGTCGCCGCACGAGATCGTGGAGATGTTCGAGGTGATGGCCGAGCTGGAGGCCATGTGCGCACGCCTGGCGGCGCGGCGCATGTCGGCCGCCGAGCACGCCAAGCTGCTGGAAGCGCACCGGGCCTGCAGCAGCGCCTACGAGGCGCGCGACCCGGACGAGTACTACTACCGCAACGAAGTGTTCCACCAGACCATCTTTGCGGGCAGTCACAACCATTTTCTGGCGGAACAGGCGGGCGCCCTGTCGCGCCGGCTCCGTCCCTACCGGCGCCTGCAGCTCAGGGTGCGCGACCGCATGAAGCACTCGTTCAGCGAGCACGATGCGGTGGTGAATGCGATCATCGAGGGCGACAGCCAGAAGGCGGGCGACCTGCTGCGCGGCCATGTGGCGGTGCAGGGCCAGCGCTTTACGGACCTGGTCGCCTCCCTCGATGCGCTGAATGTCGCGGCGGCTTAGCGACCCTGCTCAGAAGCTGTATTTCAGGCCGGCGCTGTAGACATCGGCCTTCGGTCCGCCTTCCTTGCGCTTGCCGAAGCGCTCGTACTCGACCACCGCGGCAATCTCCCGGGTCAGCTTGTACTGCGCACCGAGGCCGGCATACAGCCCGTTATCGCTGACCGTATAGTTCCATCCCGGGAGCCCGGCCGAGACCTTGCTCTCGCTGTGGGACAGGCCGAACTTGCCGTAGGCCGATGCCGACGCCGAGGCCCACATAGGCGTGCGGCGCGTCGGTGGCGGCAGGTGCGGCAGGCGCGGTGTCCGCCGTCTGGGCCTGGGCGGCGCCGGCGGCAAGGAAAGCCGCGAGCACGCCTGGAATCACATTTTTCATATTGGCGCCTCCGCTCAGAAACCGTACTTCACGCCAGCGCTGAAGACCTTGTTGTCCGCACCGTTGCGCAACTGCTTGCCGTTGCGCTCGTATTCGGCGAACAGGGACACGTTTTCCGTCAGCTTGGTCTGCACGCCCACCGCGGCGTACACGCCGTTGGTATTGTCCTTGAAGTTCCATCCCTTGAACGAACTCGAGTACCTGGCCTCGGTATGGGCCAGGCCGAGCTTGCCGTACATCGCGGTGCGCTCGGTCAGCGGGAAGGTGTATTTGGCGGCGGCGTAGAAGCTCTGGCTCTTCACGCCGACGTGGTAGATGTCATTTTCCAGCGGCATGTAGAAGCCGCTCTTGCCGAGGTAGCTGTAGCCACCTTCGACGGCCCAGTTCTGGTCGAACTCGTAGCCGCCGAAGATCCTGGTGCTGCGCTTGTGGTCGCCGGTGATGGAATCCTTGACGGCACCCACGCCGATGCCCATGTAGGCGCGCGGCGCGTCGTTGGCGGTGGACTGGGCCTGGGCGGCGCCCATGGCGAGGAACCCTGCGAGCACTGCGAAAATCGTCTTTTTCATCGTTCTTCCTTTTGTTTTGGTTTTCACTTTGCCGGGATGCGGCAGGCATCGCGGCGTGAAAAACGATAGCAGCTTGTTTCTTTTTAAAAACTGTCGAGTTGGTAAGAAACTGTTACCCATGTGCATATAAATGACTGAAAAGTCAGATATGCATGTCTTTATGATTGGAAAGATGCGTGGACTTGGTGGCGATATCGACCCAAATTGAGCGCAGATGGTCGATGCGCTTCTGTTGCGAATACTTACAAGTTTGAAGAGCGAGCCTAGGCTGCTGTTCCCGAGTCCGGCTGCGCGTGTCACAAAACCGTTAAATTTCCGTCATGTTCCTGACATACGTCTCCACTATCCTGCCCAGCGTTCTCCGTGCCGTCGGCGCGGTCCCAATGACCTGATCCTGGAGTGTTGACGTATGAATGCGAATACCGACCTGTCCCGCCGCCGCCTGCTGCGCCTTCTCGGCGCGACCCCGATGCTGCCGATCGGCGCCGGCACCGTGGGCGCCATGCTTGCCGGCTGCGGTGGCGGTGACGACAGCCCGGTGACCACGGCGCCGGGCAACCCCGGCCAGACCACGCCGCCGGCCGTGACCCTGTCCAGCGTCTCGTTCGGTTCGATGAACGCGCCGACCCTGACGGACGCCGCCGCGATGGCCACCACCTCGGTCGGCTCGACCATGACGGTCAGCTTCAGCGACAGCAGCAAGCTCGATTTCAAGCTGTCCTATAAACCCTTCTTCATCACCGGCGACATGGTCCCGAACGGCAGCGGCGGCACCATCCTGGCCGGCGGCTACTACGACATCGCTAACCGCCCGATCGTCGACACCACCGTGGCCGGCAAGGAGCGCCAGTTCTTCTCGGACTCGCCGGACGGCACCTCGCTGCTGACGGTTCCGAACGCGAAAGTGACAGGGGTGAAGGGCAATACCGTGTTCGCCGTGGTGCAGTTCGAATACACCACCTGGGCCCAGGACGGCACCACCGACATGTACGGCAAGCTGCCGTCGCCGATCGCCGTGCTGACCCTGGACCAGGATCCGGCCAACGGCAAGCTGAGCCTGGTGAAGTACCACAACGTCGACACCTCGGGCGTGAACGGCCTGTGGATCACCTGCGGCGCCAGCCTGTCGCCGTGGGGCACCCACCTGTCGAGCGAGGAGTACGAGCCGAACGCCTTCACCGCCGCCACCGACGCCCAGTTCAAGGCCTTCAGCAAGAACCTGTACGGCGACGAGACCCGCGCCAACCCCTACAACTACGGCCACCTGCCGGAAGTGACCGTCAATGCCGACGGCACCGGCAGCATCAAGAAACACTACTGCATGGGCCGCATCTCGCACGAGCTGGTGCAGGTGCTGGGCGACAACCGCACCGTGATCATGGGCGACGACGCCACCAACAGTGGCTACTTCGTGTTCGTCGCCGACAAGGAAAAAGACCTGTCCTCGGGCACCCTGTACGTGGCCAAGGTCGGCGCCGGCTTCTCGCTGGACCCGGCCGCCGCCGCCGCGCCGCTCAGCTGGATCAAGCTGGGCTCCGCCACCAGCGACGAGATCCGCTCGCTGGCCGCCTCGCTCAAGCCGACCGACATCATGGACGTCAAGAGCAGCGATCCGCAGGACGCCAGCTATACCAAGGTTGCCGCCAATGGCCGCACCGAGTGGCTCAAGCTGAAGCCGGGCATGGAAAAGGCCGCCGCCTTCCTCGAGACCCACCGCTACGCGGCGCTGGTCGGCGCCTCGATGGGCTTCACCAAGATGGAGGGCACGACCGTCAACCTGAAGGACAAGATTGCCTACTCGGCCCTGCAGAACTGCCAGAGCTCGATGGTGGCCGGTAACGCCCTGAACGTGCCGGGCAACGGCATCTCGATCCCGAAAGCGGTCAATGCCGGCGCCGTCATGATGCTGAGCCTGAAGGGCGGCCAGAAAGACACCGCGGGCAACGCCATCAACAGCGAGTGGATGCCGGCCGACACCAAGGCCCTGCTGGTGGGCGAGGATATTGCCGCCGACGCGCTGGGCAATACCGGCAACCCGAACAAGGTCGCGAATCCGGACAACCTGAAGTTCTCGGAAAAGATGCGCACCCTCTTCATTGGCGAAGACAGCAGCCAGCACGTCAACAACTTCCTGTGGGCCTACAACGTCGACACCAAGCAGCTCTCGCGCCTGATGTCGGTGCCGGCCGGCGGCGAGTCGACCGGCCTGCACGCGGTCGACGACATCAACGGCTGGACCTACATCATGAGCAACTTCCAGCACGCCGGCGACTGGGGCGGCATCCACGCCAACGTGAAGACCACGCTGGATCCGCTGATCCGCGCGAACTACAAGGACAAGTTCGGTGCGGCGGTGGGTTACCTGACCGGCGAGCTGACCCAGTTCAAGCTGGCCAAGGCGTAACCAGGCGTCGAACGTGGGCACTCCGTGCCCACGCGCTCAACAAGCATCAGAACAAGTCCGCAAACTCCCGCACAGCCGCAGCCGGATCTTCCGCCAGGTAGACGCTGCTGATCGCGGCCACCATAGCCGCTCCGCGCGCCACCAGCGGCCGCGCATTCTCTGCCGTCATCCCGCCGATCACCACCACCGGCACCCCTAGCCGCTCGCTGGCACCGACCACGATGTCCGGCGCCGTGCTCACCTCGTACACCTTCACCTTGGACGGATAGAACCCGCCGAAGGCCACATAGCTGGCGCCCGCCGCCTGCGCCGCCAGGGCCAGCGGAAACCGGCCATAGCAGGATGCGCCGACGATCCTGTCCGGCCCGAGCGCCGCACGCACGGCGGCCACCGGCGCATCGGTGCCGCCGACGTGCACGTCGTCGGCATCCAGGCGCAGGCAGAGGTCCACGTGGTCGTTGATCACCAGCGGCACACCATGCCGGCGGCACAGGGCGAGCAGGGCGGCCGCCTGTTCCTCGCGCAGCACCTCGCTCGCCGTCTTGTTGCGGTACTGGACCAGCGCGGCGCCGCCTTCCAGCGCGCGCCGCGTCGCGGCCAGCAGGCGCCCGGTATCGGTCCAGTCGGGCGTCACCAGGTACAGTCCTTTCAGTGCTTTCGTTGTCACTTCATGCTCCTCGATGTTCGATACGGCGCGGGATGCGCTGGCCGGGGGCGATCGCATACGAATCCGCCAGCGACTGGTTGCAGCAGCGCTGGGCGCGCTCGAGGGCCTGGGCCATCGCGTCGCCCAGCGCCAGGCGGGCGGCCAGGCTGGAGGCCAGCGTGCAGCCGCTGCCGTGGAATTCGCCGGGCAGGCGCGGCCAGCGCCATTCGCGCATGCCGTCGCGGCTGTGCCAGCGGTTGACGACCTCGTCACCAGCGCCATGGCCGCCGGTGACCAGCACGTGCGGACAGCCGGACAGCTCCAGCGCCGCCGCTTCCGGCAGGTTGGGCGTGGCCACCGTCGCCACCGCCAGCAGCGGCGCCAGCGCCGCCAGCGCATTGCCGCGTGCGAGGGCATCGCCGTGGCCGCTGGCCAGCACCGGGTCGAGCACCACCGGCAGCGCCGGCTGGCGCGCGCGCAGCAGCAGGACGATGCCGGCGATGGCTTCGGCATTCGCGAGATTGCCCGGGATGCCCAGCTTGACCGCGCGGATCGGCATCGTGTCGGCCAGCAGCATGGCCTGGCGCGTCAGCAGGCCGGCGTCCACCGGCGCCACCTCGAACACCCGCTCGTTGTCCTGCACCGTGAGCGCCGTGACGATGGGCAGCGCGTGCGCACCCTGGGCCGCGATCGCCTCGATGTCGGCCTGGATGCCGGCCCCGCCCGAAGGGTCGAGGCCGGAAAACACCAGCACGCAGGGTCTCATCCGACCCGTCCCGCCATCGGCGACGAGGGCGAGGCCGCGAAACGCCGCGGCATCCGGCCCGCCAGGTACGCTTCGCGGCCGGCCTCCACCGCGAGCCGCATCGCGCCCGCCATGCGCACCGGGTCCCGCGCCAGCGCGATGGCGCTGTTCATCAGCACGCCGTCGCAGCCCAGCTCCATCGCCACCGTGGCATCGGAAGCCGTGCCGACGCCGGCGTCGACCAGCACCGGCACCTTGGCCTGCTCGATGATGAGCGAGAGGTTCCAGGGATTCAGGATGCCCATGCCGGAGCCGATCAGGGAGGCCAGCGGCATCACCGCCACGCAGCCGATGTCCTCCAGCATGCGCGCCTGGATCGGGTCGTCGCTGCAGTAGACCATCACGTCGAAGCCGTCGCGCACCAGTTCTTCGGCGGCGCGCAGGGTTTCGGGCATGTTGGGGAACAGGGTTTTTTCGTCGCCCAGCACTTCGAGCTTGACGAGCTTGTGCCCGTTCAGCAGCTCGCGCGCCAGCTGCAGGGTGTACACGGCATCCTTGGCCGTGTAGCAGCCGGCGGTGTTCGGCAGGATGGTGTAGCGCGAGGGCGGCACCGCGTCGAGCAGGTTGGGCGCATGCGGATCCTGGCCGATGTTCACACGGCGGATCGCCACCGTGATGATCTCGGCGCCCGCGGCCGCGGTGGCGGTCGCGGTCTGGTCCAGGTCGCGGTATTTGCCGCTGCCGACCAGCAGGCGCGAGTTGTATTCCTTGCCGGCGATGACGAGCGGCCGGTCCTTGGTCTGGTTCATGTGTTCTCCGATTCCGTAAAAAGTTTAGCCGCCGCCGATGGCGCGCACCACGTCCACCTGGTCGCGCGGCTGCAGCAGGGTCGTGCGCCACTGCTCGCGCGGCACCACGCGGCGGTTCACGGCCAGCGCCAGCGCCTGGCCGGACAGCTCCAGCATGTCGACCAGTTCGTGCAGGCTGGCGGCCCGCGGCAGCGTGTGCGCCGCGCCGTTCAGTTCGATCTCCAGCATGCCGTTTACTCCTTGTGATAGAGCTCGGCGCCCTTGCGCATGAACTCGACCGCCTTTTCCTGCATGCCGCCAGCCGCGTAGTCGCGCACTTCCTGGGTGATCTTCATCGAGCAGAAATGCGGCCCGCACATTGAGCAGAAGTGGGCCACCTTGGCGGAGTCCTTCGGCAGCGTCTCGTCGTGGAAGGATCGCGCCTTGTCCGGATCGAGGCCGAGGTTGAACTGGTCTTCCCAGCGGAATTCGAAGCGTGCCTTCGACAAGGCGTTGTCGCGGATCTGCGCGCCCGGATGGCCCTTCGCCAGGTCGGCCGCATGCGCCGCGATCTTGTAGGTGATGATGCCGTCCTTGACGTCGTCCTTGTCGGGCAGGCCCAGGTGCTCCTTCGGGGTCACGTAGCACAGCATGGCGGTGCCGTACCAGCCGATGTTGGCGGCGCCGATGCCCGAGGTGATGTGGTCGTAGCCGGGGGCGATGTCGGTGGTCAGCGGGCCGAGGGTGTAGAAGGGGGCTTCATGGCACTGCTCCAGCTGCAGGTCCATGTTCTCCTTGATCAGGTGCAGCGGCACGTGGCCCGGTCCCTCGATCATGGTCTGCACGTCGTGCTTCCAGGCCAGCTGCGTGAGCTCGCCCAGGGTGCGCAGTTCGGCCAGCTGGGCTTCGTCGTTGGCGTCGTAGATGGAGCCGGGGCGCAAACCGTCGCCGAGGCTGAAGGCGACGTCGTAGGCCTTCATGATCTCGCAGATCTCTTCGAAGCGGGTGTAGAGGAAGGATTCCTTGTGGTGGGCCAGGCACCACTTGGCCATGATCGAGCCGCCGCGCGAGACGATGCCCGTGAGGCGGTCCGCCGTCATCGGAATGAACGGCAGGCGCACGCCGGCGTGGATGGTGAAGTAGTCGACGCCTTGCTCGGCCTGCTCGATCAGGGTGTCGCGGTAGATTTCCCAGGTGAGTTCCTCGGCCTTGCCGTTCACCTTCTCCAGCGCCTGGTAGAGCGGCACGGTGCCGATCGGGACCGGGCTGTTGCGGATGATCCATTCGCGCGTCTCGTGGATGTGCTTGCCGGTCGAGAGGTCCATCACCGTGTCGCCGCCCCAGCGGATCGCCCAGGTCATCTTCTCGACTTCCTCGCCGATCGAGGACGTGACGGCGGAGTTGCCGATATTCGCATTGATCTTCACGAGGAAGTTGCGGCCGATGATCATCGGCTCGGATTCCGGGTGGTTGATGTTGGCCGGCAGGATGGCGCGGCCGCGGGCGATCTCTTCGCGCACGAATTCCGGCGTGATCACGGCGGGAATGGCAGCGCCGAAGGACTGGCCCGGATGCTGGCGGCCCAGCAGGGCGGCCATCTTCTTCCCGGTCGGGCCGGCGGCTTCCAGGCCGCGCAGGTATTCCTGGCGCCGCAGGTTCTCGCGGATGGCGACGAATTCCATCTCCGGCGTGACGATCCCCTGGCGCGCATAGTGCATCTGGGTGACGTTGCGGCCGCCGGCCGCGCGGCGCGGTTTGCGCTGCAGGTCGAAGCGCAGTTCGGCCAGCTTCGGATCGCGCAGGCGTTCCTGGCCATAGCCCGAGCTGGGACCGGCCAGTTCGACGGTGTCGCCGCGCTCGCGGATCCATCCGGAGCGCGGGCAGGGCAGGCCGGAGCGGATGTCGATGCGCGCTTCGGGGTCGGTGTAGGGCCCGGAGGTGTCGTAGACCCAGACCGGCGGATTCGGCTCGGCGCCGAAGGAAGCGGAGGTGGACGACTGATGGATCTCGCGCATCGGCACCCGGATGTCGGGACGCGAGCCGGCCACGTAGACCTTGCGCGAGTTGGGAAGAGGCGTCACGGCCGCGGCATCGACCGTGGCGCTGGCGGACAGGAATTTCGGATCGGCGTTCAAGTGCACTCCTTGTATCACTGAAGGGAGGCACCAAAACCGTCGCGAGCGGCAGCAGTGTTGGATGAGAAGCGCAGCTGTACGAGATGTACAGCGAGCATCGCAATCCGACAATGCAACGCGCAGCAGGTTTTGGGGACTCCCGTAGATCGGCGATCCAGCGGAGGAGTGCGGAGGAACGTAGCACGAGGGCGTACGCGGACTCTGTAGCTTCCCTTCGCTGGCATTATCCAGATCAGGTTCGGAGGGTATTTCTCACCCGCGCGGTTGATGGCGCAGGACCCCTAGCGTTGTTGCCGCCTCATGAAGAGGCAACGGGCGGAGTGTACGTGGGTTTTGGGACGATGGCAATGTGGACGTACGAGTTGTGATTTTGCGTGCATTTCTGCGCCATCCATCCTGCTAAGCTTCCCACGATGAAAACGATGACGACCATTCGCAGCCTTGTATTCGCGCTGCTGGCCCTGCACGCGGCGGCATCCGAGGCATGCCGCGTAGCGCCGGCCAGGCAACTAATCCCTCCCGAAGAACAGCTTCAGCTGGTGACGGACGTGGCGGTTGGGCAGGTTGTCGGCGCCACTCCCCTGAACGACTATGAGGTCGAATACCGCTTTCTGACGCTGGAGCGGTTGGCGGGAGCGGAGCTGAAAGTGTTCACGGTGACAGGCGGCCCCGTGGAGCGCAATGGCAATGACACCACCTACAACGATCATTCGGACTTTGCGTTCTGGGCTCGCGGCGGCGGGCGCACGATGAACGGCTCCGATTGCGTCATCCGTCCCGGTTTCGTCATCGGCAACAGCTACCTCGTGTTCCTCGGAATGGCACCGACCCGGCGCAGCTTCGAGAAGATCGAGCTGATCGACGGCCGGTTCAATCCCGACGACAAATGGCTGGTCTATGTAAAACAGATGCTGGGCGGCCGGGCTGCAGGTGGCGACGGCGTGCCGGCCTACGAGCGTATCGGTCGCTTCATCTACGGCTTTCACCGGATCGTGTCGCGCGATGAGCTCGACCGCAAATCGCTGGCAGCCCGGCACGCACCTGCCGAATTGCTGTCGCGCGCGGGACGGCTGGCCGACGAGTTCGACCGCATCGTCCAGAACGGCGGGGCCGTCGCCGACGTGCAAATGGATGTGACCTTGCGCGAAGCGGCCGAGGTTCAGAAAGCGCTCGCAGCATGGCGGCAGGGCTTGGACCATTAAAAATCCTGAGGAGAAAAAACATGTTCGACCGTCTCAGCCGCAGTTTCCGCCTCGTCGGCGCCAGCGCCCAGGTGCTCAGGCAGGACAAGCACCTGATGCTGTTCCCCATCATCTCCGGCTTCGCCCTGTTCCTGGTGCTGCTGGCCTTCGCGCTGCCGCTGCTCGGCCTGGGCTCGCTCGACGGCATTGGCAAGGGCGGCCTGTATTCGACGGCCTTCCTGTTCTACGTGGTCCAGTACTTCGTCATCTTCTACTTCAACACGGCGCTGGTGGGCGCGGTCGTGATGCGGCTCGAAGGCGGCAGCCCGACCCTGGGCGACGGCCTGCGTATCGCCAACCGCCGCATCGGCACGATCTTCGGCTATGCGGTCATCTCCGCCACCATCGGCGTGATCCTGCGCGCCATCCAGGAGCGGGTCGGTTTCATCGGCCGCCTCATCGCCGGCCTGCTCGGCGCCGGCTGGGCGGTCGCCACCTTCCTGGTCGTGCCGGTGATCGCCACCAGCGACCGCGGCGCGCTCGACTCGATCTCCGAGAGCACGGCCCTGCTCAAGCGGAGCTGGGGCGAGAACATCGTCGGCCAGGTCGGCCTGAACCTCGCCTTCAGCCTGCTGTACCTCGGCCTGCTGGCCGGCGCCGTCGTGCTGGCCATGCTGATGGCGAAGATCGCCGCCGGGACGGTGGTGGTGGGCGTGTTTGTCGCCATCGTCCTGCTGGCCTTCTTCGGCTGCGTGCTGATGCACGCCACGCTGAGCGGCATCTATTCGGCCGTGCTGTACCGTTACGCCCTCTACGGCAGCGATGCGCCCGGCTTCGACGGCCCGGTCCTGGCGTCGGCATTCCGGCAAAAGTCCTGAAGCCGGCAGGCATTGGTGCGATACTATGCGGCCCTGAAGTCGATTCAAGCGCCGCGATGCCCACCCTGTCCCAGCTGCTCCTCTACCCGATCAAATCCTGCGCCGGCATGCCGGTGCAGGAAGCCACTCTCCTCGAAACCGGCCTGGCCGCGCATGGCGTGCACGACCGCGAATGGATGCTGGTCACGGCGTCCGGCCAGTTCCTGACCCAGCGCGAATTCCCGCGCATGGCGCTGATCCGGCCGCGTCCCGACGGCGGCAACCTGCGCGTGAGCAGTCCCGGCATGGGCGACCTGCTGCTGCCGCTCGCCTGGCATGAGGAACCCGTCCGCCACGTGCAGATCTGGGACGACGACGTCCGCGCGGCCGACTGCGGCGACGTCGCCGCCGGCTGGTTCGCCGAAGCCCTGGACGCGCGCGAACGCCTGCGCCTGGTGCGCTTCCGGCAGGACGTGGTGCGCCCGACCAGCGTCAAGTGGACCGGCGGCCTGCCGTCGCAGACCCGCTTCGCCGACGGCTATCCGCTGCTGCTGATCGGCCAGTCCTCGCTCGACGACCTGAACCTGCGCCTGCGCGCGGCCGGACGCGCGGCCCTGCCGATGGACCGCTTCCGGCCCAACCTGGTGGTGGCGGGGCTGGAAGCCTATGAAGAGGACTACACGGCCTTCCTCAGCACCGGCACGGCCGAGATCCGCCCGGTGAAACCCTGCGCACGCTGCCCGATTCCATCGATCGACCAGGCCACCGGCGTACCCGGCCCCGATCCGCTCGACATCCTGCAGACCTACCGCGCCAACCCGAAACTCGACGGCGGGATTTGTTTCGGCATGAACTGCATCGTCTCCGCGGGCGCCGGCAGCGTGCTGCGCGTCGACCAGGAACTAGCGGCCGAACTGGCATTCTGACAACGTTTTCGTGGCGCCCATTTGCAATACGGCCGAGTTGGCGTAATGTTAGGGCTAATTGCGGAAAGGAATGTCCATGCACGAGCAGCAGGGCGCCAGTGTGCGCGAACTGATGGCCGAGAACGCCGCGCTGCGCAGGCAGCTCGCCAGCCTGATCGACCAGGCCGAGAGCAACCACGCGATCATGATGCGCCACCAGGCCTTCGATCTCGAGCTCGTGGGCGCGGGCAGCTTCCAGGAGCTGGTCGCCACCATCTTCCGCCAGCTGCCGATCGTGTCCAGCCTCGACATCGTGACCCTGTCGCTGGTCGACAGCGGCGCCGACATCTTTACCGTGATGCACAAGCTGGGCGTGGACTTCGACAGCCTGCCCAACCTGCTGTTCCATGAACATCCCGAGGAGCTGGGCTTCGACTCCGGGCCGGGCCGCCCGCCGCGGCCGCGCCTGACTCCCTACCACCCGGTCAGCCACGCGAGCGCCTTCCCCAATCCGCCGGCCGGCCTGGCCAGCGTCGCCCTGGTGCCGCTGCTGCGCAACAAGCGCCTGATCGGCAGCCTGAACCTGGGCAGCCGCGACCCGAGCCGCTTCACGCCGCTGCTGGGCACGGACTTCGTCGAGCACATGGGATCGATCATCGCCATTTGCCTGGAAAACGTGATCAGCAACGAGATGCTGAAGTACATCGGCCTGACCGATGCGCTGACCGGCGTCTACAACCGCCGCTACATGGACCGGCGCCTGGCCGAGGAGATCGGCCGTGCGCGCCGCCAGGGCTACAGCATCGCCTGTATGTACATCGACGTCGACCACTTCAAGCAGGTCAACGACACCCACGGCCACCAGGCCGGCGACGACGTGCTGCGCGAAGTGGCGTCGCGCATCAAGGACGAGCTGCGCATGTCCGACGCGCTGGGCCGCTTCGGCGGCGAGGAATTCGTGGTGCTGCTGATCGACGCCGACCTCGAGAGCGCGAACCTGGTGGCGCAGCGCATCCGCGCCGGCGTGGCCGACCAGGCTTTCCTGCTGCCGGAAGGGGAGGCCCTGCCGGTGACGGTGTCGATCGGCGTGGCGGCGCTGGACGATGCCGAGGGCGACGATCCGATCGAGGATGTGGCCTCGGCTCTGGTGGCCCAGGCCGACCAGGCGCTGTACCAGGCCAAGCAGAATGGCCGCAACCGGGTCGTTTCCGCGTAGGGTGGGCTCTCCGAGCCCACGCGCAAGCCGGCATGACGCAAACGTGGTGCGTGGGCACGGTGTGCCCACCCTACCGCAATAAACGGCCCTCGGCGCGGTTGACCGCCGTCCCGGTCCCGCGCAGCACCACCACGTCGCCGGCGCGCAGTTCGGTATCGTCTTCCGGCTCGATGCGCTGGTTGCCGCGCCGGACCGCCGTCACCTCGGCGCCGACTTCGTCGAAGCCCAGGTCGCCGATGCAGCGGCCGACCGCGCCGGCATCCTCTGCCAGCACCACCGAATGCAGGCGCACGTAGCTGTGCTCCGGATCTTCGTTGATGTCGCTGGCGCCGTGGAAGAAGCCGCGCAGCGAGGAATAGCGTTCGTCGCGCGCGGCCTGCACGCGGTGCACCACGCGCCGCAGCGGCACCCCCATCACCACCAGCGCGTGCGAGGCCAGCATCAGGCTCGATTCCAGCGCCTCCGGCACCACCTCGGTGGCGCCGGCTCGCTTGAGGACGTCGAATTCGGTGTCGTCGTGGGCGCGCACGATCACCGGCAGCTTGGGCGCCAGTTCGTGCACCAGGTGCAGCACCTTGAGCGCCAGGCGGGTGTCGGCGAAGGTGATCACCAGCGCGCTGGCGCGGTTGATGCCGGCCGCGATCAGCGATTCGCGCCGCGAGCAGTCGCCGTAGGAGACGTTGGCGCCGGCCGCGCGCGCTTCCTGGACCCGCTCGGGATCGAGGTCGAGCGCATACCACGGCAGCTTTTCTTCCGACAGGAGCGTCGCGAGGCTCTGCCCGCTGCGGCCGAAGCCGGCGATGATCACGTGCTTCTGCGCCGCCATCGTGCGGCTGGCGATCTGGGTCAGCTGCAGCGACTGCAGCATCCATTCGTTGGAGGCCATCTTCATGACGATCTTGTCGCTGTTGGCGATCATGAAGGGCGCCAGCAGCATCGACAGCACCATCGCCGCCAGCACCAGCTGGATCAGGAAGGGATCGATCAGCTTCGAGCCCGAGGCCAGGTTCAGCAGCACGAAGCCGAATTCGCCGGCCTGGGCCAGGGCCAGGCCGGTGCGCATGGCGACGCCGTCGGAGGAGCCGAAGGCCTTGGCCAGCGCCGCGATCAGGGCGAACTTGAGCAGCACCGGAATCGCCAGCATGGCCAGCACCAGCCACCAGTTGGCCAGCACCAGCTCCAGGTTGAGCAGCATGCCGATGCTGATGAAGAACAGGCCGAGCAGCACGTCGCGGAAGGGCTTGATGTCCTCTTCCACCTGGTGCTTGTACTGGGTCTCGGAGATCAGCATGCCGGCCACGAAGGCGCCGAGGGCCATCGAGAGGCCGGCGCGCTCGGTGATCCAGGCTGCGCCCAGGGTCACCAGCAGCAGGTTCAGCATGAACAATTCCTGCGAGCGACGCTTGGCGACGATGGTGAACCACTTGCGCATCAGCTTCTGGCCGAAGAACAGCAGCAGGGCCAGCACGGCGGCGGCCTTCAGCGCGGCCCAGGCCAGGTTCATCGCCAGTTCCTCGGCCGGCCGCGCCAGCGAAGGAATCAGGATCAGCAGCGGCACCACGGCCAGGTCCTGGAACAGCAGGATCCCGATGATGCGCCGCCCATGCTCGCTCTCGAGCTCGAGGCGTTCGGTCAGCAGCTTGGAGACGATCGCGGTGGAAGACATCGCCAGCGCCCCGCCGAGCGCCAGCGCGGCCTGCCAGCCGGTATTGAACGGCGCCGGCAGGCGCGGGGCCAGCAGCGAGGCCAGCACCGTGATCAGGATGGTCAGCGAGACCTGGGCCAGCCCGAGCCCGAGCACGATGCGCCGCATCGCCTTGAGCTGGGCCAGCGAGAATTCGAGGCCGATCGAGAACATCAGGAACACCACGCCGAATTCGGCCAGGGCATGGGTGCTGGGGCCGTTTTCGGCCAGGTGCAGGGCGTGGGGGCCGATCAGGACGCCGACGGCCAGGTAACCCAGCATCGGGGGAAGATGGAGCATCCGGAACGCGACCACGCCGAGAACGGCGCTGCCCAGCAGGAGCAAAGTTAATTCAAGGCCTGATGTCATGCTGGGGTGTGGTTACGATCCCTAAATATGTGCGCTCTGTTACGACTGGCAAGTTTTTTGCTTTCTCAATTCGGATATACTTCCACCATGAGTGTAACCGATGAAAAAATAATGCTGACAAGTTTTGACGAGGTCCAGGCAAAGCGCGCTCTGGAGCTGGCCCGCGAGACCCTGGACATCGAAGGCGAAGCGCTGCGCAAGCTGACCGCGCGCCTCGGCCAGGACGACAGCCTGCCGCGTGCCGTGGCCCTGATGCTGGCCTGCAAGGGCCGCGTGGTCGTCTCGGGCATCGGCAAGTCGGGGCACATCGGCCGCAAGATCGCCGCGACCCTGGCCTCGACCGGCACCCCGGCCCTGTTCCTGCACCCGGCCGAAGCCGCCCACGGCGACCTCGGCATGGTCACGCCGCACGACGTGCTGGTCGCGATCTCGTATTCCGGCGAAAGCGCCGAGCTGGCGGTCGTGATTCCGGCCGTCAAACGCATGGGCGTGCCCGTGATCGCCATGACCGGCAAGCCGGGCTCGCGCCTGGCCCAGGTGGCCGACGTCCACCTCGACGTCTCGGTCGACAAGGAAGCCTGCCCGCTGAACCTGGCGCCGACCGCCTCCACCACCGTCACCCTGGCGCTGGGCGATGCCCTCGCCGTCGCGCTGCTGGAGCTGCGCGGCTTCAAGTCGGAAGACTTCGCCCTGTCGCACCCGGGCGGCGCCCTCGGCCGCAAGCTGCTGACCCACGTGCGCGACGTGATGCGCAGCGGCGACGCGGTGCCGAAAGTCAAACCGGATGCCCCGTTGACCGAGGCCCTGCTGGAAATCTCGCAAAAGGGGATGGGCATGACCGCCGTCGTCGACGACGCCGGCCGCCCGGTCGGCGTGTTCACCGACGGCGACCTGCGCCGCCTGTTCGAGAAGACCCACGACTTCAGCCGGCTGACGATCCAGGACGTCATGCACGCGAATCCGCGCCGCATCCATCCCGAGCAGCTGGCGGTCGACGCCGTTGCCGTGATGGAGGAATTCCGCATCAACCAGATGCTGGTGACCGACGCCGACGACGTGCTGGTCGGTGCCCTCCACATCCACGACCTGACCCGCGCCAAGGTGATCTGATGGTGACCCAGCTGGAACATCTGCAGCGTGCCGCGCGCGTGAAGGTCATGATCTTCGACGTCGACGGTGTCCTCACCGACGGCAGCCTGACCTATGACGCCAACGGCGAGATCACCAAGACCTTCTTCGTGCTGGACGGCCTCGGCATCCAGCTGCTGAACCGCACCGGCGTGCAGACCGCGATCATCAGCGCGCGCAATTCGCCGATCGTGGTGAAGCGCGCCGCCGACCTCGGGATCACCCACGTGTTCCAGGGCCAGCACGACAAGCGCCTGGCCTTTGCCGAACTGCTGGAAAAGACCGGCGTGACGGCCGAGCAGTGCGGCTACATCGGCGACGACGTGATCGACCTGCCGCTGTTCACCCGTGTCGGCTTTGCCGTCACGGTGCCGAGCGGCCATCCGGAAGTGCAGTACCGCGCCCACTACGTGACGAAGAATGCGGGCGGACGCGGCGCCGTGCGCGAAGTCTGCGACATGGTGATGCGCGCCCAGGGAACCTACGAACAGGCATTGGCACCGTACTTTGGATAATCCCTCGCAAGCCATGGCGACCACCACCTACGTCAACAAGCGCACCGCGCACCGCTGGCGTCTGCTGGCATTGATGCTGGCGGCCTTGTTCTTCGCCTTCGGCAGCTTCTGGCTGGTGCAGGTGATGCGCGGCGAAGGCGACGCGCACCGCGTCGACGTGGGCGACGATCCGGACTACATCATCGACAACTTCAGCTTCGTGCGGATGTCGGAAACCGGCCAGCCGCGCTACGTGATCTCGGGCGAGCGCCTGACCCACCGCCCGGCCAACAATACCTCGGTGATCGACAAGCCGGTCGTGCAGGCCATGAGCGCCGACCGTCCGCACATGACGATGACGGCCAACACCGCCAACGTCAACCAGGACCAGAACCAGATCGACCTGGCCGGCAATGTCGACATCTCGCGTCCCGGCGGCGCCACGTCGAAGCCGATGCGCATCCGTACCGAGGCGCTGACCGTGCTGCCGGACGAGGAAATCTCGAAGACCGACAAGCCGATCCAGATGACGCTCGGCGCGGCCTCGGTCACCGGCGTCGGCATGGTCGCCAACAACGCCACACAGCAGGTCACGCTGGGCGGCCGCGGAGAACTCATCTTTCCGCCGAAAGGAAAACAATGAAAAAAATACTCGCTGTCGCCGCGCTGTCGCTGGCAAGCCTGACTGCCTCGGCCGAGCGCGCGGATTCTCTCAAGCAGGCCAAGATCGATTTCAACAACGCGCACATCGACGAGGTCACCCAGACCCGCACCTTCACCGGCAACGTCGTGCTGACGCGTGGCACCATGATCATCAAGGCCGACAAGGCCGTGCTCACGGAATCGCCGGAAGGCTATATGGCGGTGACCCTGACGGCCGCGCCGGGCCAGCCCGCGACCTTCCGCCAGAAGCGTGACGGCGGCCCCGACCTGTGGGTCGAAGGCCAGGCCCAGCGCATCGAATACGACGAGCGCACCGAGCTGGTCAAGCTGTTCTCGAACGCGGTCGTCAAGCAGCTCGAAGGCAAGCGCATGACGAGCGAGGTGAACGGCCCGTTCATCTCCTACGACAACCGCACCGAGCAGGCCAACGTGTTCAACGACACCAGCGGCGAAAGCAAGCCGGGCGGCGGACGCGGTACCATCATCATCGCGCCGCGCCGCACCGCGCCGGCGGCGGCGCCCGCAAGCACGCCGGCGGCGCCGGCAGGGAAGCAGTAAATGAAGGCCGTCCTTGCCGCTGCTGCGCTGTTGCTGGCACCGCTGGCGCAGGCGGAGCGGGCGGATGCGCTCAAGCCGCTGAAGGTCGTCGGCGGCAACGCGACCCTGGACCAGGTCACGCAGACCGTGGTCCTGACCGGCGGCGTGACCGCCACCCGCGGCAGCATGCTGCTGAAGGCCGAACGTGCCGAGATCAAGGAGGCGCCGGACGGTTTCAGGACCATCGTCCTGGTCGCGGCGCCCGGCAAGCCGGCGTCGTTCCGCCAGAAGCGCGACGGCGGCCCCGAGCAGTGGGACGAAGGCCAGGCCGAGCGCATCGAATACGACGAGCGCACCGAGGTCGTCAAGCTCAGTTCGAACGCCGTCATCCGGCAGCTGGAAGGCCGCGAGGTGACGCGTGAAATGGGCGGCGAATTCATCGCCTACGATGCGCGCAAGGAAGTCCTGCTGAACCTGAACGACCCGAGCGGCGTCGACAGGCCCGGCAAGGCCCGCGCCAGTTTTACTTTTTATCCGCGCCGCACTGCGTCGGCCGCGCAACCGGAAGCAGGAAAGCAATGATGGATGTACACGCAGACGCCGCCGCCAACACGAGCGGCGGCAGCACCCTGGTGGCCAAGGGGCTGCAGAAAAGCTACGGCAAGCGCCTGGTGGTGCGCGACGTTTCGCTGCAGGTCGCCTGCGGCGAGGTGGTCGGCCTGCTCGGCCCGAACGGCGCCGGCAAGACGACCTCGTTCTACATGATCGTGGGCCTGGTGCCGGCCGACGCCGGCGCCATCGTCATCAACGGCACCGACATCACGAGCCTGCCGATCCACCGGCGCGCCATGCTGGGCCTGTCCTACCTGCCGCAGGAAGCCTCGGTGTTCCGCAAGCTGACGGTGGAGGAGAACATCCGCGCCGTGCTCGAACTGCAGCGCGAGAACGGCAAGCCGCTGAGCAAGAACCGCATCGAGGAACGCCTCAACGAGCTGCTGGCCGAGCTGCAGATCGAGAAGCTGCGCGAGAACCCGGCGCTGTCGCTGTCGGGCGGTGAACGGCGCCGCGTGGAAATCGCGCGCGCCCTCGCCACCGACCCGCGCTTCGTGCTGCTGGACGAACCGTTTGCCGGCGTCGATCCGATCGCGGTGATCGAGATCCAGCGCATCGTGCGCTTCCTGAAGGAGCGCGGCATCGGCGTCCTGATCACCGACCACAACGTGCGCGAGACGCTCGGCATCTGCGACCGCGCCTACATCATCAACCAGGGTGCGGTACTGGCTTCCGGCCGTCCCGACGATATCATCGCCAACGAATCCGTCCGCCGCGTCTACCTGGGTGAACATTTCCGGATGTAGTCATGAAACAGACGCTGCAACTCAAGACATCACAGCACCTTGCGCTGACACCGCAACTCCAGCAGTCGATCCGGCTGCTGCAGCTGTCCACTCTCGAGCTGCACCAGGAGATTGAACAGGTCCTCAGCGACAACCCGCTGCTCGAACGCCTCGACGATCCGCTCGACCGTTCGGTACGCCTGCTGGCCGACGGCGCGATCAACAACGGTTCGTCGACGTCCACCACGCCCGACTCGCCGCCCTCGTCCAGCCAGGGCGAGGAGGGCAACGGCGGCGCCGAAGCCGAAGGCGGCGGCAGCGACAGCGACAACGGCGATGCCGGCGGCGCCGAGCACGACATGGATTGGGGCGAGCCGGGCCGCTCCGGCAGCGGCGGCGAGGAAGAAGACGGCCGCCCGCAGCTGGAAGCCAGCCCGGTCTCGCTGCGCGAATACCTGATGGAACAGGTGCGCCTGACCTGCATGTCGCCGCGCGATTGCGCGCTGGTCGAGATCGTCGTCGACACCCTCGACGACAACGGCTATCTCGAGGAAACCCTGGACGAGCTGCATGCGCGCCTGCCGGCCGAACTCGAAGTGGAATTCGAGGAACTGCGCACCGCGCTGGCGCTGGTGCAGAGCATGGACCCGCCCGGCGTGGGCGCGCGCAGCGCCGCCGAATGCCTGGCGCTGCAGATCCGCCGCATGCCTGGCGTGCCGCTGGTCACGCGGCGCATGGCACTGACCATCGTCGAACGCTACCTGACCTGGTTCGCGCAGCGCGAATTCAACAAGCTCAAGAAGGCCCTCGACTGCGACGACGAAGACCTGCGCGAAGCCCAGGCCGTGATTCGCCACTGCAATCCGCATCCGGGCGCGGCCTTTGCTTCCGACGTCTCCGACTTCGTGGTGCCGGACGTGATCGTGCGCCGCGCGAAGGATGGCTGGAGCGTGCAGCTGAATCCCGAGGTGATGCCGCGCCTGCGCGTGAACAGCCTGTACGCCACCTTGATGAAGCAGGGGAAATCGGAATCCCAGCTGGCGGCGCAGTTGCAGGAAGCAAAGTGGCTCATCAAAAACATGCGCCAGCGCTTCGATACTATCCTTCGGGTAGCTCAAGCAATCGTGGAGCGCCAGCGGAACTTTTTCTCCCATGGCGCCGTTGCCATGCGGCCCCTTGTTTTACGTGAGATAGCTGATACACTAGGTCTACACGAGAGCACAATTTCTCGTGTCACAACTCAGAAATACATGCTGACGCCGCACGGCATGTTCGAGTTGAAGTACTTTTTCGGGAGTCACGTCGCGACCGAGGCAGGAGGAGAAGCCTCCTCGACCGCGATCCGGGCTCTTATCGTACAACTCACAGGAGCAGAAGACCCCAAGAACCCTTTATCCGACAGCAAGATCGCGGAGATGCTAGGGGAACAGGGAATGGTTATCGCACGCCGCACGGTAGCGAAATACCGCGAGGCGCTGAAGATCCCTCCCGTCAGCCTCCGTAAATCTCTGTAGCAAGCTCTTTCAGCAAGCTCTTGCAGCAAGCTTCTTGCAACAACGCTGCCCTGGTGCGTGGTATGCGCGTACGACAGGCAGCGCATCATCAAAGGAGTGTGTATGAATCTCACTATCAGCGGACATCATCTCGATGTAACCCCGGCAATCCGTGAATACGTACAGAACAAGCTCGAACGCATCACCCGCCATTTCGATCAAGTGATCGACTCCCACGTCATCCTCTGCATTGACAATCTCACCGAGAAAGAAAAACGCCAGAAGGCCGAGATCAACTTGCGCGTCGCCGGCAAGATCGTTCACGTCGCCAGTGCCGCGCACGACTTGTACGCCGCGATCGACATGCTGATGGACCGACTCGACCGGCAGGTGCAGAAGTACAAGCAGATGCTGCAGGATCACAGTAGTACACCGCTCAAGCGCATACCCAACGATGGAGGAGAAGCTGCCGCTACAGCGTGACCATTCCGCTGGCGCAGCACAAGTAACGAAGGGCGCATCTGGCGCCCTTTTCGTTTTCCGGGCCGCGCTACAATGCCGTTTTCCATTTCAATAAATAAAACAACATGATGAGCGAACACGTGCAGACCCGCGTTGCCAACGGCACCGGCATCATTACCCTCGACCGTCCCAAGGCCCTGAATTCGCTGTCGCTGGAAATGGTGCGTGCACTGACGGAGACCCTGCTGGCCTGGCGCGACGATGCGGCCGTCGACGCCGTCGTCATCAAGAGCAGCAGCGAGAAAGCCTTGTGCGCAGGCGGCGACATCCGCTTCTTCCACCAGGCCGGGCACGCCACGCCCACGGGAGGCAGTGCACTGCTGGAAGACTTCTTTACCGAAGAATACGCACTCAACCACCTGATCCACTTCTATCCGAAGCCCTACATCTCGCTGATGGACGGCGTGGTCATGGGCGGCGGCATGGGCATCGCCCAGGGCGGGCCGGAGACCGGCCTGCGCATCGTGACCGAACGCACGAAGATGGCCATGCCCGAGGTGAACATCGGCCTGTTCCCGGACGTCGGCGGCAGCCACTTCCTGTCGCATGCGCCGGGCGCGCTCGGCATGTATCTGGGGCTGACGGGGCTGACCATCGGCGCCGCCGATGCGCTGTATGTCGGCCTGGCCGACGTGTTCGTGCCGGGCGCCGAACTGGCGGCCCTGCACGCGCTGATCGACCGGACGCCGGGCGCGCAGCTGGCCGATGCGATCCGCGCCTTCGCCGCGCCGTTCGCGCAGCAGGCCGGCGCCAGCGAACTCGAAGCGAACCGCGCATTGGTCGACCGGCACTTCGGCGCGGACTCGGTGCCGGCCGTGATGGCCTCGCTGGAGGGCGACGCCGATCCGTTCGCGCAGAAGGCCCTGGCCGCGATGCGCCAGCGCTCGCCGCTGATGATGTGCGTGACGCGCGAGATGCTGGTGCGCGGCGCCGCGATGGACGTGGCCGGCTGCCTGCGCATGGAGCGCTCGCTGGTGCGCCGCAACTTCGAACACGGCGAAGTGCTCGAAGGCGTGCGCGCGCTGGTGATCGACAAGGACAATGCGCCGAAGTGGAACCCGCCCGCGCTGGAGGCCGTCACGCCGGCGATGGTGGCGCGCTTCTTCGAGCCGGTGTGGCCGGCCCATGCGCATCCGCTGCGCCACCTGGCGTAAGCTGCGCCTGCTCCACCGCCCCGGCAGCCGCCGGGTTTTTTTCGCTGCCGATAATGCGTTGCAACATAAGCACGAATTTATGCGATGATTTCATCAGGCAATGAAATAATGACATAGCCAAGCACAACAATAGAGGAGTCCAATTTGTCGTTTCTGATCGTCCTGGCCGCACTGGCCTTCCTGATGGTGGCCGCCTACCGTGGCTACAGCGTCATCCTGTTCGCACCGATCGCCGCCCTCGGCGCGGTCCTGTTCACCGACCCGTCCGCCGTGGCGCCGGTCTTTTCCGGCATCTTCATGGAAAAGATGGTCGGCTTCGTCAAGCTCTACTTCCCGGTCTTCATGCTGGGCGCCGTGTTCGGCAAGGTCATCGAGATGTCCGGCTTCTCGAAATCCATCGTCCAGGCGGCGATCCGCTACATCGGCCGCTCGCGTGCGAACGCCGTGATCGTCGCCGTGTGCGCGCTGCTGACCTATGGCGGCGTGTCGCTGTTCGTGGTGGTGTTCGCCGTGTACCCGTTTGCGGCTGAGCTCTACCGCCAGAGCAATATTCCGAAGCGCCTGATGCCGGGCGCGATCGCGCTGGGCGCCTTCTCGTTCACCATGGATTCGCTGCCGGGCACGCCGCAGATCCAGAACATCATCCCGACCACCTTCTTCAAGACCACCGGCTGGGCCGCGCCCGTGCTCGGCACCATCGGCTCGGTGTTCATCATCGTGGTCGGCCTGGCCTACCTGGAATGGCGCCGCCGCGCTGCGATGGCGAAAGGCGAGGGCTATGGTGTGCACGCCGATGCGCCCGAGGCCGCCCAGGCGGAGGCGGCGCGGGAAGCCTTGCCGAACCCGCTGATCGCGGTGCTGCCGCTGGTGCTGGTGGGCGTGGCCAACTTCGCGTTCACCAAGATGATCCCGGTCTGGTACGGCGCCGGCGCCTACACCGTGCCGCCCGAAGTGCTGCCGGGCGTGCACACGCCGGTGACGGCCACGGTCAAGAGCGTGCTGGCGATCTGGTCGGTCGAAGCCGCGCTGCTGCTCGGCATCCTGCTGGTGCTCGCGACCGCTTTCCGCCGTGTCAGCCAGCGCTTTGCCAGCGGTTCCAGGGAAGCCGTCGCCGGCGCCCTGCTGGCGGCGATGAACACCGCCTCCGAATACGGTTTCGGCGGCGTGATCGCCGCGCTGCCGGGCTTCATCGTCGTCAGCGATGCCCTGAAGGGGATTCCGAACCCGCTGGTGAATGCGGCAGTGTCGGTCAGCTCGCTGGCCGGCATCACCGGCTCGGCCTCGGGCGGCATGAGCATCGCGCTGGCCGCGATGTCCGACCTGTTCATCAAGGGCGCCGAAGCGGCCCACATTCCGATGGAAGTCCTGCACCGCGTGGTGGCGATGGCCAGCGGCGGCATGGATACGCTGCCGCACAACGGCGCCGTGATCACCCTGCTGGCGGTGACCGGGCTGACGCACCGCGAGTCGTATCGCGAGATTTTCGCGATTACCGTCATCAAGACGCTGGCGGTGTTCTTTGTGATTGGGGTGTTCTACGCGACGGGATTGGTCTGAACCGTCATTCCCGTGCGCGGGAATGACGTTGACAGGCTAACGATCAGTGCTGCTCGCGATGCCGCACAACCACCCGTTCGGACTCGCCGAAGTAAGCCGCCAGCCGTTCCGCCATGTAGACGGAACGGTGCTGCCCGCCCGTGCAGCCGACCGCCACCGTCAGGTAGCTGCGGTTGTCGGTCTTGAACGAGGGCAGCCATTTGGCCACGAAGGCGCGGATGTCGGCCAGCATCTCGACGGCCTGGGGCTGGGCGTCGAGGAAGGCGATGACGGGCGCGTCCTTGCCGGTAAGCGGGCGCAAGGTCAGGTCGTAGTAGGGATTCGGCACGGCGCGCACGTCGAACACGAAGTCGGCGTCCAGCGGCACGCCGCGCTTGAAGGCGAAGGATTCGAAATACAGGGTCAGCTTCGCGAATTCGATCTCGGCCAGTTCCTTGACCCAGGCGCGCAGCTTGTTTGCCGACATTTCCGAGGTGTCGATCACATGGCCCAGCTTCTCGATCGCGCCCAGGCGGTCGCGCTCTTCCGAGATGCACTCGATCAGCGTGCGGCGCGAAGCCGGGTTCTCGCCCGGGCGCAGCTCGTGCGACAGCGGATGGCTGCGGCGGGTTTCGGAAAAGCGGGCCACCAGCGAATGGGTGCTGGCGGTCAGGTACATCACCTTGACTTCATGCCCTTGCTCGCGCAGCGCGCGCACCATCGCCGGCAGTTCGGTCAGCGACTCGGCGCTGCGGGCGTCGACCGCGACGGCGACGCACTTGCTGTCGGCGCCATTGACCGTTTCTACCAGCGAAGGCAGCAGGGCGGGCGGCAGGTTGTCGACGCAGTAGTAGCCTGCGTCTTCGAGTACATTGAGGGCTACCGACTTGCCGGAACCCGAGATACCGGTGATGAGCACGATTCGCATGTGTCCATCATACCGTAACAGTAAGACCTTGTCGCCATTGGCCAGACCAATTGCGATGGTGGCGGCGGCGGCTTAATCGCCGCTCATGGCTTGCCGTTGGCGTTCCATGAACTCCTGCAGCGTATCGATGCCGCGCAACTGCAGGATGGTATTGCGCACCGCGGCTTCCAGCAGCACCGCGATGTTGCGGCCGGCCGCGACGGGAATCACGACCTTGCGGATCGGCAGGCCGAGCACGTCCTCGGTCGGGAAATGGAAGGGCAGTCGCTCGACTTCCTCGTCCAGCGCGCCGCGCTTGACCAGGTGGACGATCAGCTTCAGCCGCATCTTGCGGCGCACCGCGGTCTCGCCGAAGATCGCCTTGATGTCCAGCAAGCCGAGGCCGCGCACTTCGAGCAGGTTCTGCAGCAGCGGCGGGCAGCGGCCCTCGATCATGTTCGGGGCGATGCGCGAGAATTCGACCGCGTCGTCGGCCACCAGGCCGTGCGAACGCGAGATCAGTTCCAGGCCCAGCTCGCTCTTGCCGAGGCCGGAATCGCCGGTGATCAGCACGCCCACGCCCAGCACGTCCATGAACACGCCATGCATGATGACGCGCTGCGCCAGTTTCTTCGATAAATAGACCCGCAGGAAGTCGATGACCTGGGCCGCCGGCAGCGGGGTCGAGAACAGCGGAATGTTCTGCTCGTCGCAGATGGCGAGGATGTCCGGCGGGGTGTCCAGGCCCTGGGCGATGATCAGGGCCGGCGGGCCGCCCGCGATCATTTCGCCGATCATGTGGCTGCGCGAACCGGTCTTGAGGCGCTGGTAGTAATTCAGTTCCTGGTGCCCGAACACCTGGATGCGGCCCGGGTGGATCAGGTTCAGGTGGCCGACCTGGTCGGCGGCCGAGACGGCGTCGCCCGAGATCAGGCGCTCGCCGCCGGGAAAGCCCGCGAACCAGCCAAGTTGCAGGCTATCGCGATTATCGTCATACAGCCTTTGGATGGTTAGCGGAGTCTGGAGCATGGCCTTATTCTAACCCAGTGCCTGCAGACTCGGTTGCCAGTTGATAATGCGTTCATGCACCGAGCGCGGGTCCGGATCGGTGGCCAGCGCGGTGCGCACGGCTTCGTCCGAGAACAGTTCGGCGATTTCGGACAGGATTTCCAGGTGCTGCTGGGTCACGTGGTCCGGGATCAGCAGGAAGAACAGCAGGCTCACCGGCTGGCCGTCCGGCGATTCGAAGGGAATCGGCTCGGCCAGGCGGACGAAGGCGGCCAGCGGCGCCTTCAGGCTCTTGCTGCCCTTGATGCGGCCATGCGGCACGGCCACGCCATGACCGAGACCGGTCGAACCGAGGCGTTCGCGCGCGAACAGGTTGTCAGAGACCGTCGAGCGGGCGATGCCGCAGTTGTTCTCGAAGATCAGGCCGGCCTGTTCAAAGGCGCGCTTCTTGCTCGACACTTCCAGATCGAGCTGAACGTTCTCGAGCGAGAGGATTTTGCTTAGATTAGTCATAACACGCTTCTGTTGCGGTACACCCAGGTTCTTGCGAGCGGGAATTATAGGCCTGTTTCAAGGCCATGACATTCGATTTCGCGTCTGTACGGCAGGCTGTTTTATCCCTGCCGTCAAACGTCGATTTGACCGCGCGCAACCGTTTTGCATCCACACGCAATTTCCGCCATGAAATTTCAAATTTCGCGAACGGAAAGGCACATTTCAGACCCATCTTCCGTATTTTCTAGCCGAATCTTGCCAGCATGCCCAGTCTGCGCCTCGGCGCTGCGAATCGATTGACGTCGCTTCGATGCCACGATTCTGTCGCTGGAAACGAACACTAGATGGGGACAAGGCCGGATTTTTCTACTGCCGGGCGGTGCGCAGATTGGGGGCCTTGCCGGCGCTGAAATTCGCGCGCCAGGGATTGATGTCGAGCCCGCCGCGCCGCGTGTAGCGGGCGTAGACCGCCAGCTTGTGCGGCTTACACTGGCGCAGGATGTCGGTGAAGATGCGCTCGACACATTGCTCGTGAAATTCGTTGTGCTCGCGGAAGCCGATCAGGTAGCGCAGCAGGCTTTCCTGGTCGATCTGCGGACCGGCGTAATGGATCTGCACGGTGCCCCAGTCCGGCTGGCCCGTGACCAGGCAGTTCGACTTCAGCAGGTGGGATACCAGGGTCTCTTCGACCGCGGCTTCGTCGTGCTTGGCCTTGAGGAGTTCCGGTGCCGGGCTGTAATTGTCGACCTCGATGTCGAGGCGGTCCAGCAGCACGCCTTCCAGCTCGCCCATCTTGAGCTTGCCGAAGTCTTCCGGCTGGGTGAGCGTCACGTGCACCGGCGCGCCGAAGGCAGTCGACAGGTCTTCGCGCAGCAGGGCCAGCAGGGCGTCCGTATTGGCCAGGCGGGTCTGGTTGAAGGAGTTCAGATATAACTTGAAGGACTTCGATTCGACGATGTTGGGCGAATCGGCGGGCGCCGTGAGGGTCGCGATCGCCACCTGCGGCTTGCCGCGCATGTTCAGCCACGACAGCTCGTAGGCATTCCAGATGTCGACGCCGAAGAAGGGCAGCGTACCTTTCAGGCCGAGCTCGTCACGTTTCTGCTGGCGCGGGATGGGAAACAGCAGCTCGGGCGCGTACTGGGTCTGGTAGGCCGAGGTCTTACCGAGCGGCGATTGATCAGGGGTATTGGTCATAGTCAGTCTCGAGGTGCGGGACTTGACGCGGGATCGCCGCGTCGGCAAAGCCGCGTATCGTACACCTTTATGCCAATTACTGCGCCGGGTTTCGCGTGGGCACGGGTGCCCACCCTACGGTCGAACATGCCATGTAGGGTGGGCACTCGGTGCCCACGCGCCGCAATCACAAGAACAGCTTGTAGACCGGATTGTTGGTCTCGTCCCAATTCCGGTATCCCAGGCTAGCCAGGAATTGCCGGAACTCATCCATCTCCCCCGAAGGCACCTGCAGCCCGACCAGGATGCGTCCAACGTCGCCGCCCTGGTTGCGATAGTGGAACAGCGAAATATTCCAGTTCGGCGCCATGCTGTCCAGGAAGCGCATCAGCGCACCCGGACGCTCCGGGAATTCGAAGCGGTACAGCAGCTCGTCGTGCGCCAGCGCGCTCTTGCCGCCGACCAGGTGGCGGATGTGCAGCTTGGCCAGCTCGTCGTGGGTGAGGTCGAGGGTGCGGAAACCGTGCTCTTCGAAGGTGCGCGCCAGCATGCCGGATTCGCTGCGGCTGCCGATCTGCACGCCCACGAAGATGTGGGCTTCGGCTTCGCCACTGATCCGGTAATTGAATTCGGTGACGTTGCGCGGGCCGACCAGGGCGCAGAAGCGTTTGAAGCTGCCGCGCTGCTCGGGGATGGTGACGGCGAACACGGCTTCGCGGTCCTCGCCGACTTCGGCGCGCTCGGCCACGAAGCGCAGGCGGTCGAAATTCATGTTGGCGCCGCAGGCCACCGCCACCAGGGTTTCGTTCCTGACCGGATTGCGGGTCAGCTGCGAACGCTCGACATAGGCCTTGGCGCCGGCCACGGCCAGCGCGCCGGCCGGTTCGAGGATGCTGCGGGTGTCCTGGAACACGTCCTGGATCGCGGCGCAGATCGCGTCGGTATCGACGATCACGATCTCGTCGACCACTTCCTTGGCGATGCGGAAGGTTTCCTCGCCCACCAGGCGCACCGCGGTGCCGTCCGAGAACAGGCCGACGTCGGGCAGGGTGACGCGTTCGCCGGCCTTCAGGCTCTTCGCCATCGCATCGGAATCGACGGTCTGCACGCCGATCACCTTGATGTCCGGGCGCACCGCCTTGACATAGGCGCCGACGCCGGAGATCAGCCCGCCGCCGCCGATCGCCACGAAGATCGCGTGGATCGGGCCGGAGTGCTGGCGCAGGATTTCCATGGCGATCGTGCCCTGGCCGGCGATCACGTCCGGATCGTCGAAGGGATGCACGAAGGTCAGCTGCTGTTCGCGCTCGAGCAGCAGGGCGTGGTTGTAGGCGTCGGTATAGGAGTCGCCGTGCAGCACGATCTCGACGTTGGCGCCGCCGCGTTCCTTGACGGCGTCGATCTTCACCGGCGGCGTGGTGGTCGGCATGACGACCAGCGCGCGGCAGCCGAGGCGGCTCGCGGACAGGGCCACGCCCTGGGCATGGTTGCCGGCCGAGGCGCAGATCACGCCGCGCTTGAGCTGCTCGGTCGGCAGGTGCGCCATCTTGTTGTAAGCCCCGCGCAGCTTGAAGCTGAACACGCTCTGCATGTCTTCGCGCTTGAAGTAGATGCGGTTGCCGATGCGCTGGGACAGCGTCGGTGCCAGTTCGAGCGGGGTTTCTTGGGCCACGTCATAGACGCGCGCGGTCAGGATTTTCTTGAGGTAGTCGGTAGTCATGGCGGATGCGATAGTGGATTCCGGGGACGACATCAGGACTGTCTGGCAAGGCGGATAACCGAGGCGTGCAGTACGGCGGGCGGCGCGGGATGGAGCGGGGCCTACCGTGTCGTGGCGGTGGGTTTTTCCTCATTATAATGGACCTATCCTGCTCTACATTCAACCCCACCCATGATCGAGTCCGCCGTCCTCTGGCTGCTGAAAGTCCTCGCTGTGCCAACCGTCGGACTGACTTCCGTCTTCCTGATCGCCTTCGTCTCGGCCACCTTGTTGCCGCTGGGCTCGGAACCGGCCGTGTTCGCGGTGGTGAAGGCCAACCCCGCCATGTTCTGGCCGGTGATCCTGGTCGCCACCCTCGGCAACACGCTGGGCGGCGTGGTCGACTACTGGATCGGCTACCGCGCCAAGGTGGCTTTCGCCAAGGAGCGCAAGTCGCGCTGGTTCCACTGGCTGGCGCGCTACGGCTCCAAGACCATGCTGCTGTCCTGGGTGCCCGGCATCGGCGACCCGCTCTGCACCCTGGCCGGCTGGCTGCACCTGCCGTTCTGGCCCAGCGTGATGTACATGGCGATCGGCAAGTTCGGGCGCTATATTTTCATGACCGTGACCTTGCTGTACGTGCCGGATGGATGGTGGAAGTGGATTGGGGAGACGACGGGCCGCTGGCTGTAGAGCCCCTCTTATGTTCTCTTGAAACATTCGTCGCCGGTCCAGGCCGCGTGTACCCGGCATTCGCCGCGCGCAATGGCCGCCAGCACCCTTTCTTTCGCACTGAGGACGGAGCTGCGCTGGGCATCCAGGATGGCGCGCAGGCGGTCGATTTCTTCCAGGCGCGCTTCCAGCTGGCCGAGCAGGGCGTCCTTCAGCGCATCGCCCTGCAAGGCAACGATGGTGCGAATCGTGTCCAGCGAAAAGCCGAGATTCTGGCCAAGCTGGATCAGGTCCAGGCGCTCCAGCGCACCGTCCTGGTAGTCCCGGTAGCCATTCGCCCCACGCTGCGCCTTCGGCAACAATCCTTCCTTCTCATAGTAGCGGATGGTGGAGGCCGGAACCCCGCTGCGTTCCGCCAGTTCGCCGATTTTCATTTTGCGCTTGACCTTGAAGTTGACTTCAAGCTTAGGATACCTCATCCACATCGAATCGAGGCCATCCCATGCTGTTTACCCCGCTGACCCTGCCGAACGGCGCCATCGTCCCCAACCGCCTGGCCAAGGCCGCCATGGAAGAGACCCTTGCCGATGCCGGCCAGTTGCCGGGGCCCGCCATCCACCGCCTGTACCAGCGCTGGGCCGAGGGCGGAACCGGCTTGATCATCACCGGCAACGTGATGGTCGACCGGCGCGCGCTCACCGGTCCGGGCACCATCGCGCTCGAAGCGGGCACGCCGCTGGCGCCCTTCTCCGACTGGGCGCGGGCGGCGCGCGCGCATGGGGCCCAGGTCTGGATGCAGATCAGCCACCCTGGCCGCCAGGTCATGGCGAATATGGGAGGGCAGGCCTGGGCGCCGTCGGCGGTGGCGCTGGACCTGGGCAAGCACAGCAAGCTGTTTGCGCAGCCGGTGGCGATGCGGGAAGGCGATATCGAGGAAGTCATCGAACGCTTTGCCGCAACCGCCCATGCGGCCGAGCAGGCGGGCTTCGGCGGCGTGCAGATCCACGCGGCGCATGGCTACCTGATCTCGCAATTCCTGTCGCCGCTGAGCAACCGGCGGGAGGACGCCTGGGGCGGCGGCCTGGCCAATCGCGCACGCCTGCTGCTGGAGGTCGTGCGGGCGGTGCGGGCGCGCGTGGCGCCGGGCTTCTGCGTCGCGGTCAAGCTGAACTCGGCCGACTTCCAGCGCGGCGGCTTTTCCGAGGACGATGCGCGCCAGGTGCTGGCCATGCTGAACCTCGAACGGGTCGACCTGGTCGAACTGTCGGGCGGGAGCTACGAGAGCCCGGCAATGCAGGGCCGCACCGCGGATGGCCGCACGCTCGCCCGCGAAGCCTATTTCCTGGAATTCGCCAGGGACCTGGCGGCGGTCGCGGCGATGCCGCTGATGACGACCGGCGGCATCGCGCGCCGTGAAGTCGCCGAACAGGTGCTGGAAGGCGGTGTCGCCATCGTCGGCATGGCCACGGCACTGGCCGCCGTGCCCGACCTGCCGCGCCAGTGGCGGGAAGGACGCGAGCCGGCGGCAAGCATGCCGGCGGTCGACTGGAAGGACAAGGTGCTGGCCAGCCTGGCGCGGATGGCGCTGGTGCGGCGCCGCCTGCATGCGCTGGGCAAGGGCAGCGCGGCGTCCGCCGCCTACAGCCCGCTCTTCACCGTGGTGCTCGACCAGTTGCGCAGCATGCGCCTGACCCGGCGCTACCGGGCGTGGAACAAGGATGCAGCTACGCTTCGTGGATAAGATGCCGCCATGTTCACATGGCCGAGTTTTCGGTGCAAAAACACGTTTTTGTGCATCGAAAATTTGCACTGGTAACGATTTTTCCGACGTTTGTGCTAAATCCGGATTGTAAAAATCATTCGTCACCCAGCATGGTGCATCGCAATAAGCTAGAATGACTGTCCACTACGCGTCAGTCGTCAGCCGATCCACCATGAACGCACCAGCCAATATCCACGCCCTGCTCGAAGAAAACGCACCGGCCCGCCTGCGTGAAATTCCCTACAACTACACCTCGTTTTCCGATCGCGAGATCGTGATCCGGCTGCTGGGCGAATCCTCGTGGCGGCTGCTGGACGAACTGCGCGGCGCGCGCCAGACCGGCCGTTCCGCGCGCATGCTGTACGAAGTATTGGGCGACATCTGGGTGGTGCGCCGCAATCCCTATCTGCAGGACGACATGCTGGACAACCCGAAGCGGCGCGCCAAGCTGATCGAGGCCCTGCATCACCGCCTGGCCGAAGTCGACAAGCGCCGCCTGAGCGTGGACGCCGGCGACAACGCCGATGCGGCCACCGCCGCCGCCCGCAGCAGCGCCGTCGAGCAGCTGCTGGCCGCGGCCCGCAAGGCGGTCGACGATTTCGGCCGCGAATTCAGCGACATGTACGACCTGCGCAAGCGCGCTAGAGCCGTGCTGGGCCGCTACACGGACAAGCGCAACATCCGCTTCGACGGCATGCACCGCACCTCGCACGTGACCGACGCCACCGACTGGCGCGTCGAGTATCCCTTCCTGGTCCTGCTGCCTGATTCCGAAGACGAGATGGCCGGCCTGGTGAAGGGCTGCATCGAGCTCGGGCTGACCATCATCCCGCGCGGCGGCGGCACCGGCTATACCGGCGGTGCGATTCCCCTGAGCCCGATGTCGGCGGTGATCAACACCGAAAAGCTGATCGGCATGGGCGAAGTCGAGATGAGCCGCCTGCCGGGCGTGGACCGCGAATACGCGACCATCCATACCGGCGCCGGCGTGGTGACCCAGCGCGTCTCGCAGGCGGCCGAGAAGGCCGGCTTCGTGTTCGCGGTCGATCCGACCTCGGCCCACGCGTCCTGCATCGGCGGGAACATCGCCATGAACGCGGGCGGCAAGAAGGCCGTGCTGTGGGGGACGGCGCTCGACAATCTCGCTTCCTGGCGCATGGTCGACCCGAACGGCGACTGGCTGGACGTGACCCGCCTCGACCACAACCTCGGCAAGATCCACGACGCCCCGGTCGCGACGTTCAAGCTGGAGTGGACGCATCCGTCGGAGAAGGGCGCACCCAAGGGCGCGCCGTTCCGCACCGAGCTATTAGCCATCGAAGGCCGCCGCTTCCGCAAGGAAGGCCTGGGCAAGGACGTGACCGACAAATTCCTGGCCGGCCTGCCGGGCATCCAGAAAGAGGGCACCGATGGCCTGATTACCTCGGGCCGCTGGATTCTGCACAAGATGCCGAAGTTTACGCGCACCGTGGCGCTGGAATTCTTCGGCCAGGCGCGCGACGCGATCCCTTCGATCGTCGAGATCAAGGATTACCTGGACAGCCTGCCGAAGAACGGCAAGCCGGAATTCGAAACCCTGCGCCTGGCGGGCCTGGAGCACCTGGACGAGCGCTACCTGCGCGCGGTCGGCTATGCCACCAAGTCCAAGCGCGGCACCTTGCCGAAGATGGCGCTGTTCGGCGACATCGTCGGCGACGACGAGAACGCGGTCGCGCAGGCGGCCTCCGAAGTGGTGCGCATCGCGAATACCCGCGTGGGCGAGGGCTTCATTGCCGTGAGCGCGGAAGCCAGGAAAAAATTCTGGCTGGACCGCGCCCGCACCGCGGCCATCGCGCGCCACACCAACGCCTTCAAGATCAACGAAGACGTGGTGATCCCGCTGAACCGCATGGGCGAGTACACCGACGGCATCGAGCGCATCAACATCGAGCTGTCCATCAAGAACAAGCTGCAGCTGGTCGAGGAACTGCACGCCCTGTTCACCTCCGGCCAGCTGGAAGTGACCAAGGCCGACGACGTCACCGGCGAGGGCGTCTCGAAAGAGGAGATCCTGGGCGACCGTCCGCAGCAGGCCGACGAGCTGCTGACGAAGACCGCCGCACGCTGGGGCTGGCTGCTGGCCAACCTGGACCAGCCTTTGCGGGACGTGCTGCCGAAGCTGGCCGAATTCGGCCTCGACGGCTTCTACGACACCTTCGAGCGCCGCGTATCGAACCAGCCGCAGGCGACCCTGTTTGACGTGGTGCAGGACCACACGGTGCGCGTGTCGTGGAAGCAGGACATCCGCGCGCCGCTGCGCCAGATCTTCAATGGCGCGGCGTACAAGCCGATCCTGGACGAGGCTGGCGAGATCCATCAACGCGTGCTGCGCTCGCGCGTGTTCGTGGCCCTGCACATGCACGCCGGCGACGGCAACGTCCACACCAACCTGCCGGTGAACTCGGACGATTACGCCATGCTGCAGGATGCGCACAAGGCCGTCGAGCGCATCATGAAGCTGGCCCGCTCGCTGGACGGCGTGATCTCGGGCGAGCACGGCATCGGCATCACCAAGCTCGAATTCCTGACCGACGAAGAGATCCACGACTTCCGCGAGTATAAGAAACGCGTCGATCCGGAAGGCCGCTTCAACAAGGGCAAGCTGCTCAATACCGACACCGCCTACGCCGACCTGCGCAACGCCTATACGCCGTCCTTCGGCCTGATGGGCCACGAGTCGCTGATCATGCAGCAGAGCGACATCGGAGAAATCGCCAACAGCATCAAGGACTGCCTGCGCTGCGGGAAGTGCAAGCCGGTCTGCACCACCCACGTGCCGCAATCGAACCTGCTGTACTCGCCGCGCGACAAGATCCTCGCCACCTCGGCCCTGATCGAAGCCTTCCTGTACGAAGAGCAGACCCGCCGCGGCGTGTCGATCCGCCATTGGGAAGAGTTCGAGGACGTCTCCGACCACTGCACCGTGTGCCACAAGTGCGTGACGCCGTGCCCGGTCAACATCGACTTCGGCGACGTCTCGATGAACATGCGTAACCTGCTGCGCAAGATGGACAAGCGCAGCTTCAAGCCGGCCAACCGCGCCGCCATGTTCTTCCTGAACGCGACCGACCCGACCACCATCAACATGACCCGCAAGGCCATGGTCGACCTGGGCTACAAGGCCCAGCGGCTGGGCGCCAGCGTGCTGAAGGCGGTGGCGAAAGAGCAGACCAAGGCGCCGCCGCCGACCACCGGCAAGGCGCCGGTGCGCGAGCAGGTGATCCACTTCGTGAACAAGAAGATGCCGGGCAACCTGCCGAAGAAGACGGCGCGGGCCCTGCTGGATATCGAGGACGACAAGGTCATCCCCATCATCCGCAATCCGAAGGTGACCAATGCCGACACCGAGGCCGTGTTCTACTTCCCGGGCTGCGGCTCCGAGCGCCTGTTCTCGCAGGTGGGCCTGGCGACCCAGGCGATGCTGTGGGAAGTCGGCGTGCAGACCGTGCTGCCGCCGGGTTACCTGTGCTGCGGCTATCCGCAGCGCGGCGCCGGCCAGTACGACAAGGCCGACAAGATGATGACGGATAACCGCGTGCTGTTCCACCGCATGGCGAATACCCTGAACTACCTCGACATCAAGACCGTGCTGGTCTCCTGCGGCACCTGCTACGACCAGCTCGCAACCTACGAGTTCGAGAAGATCTTCCCGGGCTGCCGCATCATGGACATCCACGAGTACCTGCTGGAGAAAGGCGTCAAGCTGGAAGGCGTGACCGGTACCCGCTACATGTACCACGACCCCTGCCACACGCCGATGAAGCTGCAGGATTCGATGAAGACCGTGAACGCGCTGGTGCAGACCGCCGACAACGTCAAGATCGAGAAGAACGAACGCTGCTGCGGCGAGTCGGGCACCTTTGCCGTTTCGCGTCCGGACATCGCGACCCAGGTCCGCTTCCGGAAGGAAGAAGAAATGGAGAAGGGCGCCGACAAGCTGCGCGCCGACGGCTTCAGCGGCGACGTCAAGATCCTGACCAGCTGCCCGTCCTGCCTGCAGGGCCTGTCGCGCTACAACGACGACTCGGGCACGACCGCCGACTACATCGTGGTCGAGATGGCGCGGCATCTGCTGGGCGAGAACTGGATGCCGAACTACGTGGCGAATGCGAACAACGGCGGTATCGAAAGGGTGCTGGTATGACGAAGCAAGCCGGCTGCGAGCTGTGCGAACTGGCGGATGCCTCCAAGGTGGTCGCCAACGACAGGTTCTCGGTGATCCTGGCGAACGAGCCCAACTACCCGGGCTTCGCCCGCGTGATCTGGAACGAGCACGTGCGCGAAGTGAGCGACCTGCCCGATGCCGACCGCCTGCTGCTGAACGAGGCCGTGTGGAAGCTGGAGCAGGCCGTGCGCGAGGTGATGCAGCCGCTGAAGGTGAACGTCGCCAGCCTGGGCAATGTGGTGCCGCATTTGCACTGGCATGTGATTCCGCGCTATGCGGACGATGCGCATTTTCCCGCGCCGGTTTGGGCGCAGGCGGTGCGTGAGACTTCCGCGGACGTGCTGGGGCAGAGGCGGGCGCTGCTGCCCGAATTGGTGAAGGCGATCGAGCGGAAGTTCGCAAACCGATAAAATAGCGCCAATCCGTACCCTACGCACCGTCGTTCCCGCGAAGGCGGGAATGACGGCTCATCGGCCAACATTCATCGCTAGCTTTCGATCATGCCCATCCCCACCAACCTCACCATCCGCCAGCAATCCAGAATCCTGGAAATCGCCTTCGACGACGGCGCCGCCTTCTCCATCCCTTTCGAGCTGATGCGCGTCTACTCGCCCTCGGCCGAAGTGAAGGGGCACGGGCCCGGCCAGGAAGTGCTGCAGGTCGGCAAGCGCGATGTCGGTATCGAAGGCGTCGAGCCGGTCGGTAACTATGCCGTCAAGCCGCTGTTCACCGACGGCCACCAGTCCGGCATCTATACCTGGGACTACCTGTACAAGCTGGGCAAGGAAGAGGCGGCGCTGTGGCAGGATTACCTGCAGCGCCTGCACGCCGCCGGCTTCGAGGGCGACAGCGGCCGTGCGCCGGGCACCGTGCTGCCGGGCGCGCAATCCAAGCCGCATGCCTGCGGCCACCATCACTAAGTCACCAAGTCACCCGGCGCCGACGAGCCGTTCGCCGAGGGCGCGCAGCAGCGTTGCGCCATCGCCGCTCCAGGCGCTGCCGTGCATGCACGCCAGGGTGCCGGGCGACTCGGCTGCCAGGTGCTCGATCAATTCCCTCGTATTGGTCGAGTGCGAGAAATAATCCATCGGCTTCCGGAACGCTTCGCTGTTCTCCAGGATGTCGTCGCTGGTCAGGGCGGTCTCGCCCAGGCCGCCCTGGGTGAACAGGTCGCCGCAAAACAGCGTCCTGGTCCGGGTATCCATCAGGAAGCCGGTTTCCCAGCCGTGCGGCAGATGCGGCGCATCGAGCCACTTGACCGAGCGTTTTCCCAGGCTGAGTTCGGCGCCGTCGGCCATGGCAAGGGCGGGCCGGTCCGCAAAATCGTTCACCGACACCATTGCCGCAACCCGGCCGCACAAGGGGACGCCCTGGGGCGCAACGCCCAGCCATTCATTCAGGGAACCGCATTCGTCCGCTTCGAAATGCGATAGGGCGATGAAGCRCAGATGGCTCACCGGCATGACGCTTTCCACGGCTTCCCAGACCAGCGGAAACATCTTTCTTGGGCCGGTGTGAAAAAGAAGCGGCTGATCGTCGACGACCAGGTACTGGTTGAAGGAGAAGCCGCCCGGCACAAGGTTGACCGGGGTATTGATGCGATAAACGCCGTCAGCGATCTCGTGGACATTGGTGCCGGCGGATGCATTGGTGATGGCCATATCGGACTCCAGGGAAGTCACTCCAGACCACCAATGTAGGTGAGACCGGGCCCAAGGTAAACGAAAAAAGCGCCGGCGAAACCGCACGGCGCTTTTTATCGAGCCGGTCGAGCCGGCTGGTCGGCAATCATGCCTGGGGCTGGATGTTCGCAGCTTGCTTGCCCTTCGGACCGGTGGTGATTTCGAAGCTGACGCGCTGGTTCTCCGCCAGAGATTTGAAGCCGGCCACATTGATCGCCGAAAAATGCGCGAACAGGTCGTCGCCGCCATCATCCGGTTTGATGAAGCCGAAGCCTTTGGAATCGTTGAACCATTTCACAGTGCCAGTCGCCATGTTATTTCTCTCTCAAAAGGATTTTGTCTAAAACTTTGCCCGTCTCCGCTGGTCTCCGCCATGTGGAGTTAACAAAGCTGAATCACTATAAGCAAAATTTTAAGAAAGTGCTGCACGATTGAAAGGATGTCGGGAATCCTGCGACTTCATGTTCAAAAACATTTCAAGCGGGGAAAAATGCTTGTGCGGGGGGATGTTTTCGACGCCGAAACAGGCGTATCCATGCGCGGGAATAGGGCCTTCGCACATCCATAGGCGTCGGTCCGCATGCCGCTTGTATAATGCAGCAAGATCAAAAGGCAAACGATATGACCAACACCACCCATTTCGGCTACAAGACCGTCTCCGAAGAAGAGAAGGTCCACGAAGTCGCCAAGGTATTCCACTCGGTCGCGTCCAAGTACGACGTGATGAACGACCTGATGTCCGGCGGCCTGCACCGTATCTGGAAGACCTTCACCATCGCCCAGGCCGCCATCCGTCCCGGCTTCAAGGTGCTCGACATTGCCGGCGGTACCGGCGACCTGTCCAAGGCCTTTGCCAAGCAGGCGGGTCCGAGCGGCGAGGTCTGGCTTACCGACATCAACGAGTCGATGCTGCGCGTCGGCCGCGATCGTCTATTGAATAAAGGTCTAGTCACCCCCACCTTGCTGTGTGACGCGGAGAAACTGCCGTTCCCGGACAACTACTTCGACCGGGTCAGCGTGGCCTTCGGCCTGCGCAACATGACGCACAAGGACCAGGCGCTGGCGGAAATGCGCCGCGTGCTGAAGCCGGGCGGCAAGCTGCTGGTGCTGGAGTTCTCGAAGGTGGCCGCGCCGCTGCAGAAGCCATACGACGTCTATTCGTTCTCGGTACTGCCGTGGCTGGGCCAGCGCATCGCCAACGATGCCGAGAGCTACCGCTACCTGGCCGAGTCGATCCGCATGCATCCGGACCAGGAAACGCTGAAGTCGATGATGGAAAGCGTGGGCCTGGAACGCGTGCAGTACTACAACCTGACGGCTGGTGTGGCGGCACTGCATACCGGCATCAAACTTTGAGGTGTCCACGATGAAGAAATTCTTGGCCAGCACGATGATCGCGGTGACCGCACTGTCCTTCGTCGCCGATGCGTTCGCACGTCCGGTAGGCGGCGGCCGTTCCTTCGGCCGGCAGTCGTCGTCGGTCAGCCGGATGCGCGCGCCCGCGCCTGCACCGGCGCCGTCTCCCGCGCAGCAGCCGGGCTACCAGCGTCCTGCGCCGGCCCCGATGGCGCCGCAGCCGATTCCGCAAAAACGTCCTAGCATGTGGAAGGGCGTGCTGGGCGGCGCACTGCTGGGCCTGGGCCTGGGCGCGCTGTTCTCGCACTTCGGCATCGGCGGCGCCATGGCCAGCGCGCTGTCCTCGATCCTGATGATCCTGCTGCTGGTGTTCGCCGTGATGTTCATCGTGCGCATGTTCCGCCGCAAGGATACCCCGGCCAATCCGCAGTTCTCCGGCTTTAACCAGAACCCGGTGCCGGCTTCGGCCTCGGCCACGCCGGAAATCGGTTCCGGCCTGAACCAGGGCTGGCAGCCCAACGCGAACCAAGGCTATTCGGGCGGCTACAGCCAGCCGACCTCGAACGTGTCGCTGAACAAGCAGGCCTCGCACGAGCAGTGGGGCGTGCCGGCCGGCTTCGATACCGAGGCCTTCCTGCGCCATGCGAAAGCCTCCTTCATCCGCATGCAGGCCGCCTGGGACCGCAGCGACCTGGCCGACTTGCGCGAGTTCACCTCGCCCGAGGTGTTCGCCGAGCTGCAGCTGCAGATCCAGGAACGCGGCGGCAACCAGGACTACACCGAGGTCGTCTCGATCGACGCCCAGCTGCTGGGCATCGAGACCACCGAGCGCGATTACCTGGCCAGCGTGCAGTTCAACGGCATGATCCGCAACGCCCCGGGCGCCCAGGCCGAGCCTTACGTCGAGGTGTGGAACCTGGCCAAGCCGCTGAACGGCAATGGCGGCTGGGTCCTGGCGGGCATCCAGCAAATCACGTAAGGTCATTTTTGCAAGATTTTTTGCTCTAACGATCCGTGCTGCCGGGTTTGTGCCCCGGCGAACTGGTAAGATCGAAACCGCCCAACACCGGGCGGTTTTTTTTTAAACGCAAGCTTCAATGTCACCGACTCCTACTTTCTTTAGCGTAGCGACCATCAACCACCTGCTGGCCCAGGAAGCCTGGGCGCGCGATACCCTGATGCGCCGTGCCGGCAAGGTTGCCTGCATCGACATGGGCCACCTGCGCCTGCGCATGCGCGTGGCCAGGGACGGCATGCTGGAGGTGGCCGGCGACGACGATGTGCCCGACGTGACCATCCACGTCAAGCCGGGCGACCTGCCGTTGATCCTGCAGAACCGCGATCGCGCGTTTTCCTATGTACGCATCGAGGGTGACGCCGAATTCGCCAACACCATCTCCCAGCTCTCGAAAGGGCTGCGCTGGGATGCCGAGCACGATCTCGACCGCCTGTTCGGGCCGATCGCGGCAAACCGGCTGGCGGGCGGTGCGCGCGCGGCCGTCTCGCATGCCACCGGCAGCGCACGCCGGCTGGCCGAGAACGTCGCCGAATTCCTGCTGGAAGAGCGCCGCGTCCTGATCCGTCCGAGCAGCGTCGACGCCTTCGCCGATGAGGTGAACCGCCTGCGCGACGACGTCGAGCGCTCGGCCAAGCGGATCGCGAAGCTGGAACAGAAACTCGAACAGAAACTGGAACAACAGCGGGCGCAGCGCCCGACAACGGATAGCTGATGATTCTGAAATTCCTGCGCCTCCTCAAGATCCTGACGGTTTTCACAAGATACGGTCTCGACGAAATTGCGATGTCCGGCCTGGACGTGCCGCGTACCGCCCGCTTCATCAACTCGGTGTTCTTCTGGCGCCGGATCACCTCGCCCCGCGCGATCCGCCTGCGCCTGGCGCTGGAAGAGCTGGGCCCGATCTTCGTGAAGTTCGGCCAGGTGCTGTCGACCCGCCCCGACCTGATGCCGCCGGATATCGTGGCCGAGCTGTCGCTGCTGCAGGACCGCGTGCCGCCTTTCGATTCCGACCTCGCCATCGCCCAGATCACGCGCTCGCTCGGCGCCCCCCCGAGCGAGCTGTTCGCCACCTTCGAGCGCACCCCGGTGGCCTCGGCCTCGATCGCCCAGGTCCACTTCGCCACCCTCAAGGACGGCAAGGAAGTGGCGGTGAAGGTGCTGCGGCCGGGAATGAAGTCGACCATCGACGAAGACCTGGCCCTGATGCAGATGGCGGCCGGCCTGATCGAGAAGGTGTGGCCGGACAGCCGGCGCCTGAAGCCGCGCGAAGTGGTCGCCGAATTCGACAAGTACCTGCACGACGAGCTCGACCTGATGCGCGAAGCCGCCCAGGCCAGCCAGCTGCGCCGCAACTTCGCCAACTCGACCCTGCTGATGGTCCCGGAGATGTACTGGGATTACTGCTCCAGCAGCGTGATCGTGATGGAGCGCATGAACGGCATCCCGATCTCGCAGACCGACCGCCTGATCGCCGCCGGCGTCGACCTGAAAAAGCTGTCGCGCGACGGCGTCGAGATCTTCTTCACCCAGGTCTTCCGCGACGGTTTCTTCCACGCCGATATGCACCCCGGGAACATCCTGGTGTCGGTGGAAGAGGCGACCTTCGGGCGCTACATCGCGCTCGACTTCGGCATCGTCGGCACCCTGAACGACTTCGACAAGGATTACCTGTCGCAGAACTTCCTGGCCTTCTTCCGCCGCGACTACAAGCGCGTGGCCGAGGCCCACATCGAATCCGGCTGGGCGCCGCGCGACACCCGCGTCGACGAACTGGAAGCCGCGGTGCGCGCCACCTGCGAGCCGATCTTCGACCGCCCGCTGAAGGACATCTCCTTCGGCCAGGTGCTGCTGCGCCTGTTCCAGACCTCGCGCCGCTTCAACGTCGAGGTGCAGCCGCAGCTGGTGCTGCTGCAGAAGACCATGCTGAACATCGAAGGCCTGGGGCGCCAGCTGGATCCGGAGCTCGACCTGTGGAAGACGGCGAAACCCTACCTGGAGCGCTGGATGGCCGAGCAGGTCGGCTGGCGCGGCATGCTCGAGCGCCTGCGCGTCGAGGCGCCGCAGTACGCCAAGCTGCTGCCGCAGTTCCCGCGCCTGATGCACCAGGTGCTGCACAAGCGCGCGCACAGCGACCTCGACATGGGCGACCTGATGTACAAGCTGGTGGAGAACCAGCGCCGCACCAACCGCCTGCTGGCCGCGCTGGCCTGCGTCACCAGCATCGCGGTGATCGGCCTGGCCGCCGTGCATTTCGTTCATCCCTGAGGCCATGCCGGACTTTTCCAGCCGCGACCCGCTCGCGCCCGCATTCTGGGACGAGCGCTTCGACAAGCAGTTCACGCCCTGGGACCGCGGCGGCGCGCCGGCCGAACTGCGCGCCTTCGTGGCGCAGGCGAACAAGCCCATGTCCGCACTGGCGCCGGGCTGCGGTTCCGGCTACGAACTGGCGCTGATGCTGGAAGCGGGCTGGGACGCCACCGCGATCGACTTCTCGGCCGCCGCCGTCGCCCGCGCCAAAAGCCTGGCGGGGCAGTGGGCCGGCCACATCGTGCAGGCCGATTTTTTCGACTATGTTCCGCCGCGTCCGCTCGACCTGGTCTATGAACAGGCCTTCCTGTGTGCGCTGCCGCGGGCGCGCTGGCCGGACGTCGCCAAGCGCTGGGCGGCGCTGCTGCCGCCCGGCGGCCTGCTGGCCGGTTACTTCTTCTTCGGCGATGCGCCCAAGGGCCCGCCCTTCGGCATCGCCCGCGCGCAGCTGGACGCGCTGTTGACGCCGCATTTCGACTGCGTGGTGGACCAGGCCGTGCCGGATTCGATTCCCGTGTTCGCCGGCAAGGAGCGCTGGCTGGTGTGGCGCAGGCGCTGAGCGTCTGGCGTCTGACTACTTAGCCCTTGCACACGGCGCGGAAGCCGGCCGCGCAATACGCGATCATGCGCGGCGCGATCGCATCCATGTCGGACGAGGAGGCGTGGCCTTCGGATAGCTGGTCCAGGCGGCCGGTGGCGCTCAGGGTCAGGGTCAGGGCGCCGGTGAGGAACTGGTAGCTGTAGAACAGGTCGTCGATGCCGGCTTGCGGCAGCACCCGCTGCAGCAGGACGATGAAGCGCCGCACCACCGGGTCGAAGTGGCTGGTCATGGTGTCCGCGCCCCAGCCGCGCGAACTGTTGACCAGGGCGAGCAGGGCGAAATAATTCTTCCAGCCCGGATCGTCGTGGCGCGCCCGGTCGAGCAGGGGCATCAGGAAGGCCGAGGCGACGCCTTCGACCGTCATGCTGTCGCCGTGCGCTTCCTCATAGCGGGCCATCGCCTCCATGCGGTCCTGGTTGATCGGGCCGGCGCGGCGCGCGAACACGGCGTCGAACAATTCCTGCTTGGTGCCGAAGTAGTAATGGACCAGGGCCGAGTCGACCCCGCATTCGACGGCGACGGCGCGCACCGTGACGCCATGGAAGCCATGCACCGAGAACAGCTTTTCGGCGGCATCGAGGATGACGGGAGCGGTTTCCTTGCCACCCTCGATCTTGGGACGGCGGCCGGGGCGGGGAGGTGAGAAGCGCGTCATTAGCTCAGGAAAAGAAAAGGGCCCGCTTGGGGCCCTGATTTGAAGTCGTTCTTTTATGGCTTGGTGGCGACGGCAGAGCCAGTCGCGCAAACTTCTGTTTCTTAGCAACTAAGGAGTGCTATTTAAACAGGTAAGTTGATGTTCGGCAAACGTAACGCATCTGTTGTGCGGAATAAAAACAACACTGTTGCCAGATAGCAGCAAGTTGCAAGGGCATTCATTCGGCCCGGGGGTGGCGCCAACGGGCAAAACCTTCCGCAAAAGCTTTATAATTCAGGGTTTTGATGATTTTTGCGGAGTATTCAGATGCCGATTTACGCCTACCGCTGCGATGAATGCGGTTTTGCCAAGGATGTACTGCAAAAGATTTCGGATCCGGTGCTGACCGTCTGCCCGTCGTGTGGCAAGTCATCGTTCAAGAAGCAAGTCACCGCTGCCGGTTTCCAGCTCAAGGGAACCGGTTGGTATGTGACCGACTTCCGCGGTGGCAGCGCGCCGGCGACCGGTGCGGCGCCCTCGACCGGCAGTGCCGACGGCGGCGCCAGCGCCGGTTCCGGTTCCACCACCAGCAGCGAGAGCAGCAGCACCGCCAGCGCCGCGCCCGCGTCGACGAGTTCCGATGCGTAAATATTTCATCACCGGCGCGCTGGTCCTGGTTCCCCTGGCGATTACCGCCTGGGTGCTCAATTTCGTGATCAGCACGCTGGACCAGTCGCTGGTGCTGGTGCCGAGCGAGTGGCAGCCGCGCACCTATATCCCGGGCCTGGGCGCGATCATCACGCTGGCGATCGTATTCCTGACCGGCGTGCTGACCAATAACCTGGTCGGCAAGTGGTTCGTGCGCCTGTGGGAACGCCTGCTGAACCGCATCCCGGTCGTGAACTCGATCTACGGCAGCGTCAAGCAGGTGTCCGACACCCTGTTCTCGTCCTCGGGCAACGCCTTCCGCAAGGCCGTGCTGATCCCGTACCCGCACGAGAATTCGTACACCATCGCCTTCCTGACCGGCGTGCCGGGCGGCGACGTCAAGAATTACCTGGTGGGCGACTATGTGAGCGTGTACGTCCCGACCACCCCGAACCCGACCTCGGGCTTCTTCCTGATGATGGAACGCAGCCGGGTGGTCGAACTGGACATGACGGTCGATGCCGCCCTGAAGTACATCGTGTCGATGGGCGTCGTGGCGCCGGCCGCTGCCGGCGATGCCGACACCGCCGTCAAGGATTCTCAAGAAATCAAACGCCTGGCAGCAGGCACCGAATAACCAACCTGGATCGAAAAACTATGTCCTCCATGCGTACCAACTACTGCGGCCTCGTGACCGAAGAGCTGCTGGGCCAAACCGTCAGCCTGTGCGGCTGGGTGCACCGCCGCCGCGACCACGGCGGGGTCATCTTCATCGACCTGCGCGACCGTGAAGGCCTGGTGCAGGTCGTCTGCCACCCCGACAATGCCGACGTCTTCAAGGCCGCCGAGCACGTGCGCAACGAGTACTGCCTGCGCGTCACCGGCACCGTCGTGAACCGCCTGGAGGGCACCGCCAACGCCAACCTGAAGTCGGGCAAGATCGAGATCAACACCACCGGCCTGGAAGTGCTGAACGCCTCGGTGCCGGTGCCGTTCCAGCTGGACGACGACAACCTGTCGGAAACCACCCGCCTGACGCACCGCGTGCTCGACCTGCGCCGCCAGCAGATGCAGCACAACCTGCGCCTGCGCTACAAGGTCTCGATGGAAGTGCGCAAGTACCTGGACAACCTGGGCTTCATCGACATCGAAACCCCGATGCTGACCAAGTCGACCCCGGAAGGCGCCCGCGACTACCTGGTGCCGTCGCGCGTCAACCCGGGCAACTTCTTCGCGCTGCCGCAGTCGCCGCAGCTGTTCAAGCAGCTGCTGATGGTCGCCAACTTCGACCGTTACTACCAGATCACCAAGTGCTTCCGCGACGAAGACCTGCGCGCCGACCGCCAGCCGGAATTCACCCAGATCGACTGCGAAACCTCCTTCCTGACCGAGCAGGAAATCCGTGACCTGTTCGAAGACATGATGCGCGTCGTCTTCAAGAACGCCGCCGGCATCGACCTGCCGAACCCGTTCCCGGTGATGGACTTCGCCACCGCCATGGGCTCCTACGGCTCGGACAAGCCGGACATGCGCGTCAAGCTGCAGTTCACCGAACTGACCGAACTGATGAAGTCGGTCGAGTTCAAGGTCTTCAACAGCGCCGCCAACATGCCGAACGGCCGCGTGGTCGGCCTGCGCGTGCCGCAGGGCGGTTCGATGCCGCGTTCGGAAATCGACGCGTACACCCAGTTCGTCGCCATCTACGGCGCCAAGGGCCTGGCCTACATCAAGGTCAACGAGAAGGCCAAGGGCCGTGACGGCCTGCAGTCGCCGATCGTGAAGAACATCTCCGACGACGTCCTGGCCAAGATCCTGGAACTGACCGGCGCCGAAGACGGCGACCTGATCTTCTTCGGTGCGGACAAGGCCAAGGTCGTCAACGACGCCATCGGCGCGCTGCGCGTGAAGATCGGCCACTCGGAATTCGGCAAGAAGGCCGGCCTGTTCGACGACGTCTGGGCACCGCTGTGGGTGATCGACTTCCCGATGTTCGAGTACGACGAGGAAGGCGACCGCTGGAACGCGACCCACCACCCGTTCACCGCACCGAAGGATGGTCACGAAGACATGCTCGAGACCAACCCGGGCGCCTGCGTCGCCAAGGCCTACGACATGGTCCTGAACGGCTGGGAACTGGGCGGCGGCTCGATCCGTATCCACCGCGAAGAAGTCCAGAGCAAGGTGTTCCGCGCCCTGAAGATCGACGCCGAAGAAGCCCAGCTGAAGTTCGGCTTCCTGCTGGACGCCCTGCAGTACGGCGCCCCGCCGCACGGCGGCCTGGCCTTCGGCCTGGATCGCCTGATCACGCTGATGACCGGCTCCGAGTCGATCCGCGACGTGATCGCCTTCCCGAAGACCCAGCGTGCGCAAGACCTGCTGACCAACGCGCCGTCGGAAGTGGACGAGAAGCAGCTGAAGGAGCTGCATATCCGTCTGCGTAACGAGCAGCCGAAGGTCGCGTAAGCACCACTGGCACGTCATGCCGGGCCTTGCCCGGCATGACTTCCCGCGAAAACGGGAATCCATGCCGAGTATGAAATGCCAGCTCGGCATGGGTTCCCGTTTTCACGGGAACGACGATCAAGGGTAACGCTACAATAGCGCTCATGCCCCACAAAATCCCCGAATCCGTCCTCGTCGTCATCCACACCGCCGACCTCGAGGTCCTGCTGATCGAACGCGCCGACCGGCCCGGCTTCTGGCAATCCGTCACCGGTTCCCTCGACCGCGTCGACGAACCCCTCCTGGAAACCGCCACCCGCGAGCTGTTCGAGGAAACCGGCATCGTCGCCGATGGCGAACGGATCAAACTGCAGGACTGGCACCTGTCCAACGTCTACGAGATCTACCAGACCTGGCGCCACCGTTATGCGCCCGGCATAACGCACAACACCGAGCACGTCTTCTCCGTCTGCGTACCGCGCGACATCCCGATCGTCCTGGCACCGCGCGAGCATCTGCAATTTGCCTGGCTGCCGCTGCTGGAGGCGGCCGACCGCTGCTTCTCGAGTTCGAACGCGGAGGCGATCCTGCAGCTGCCGCGGCATTTCTCCGCCTGATCCCGCCGCTTGCGGCGGAGCCCATGTTTATGCGCACCGCATAAAGATGGCGAGCGCAATCGTGCTGTTCAAAATCTATGCTATGTTGGCGGGCACTTCAACGAGGCGTTTTCCCGACCCTGCCGCATGCCCAGTGACAAGAACATCAAGTTTGCCACGCTGGCCGTGTTCCTCGTGATGGTGCTGGTGGCGGTGCTGCCGTTCCGGCTGGACCGCTCGGCCACGGCGCTGGTGCGCGAGCTGCGCGCGGAACTGGACCAGCAACAGCGCCTGGAGCGCGTGCTGGACGGCTTGCGCGATGCCGAGAGCGCCCAGCGCGGCTTCGTCATCACCGGCAACGAGGCCTTCCTCGAACCCTACCGCCAGGCCGGCCAGATCCTGCCCGCCGCGCTGCGCGAAGCCGTGGAGCAGGCGCGCAGCGATGCCGAGCGTGCCGAGATCGGACGCATCGCCCGCCTTGCGGGACTCGAGCTGGCCGACCTCGACGACATCATCGCCCTGCGGCGCACCGACGATGGACAGAAGACCCGGCGGGCGGTCGAGGCGATGCACGGCAAGGCTTATATGGACGAGCTGAGCCGCCTGGTCGGGGAGCGCCGGGTGCGCGCCGAGGCGCGGCGCGAGGAAATGCGCAGCGAGATGCTGGCCACTTCCCGCCGCTCCTTCGTCGTCAGCCTGGGCGCGACCCTCATCAACATCTGCGTGTTCGGCGCGCTGCTGCTGGTGCTGGCGCGCATGCTGCGCGAGCGCCAGGAGACCGCCCGCCAGCTGGAATGGAAGGCGGCCCAGCTGGCTTCCGGGGTCGAGCTGCGCACCCGCGAGAACCGCGAGCTCCGGATCGTCGCCGAGATGCTGCGCGCGATCGAGACGCTGCCGTCCACCCTGGACGCCGGGCCGGTGGTGGCGCGCGGCTTCGCCAGCCTGCTGCCCGAAGCCGGCGGCACCTTCTTTGCGCTGGGTGTGGGCGACGGTCCCCTGCGCCAGCTGGCACGCTGGGGCGAGGCCTCGGTGCAGCCCGCGGAACTGATGACGGAGGATTGCTGGGCCCTGCATCACGGCGCGCGCTACAAGACCTCCGGCTACGACGGGCCGCCCTGCGCGCACTACCGCCACCGCGACGGCGCCGGCGGGATGCGCCTGTGCGTCCCGCTGGTCACGCACGACGAGCTGGTCGGCATGATCCACCTGGAGGGCATCGCGCCGGAACCGCGTGCACGCGAAGAGCAGGCGCGGCTGGCGCTCACGGTCGCCGAGCAACTCGCGCTGGCGCTCGGCAACACCAGGCTGCGCGAATCGCTGCGCCGCCAGTCGGTGCTGGATTCGCTGACCGGCCTGTTCAACCGCCGCTACTTCGACGAGACCCTCAAGCGCGAACTGGCGCGCTCGCGGCGCATGGCGGCGCCGCTGTCGCTGGTGGTCCTCGACGTCGACCATTTTAAAAGCGTCAACGACGGCTTCGGCCACGCCACCGGCGACGCCGTCCTGCGCGCGATCGCCCAGCTGGTGCGGCAGTCGATCCGCGACTGCGACGTCGCCTGTCGCTACGGCGGCGAGGAGCTGGTGATCCTGATGCCGGACTGCGCGCAGCCGGATGCGGCCCGGCGCGCCGAAGCGTTGCGCGCCGATATCGCCGGCGCCCCGCCGATGGCCGATGGCGGCGGGCCGGAAGCCATCACCGCATCTTTCGGCGTGGCCGAATACCCGATCCACGGACCCGACGCCGAGGCCCTGTTCCGGGCCGCCGACCGGGCGCTGTACCAGGCCAAGCGGGAGGGGCGCAACCGCGTCGTCACGGCGTTGGAGCCCTGATTTGCGCCCGCATCTTTCATTCCTTTTCTGAAATAATTCTCTTTAGAAACAGATGCTTGGCTGTTGGATGTATGTCACAGCCACATACATACATAAAAAAATGGATGAGGAAAACTCCTACGAGTCTGTCAGCTGTAACCTACAGTTCCATAGGGTTTACGAAATTTAATTTGGAACAGATGAGATAACACAATAGATTAGTTTGTTTGACAGGGTGAAATGATTTGACTAAGGTCAATAAACCGCCATTGGCGAGTTTTCGTTTTGCAAGTCCAACAAGGATACTGGGAGGAATTATGAGCGAACGCAAGCACGAGCAGAAAGTAAAAGATGTCAGCGTCGACGAAGATTATCTGTGCATCGAATTACTGAATGGTCTGCTCTTGACCGGCCCGCTGCGCACCAATCCGATCCGCCGTGAAAACGGCGAATCAAACAATAATGCACCGGCTGAGCACTTCTTGCCGGCAATGAGCATCTGATCCATTTTGCCATTCCCGGCGCGCTCCGGGAATGGCGTCCCACCCAGGCATCCACTGCCGAATCTGATGCGCCGCACGATTGGCGCTCTGTCCAGAAGAACACGGAATGATGGGGTTAAAATGTTCCCATGAAAATTCGTGTTGCGACCTACAACATCCACAAAGGCGTTTCGTCCTTCCGCAGTACGCCGCGCGTACTGGCGCTGAAAAAAGCCATCGCTACCTTTGGTGCGGATGTCGTGTTCCTGCAGGAAGTGCAGGGCCGGCACGACCGCTACCAGGCGCGCTATGGCGAAAAGGTACGCAGCCCTCACCACCACTGGCCGGATACCGCCCAGCACGAGTTCTTCGCCGGCGAATCCCTGCATGCCGCCTATGGCATGAACGCGGTCTACGATCACGGCCACCACGGCAATGCGCTGCTGTCCTGCTTCCCGATCGCCAACCAGCATAACCACGACGTTTCCGATCACGCCTACGAGCAGCGCGGCATCCTGCATTGCGTGCTGGACACGCCGGACGGCAAGGTGCACTGCTATGTCGTCCACCTGGGCCTGTTCGAAGGCAGCCGCCGGCGCCAGACCGATGCCCTGATCAATGCCGTCAACGAGTCGGCGCCGAACGGTGAACCGGTCATCATCGCCGGTGACTTCAACGACTGGCGCAATACCCTGAGCGATTGCCTGCGCCTGAAGCTGGGCGTGGTCGAGGTGTTCGACGAACTGGAGCGGCGCTCCTCGCGGCTCGGCGAACTGGTGCGCAAGGTCCGTGAACGCGAGCGCAGCCTGGTGCCGGCGCGGACCTTCCCGGCGGCCTTGCCCTGGTTCCGTCTCGACCGCATCTATGTCCGCGGCTTCAAGGTCGAGCAGGCGGAAGTCCTGCACGGGCCGCAATGGGCGCGCCTGTCGGACCACGCGCCCATCGTTGCCAACCTGAGCCTGGCTTAGTCCGCCCATGCGAACGGTGTCCTACGTCGGCAACAACGACGTCAAACTGTTGGAAAGCGGCGGCAACTATTTTAGGGAATTACTGGCCGCGATTGATTCCGCGAAGCACGAGGTCCTCTACGAGACCTATATCTACGCCGAGGACGAGACCGCGCGCGCCGTCACCGATGCCCTGATCCGCGCCGCGAAGCGCGACGTCAAGGTGAGGGTGCTGGTCGACTGGTTCGGGACCGGGCGCCGGGTCGCCTGCCGGCTCGGCGAGGAGTTCGCCAAACATTGCGTGCACTACCGCATGTTCAACCCCTGGTTCCGGCGCGGCGTGGCGCGCAGCCACCGCAAGATCGCGGTGATCGACGGCCAGACGGCGTTCGTGGGCGGCATCAACACCAATGACGATTCGCTGTGCGACTACGCGCCCTACGAGCCGCTGCCGGCGCCGCGCTGGGATTTCGCGGTGCGCGTGCGCGGCCCGCTGGTGGAGCGCATCCACCGCGAATCCCAGGCCCAGTGGACCCGCGCCGGCCACCTGAACATCAAGCACCGCTACCACCTGTTCAAGGAAACCCGCAAGCAGGCGCCGGGGCTGGGCGAGCATCCGATGCGCGCCGGCTTCGTGGTGCGCGACAACCTGCGCAACCGCCGCACCATCCAGCGCGCCTACCTGCAGGCGATCGGCCGCGCCCGCAAGCGCGTGCTGATGGCCACGCCGTACTTTGCGCCGGGGCTCAAGTTCCGCCAGGCGCTGGCGCAGGCGGCGCGGCGCGGCGTCGACGTCTGCCTCCTGATCGGCGTCGGCGAATTCCGCATGCAGGACGCGGTGGCGGGTTCCTTCTATCCGCAGCTGCTGGCGGCCGGCGTGCGCATCGTCGAGTACCGCCGGACCCAGCTGCATGCCAAGGTGGCGGTGGTCGATCACGACTGGGCCACGGTAGGGTCCAGCAATTGCGATGCCCTGTCGCTGTTCGTGAACCAGGAAGCCAATGTGGTGGTGCGCGACGCCGCCTTCGCCTCCAGCATGGCGAAGCAGATCGAGCGTGGCATCGCCGAAGGTGTGCCGGTCGGGCTCGATGATTTGAGGCAACTTGGTTGGGTGCGCCGCACCGGCCACGAAATGGCCTATCTTTTGTATAAACTGACGATGCGGATCTTTACGATCGGCTATGCCTGAACAGACACACCGAGATTTATGAGCGAAAACGAGAACGTACGGATCGACAAATGGCTGTGGGCGGCGCGCTTCTTCAAGACGCGCTCGCTGGCGGCGGAAGCGGTCGACCGGGGACGGATCAAGATCAACGCCGAGAACGTCAAGCCGGCGCGCGCCGTGAAGGTGGGCGACAAGCTCCTCATCGACAACGGGTCGACCCGCTGGGAAGTCATCGTGCAGGGCCTGTCCGGCACCCGCGGCCCGGCCCCGGTGGCGCAGGCGCTCTACCGCGAAACGGAAGTCAGCATCCAGAAGCGCGCGAACGACCAGGAAGCTCGCCGCCTGTTCCCGGAACCCGGCAGCACGATCAAGGGCAGGCCGACCAAGCGCGACCGCCGCGCCATCGAACGGGCTGGGGATTCGTAGGGTGGGCGCGGCCGGCGTGGGCATACCGTGCCCACGCGAGGCCGGCGGGGTAGTTGGCTGTTCTAGCGTTACGCGTGGGCACGGTGTGCCCACCCTACTAGAACCGCGCCTCTAAACTTCCCGTTTGACATTTCCAGGCTGGTAGATAATAGTACGAGCGTTCGGATTTTTCTCGATCCACTGGGAGCATCGTATCAATACTTCAGCCAAATCCATGGTCATGCGCAAGGGCGAGATGACGCGTGCAGCGATTCTCGACGTTGCGCTCGAACTCGCCAGCCGCGACGGCCTCGAGGGCCTCACGATCGGCCTGCTGGCCGATCGCATGAACATGAGCAAATCGGGCGTGTTCGCCCACTTCGGTTCGCGGGAAGACCTGCAGATCGAAGTGCTGAAACTTTACCACCGCCGCTTCGAACAGGAAATCTTCTTCCCCAGCGTGAAGGAGCCGCGTGGCTTGCCGCGCCTGGAGGCGATGTTCAAGCACTGGCTCAAGCGCGTCTCCGTCGAGATCGCGTCGGGCTGCATCTACATCAGCGGCGCCGTCGAGTACGACGACCGTCCGGGACCGATCCGCGACGAGCTGGTCGGCATGGTGCAGATCTGGCAGAACGCCCTGGTGCGCTGCGCCCAGCAGGCCGTCGACTGCGGCGACCTGAAAGCCGACACCGATCCCCAGCAGCTGGTGTACGAGATGTACGGCCTGGTGCTGGCGGTGCACCACGATGCCCGCTTCCTGCGCATTCCCGGCGCCCCCGACCGCGCACACCGCGGTTTTGCGCGCCTGATCGAGAATTACCGCAATCCCGCAAAGTAATCACCACACACAATCATTACCTTCGTCAGGAGAACAACATGGGTCAGTACGTCGCGCCAATCCGGGATATGCAGTTCGTTCTGCATGAATTCCTGAACGTCACCGAAGAGTTCAAGAGCCTGCCGGCGTACCAGGAGATCGACGCCGACATCATCAACCAGGTGCTCGAAGAAGGCGCGAAGTTCACGCAGGAAGTGCTGTTCCCCCTGAACCACTCCGGCGACCGCGAAGGCTGCCACTACGACGCCGCGACCAAGACCGTCACCACGCCGAAGGGCTTCAAGGAAGCCTACAAGCAGTACGTGGAAGGCGGCTGGGCCGCGCTGGCCTGCGATCCGGAATACGGCGGCCAGGGCCTGCCGGTGGCGCTGAACAACTCCTTCTACGAGATGCTGAACTCGTCGAACCAGGCCTGGTCGATGTACCCCGGCCTGTCGCACGGCGCTTACGAGTGCCTGAAGGAGCACGGCACCGAAGACCAGAAGAAGTTCTACCTGCCGAAGCTGGCCTCGGGCGAGTGGACCGGCACCATGTGCCTGACCGAAGCCCACTGCGGCACCGACCTGGGCCTGCTGCGCTCGAAGGCCGAGCCGCAAGCCGACGGCACCTACAAGATCACCGGCTCGAAGATCTTCATCTCGGCCGGCGAGCACGACATGTCGGAAAACATCGTCCACCTGGTGCTGGCGCGCCTGCCGGACGCACCGGAAGGCAGCAAGGGCATCTCGCTGTTCCTGGTGCCGAAGTTCCTGCCGAACGCCGACGGCCAGCCGGGCGAACGCAACCCGATCTTCTGCGGCGCCATCGAAGAAAAGATGGGCATCCACGGCAACGCCACCTGCCAGATGAACCTGGACGGCGCGGTCGGCACCCTGATCGGCCAGCCGCACAAGGGCCTGAACGCGATGTTCGTGTTCATGAACGCCGCCCGCCTGGGCGTCGGCATGCAGTCGCTGGGCCTGACCGAAGTCGCCTACCAGAACGCGCTGGTGTATGCGAAAGACCGCATCCAGATGCGTTCGCTGTCGGGCCCGAAGGCACCGGACAAGCCGGCCGACCCGATCATCGTGCACCCGGACGTGCGCCGCATGCTGCTGACCGCCAAGGCCTATGCCGAAGGCGCGCGCGCGCTGACCTCCTACGTGGCGCTGCAGATCGACCGCGAACTGAACCACCCGGACGAAGAAGTGCGCAAGGAAGCCGCCGGCGAAGTCGCGCTGCTGACCCCGATCGTCAAGGCCTTCATCACCGACAACGGCTGGATCGCCACCTCGGAAGCGATGCAGGTGTACGGCGGCCACGGCTACATCAGCGAGTGGGGCATGGAGCAGTACGTGCGCGACGCCCGCATCAACATGATCTACGAAGGCACCAACACCATCCAGTCGCTGGACCTGCTGGGCCGTAAGATCCTGATGGACAACGGCGCCAAGCTGCGCGCCTTCGGCGAGAAGATCAAGGCCTTCGTGGAAGACAACGGCCTGGACGAGTCGCTGAGCGAATTCGTCACCCCGCTGGGCGAACTGGGCGAGAAGGTCACCAAGCTGACCATGGAAATCGGCATGAAGGCCTTCCAGAACCAGGACGAAGTCGGCGCCGCCGCCGTGCCTTACCTGCGCGTGGTCGGCCACCTGGTGTTCAGCTACTTCTTCGCGCAGATGGCGAAGATCGCACTGGAGAAGAAGGATTCCGGCGACAAGTTCTACGAAGCCAAGCTGGCAACGGCACGCTTCTACTTCGGCCGCCTGTACCCGGAGACCGCGATGCTGATCCGTCAGGCGCGTTCGGGTTCGGCGAACCTGCTGGCGCTGGATGCAGACCTGTTCTAAACAAGCACCATCACGTTGACTAACCGTCGTCCCCGCGCAGGCGGGGACCCAAGTTTTCGGCAGATCGACGAACTTGGGTTCCCGCCTTCGCGGGAACGACGATCAAACAAGGAATACATTACATGTCCAACTTCATCGTCAAGAAAGTCGCCGTGCTGGGCGCCGGCGTGATGGGCGCGCAGATTGCCGCGCACTGCGTCAACGCCAAGGTCCCGGTCGTGCTGTTCGACCTGCCTGCCAAAGAGGGCAACAAGAACGGCATCGTCCTGAAGGCCATCGAGAACCTCAAGAAGCTGTCGCCGGCCCCGCTGGGCAACAAGGAAGATGCAAGCCTGATCGAAGTCGCCAACTACGAGGACAACCTCGACGTGCTGGCCGGCTGCGACCTGATCATCGAAGCCATCGCCGAGCGCATGGACTGGAAGCACGACCTGTATAAGAAGGTCGCGCCGCACATCGGCGCCAACGCCATCTTCGCCTCGAACACCTCGGGCCTGTCGATCGAGAAGCTGGCCGACGGCTTCGACGACAACCTGAAGGCGCGCTTTTGCGGCGTCCACTTCTTCAACCCGCCGCGCTACATGCACCTGGTCGAGCTGATTCCGACCGCGGCTACCCGCCTGGCAATCCTCGACCAGCTCGAGACCTTCCTGACCTCGACCCTGGGCAAGGGCGTGGTGCGCGCCAAGGACACCCCGAACTTCATCGCCAACCGCGTCGGCATCTTCGGCATGCTGGCCACCATCCATGAAGCCGAGAAGTTCGGCCTGTCGGTGGACGTGGTCGACGACCTGACCGGCGCCAAGCTGGGACGCGCCAAGTCGGGCACCTTCCGCACCGCGGACGTGGTCGGCCTGGACACCATGGGCCACGTGATCAAGACCATGCAGGACAACCTGAAGGACGATCCTTTCTTCAGCGTCTACCAGACCCCGGCCGTACTGTCCAAGCTGATCGAGAAGGGCGCGCTGGGCCAGAAGGCCGGCGCCGGCTTCTACAAGAAGGTCGGCAAGGACATCATGCGCCTGGACTTCGCCACCGGCGAATACGTGCCGGGCGGCGCCAAGGCGGCCGACATCGTCGCGCGCATCCTGAAAGAGAAGGATCCGGTCAAGAAATTCAAGGCGATGCGCGAATCGACCAACCCGCAGGCGCAGTTCCTGTGGGCGATCTTCCGCGACGCCTTCCATTACATCGCCTTCCACCTGGAGTCGATTGCCGACAACGCACGCGACATCGACTTCGCGATGCGCTGGGGCTTCGGCTGGAGCGTCGGCCCGTTCGAGACCTGGCAGGCCGCCGGCTGGAACACCATTGCCCAGTGGGTGAAGGAAGACATCGAGGCCGGCAAGGCCCTGTCGAACGCACCGCTCCCGGCCTGGGTGTTCAGCGCACCGGTGCTTGATAAGGGCGTGCACACCGCCGAGGGTTCCTACTCGGTCTCGAAGAACGCCTATGTGCCGGTGTCCGACCTGCCGGTCTACGAGCGCCAGCAGTTCCGCGCGCCGGTCGTCGGCAGCACCACGGTCGATCCGAAGACCGCCGGCACCACCGTGTTCGAGGACGACTCGGTACGCCTGTGGCACTCGGACGATGAAGTGCTGGTCATCTCGCTGAAGACCAAGATGCACGTGATCGGCGACGGCGTCATCAAGGGCATCAAGCGTGGCCTGGAAGAGGCGGAAAAGGGCTACAAGGGCCTGGTGATCTGGAATACCGACGCAGCCGAAGGCGGTGCCTTCTCGGCCGGCGCCGACCTGCAATCGGCCCTGCCGGCCTTCATGACCGGCGGCGCGAAGGCGATGGAGCCGATCGTGCGCGAGCTGCAGGACACCTTCATGGCCATGAAGTACTCGAACATCCCGGTGGTGGCGGCCGTGGCCGGCCTGGCCCTGGGCGGCGGCTGCGAGATGGCGCTGCACGCGTCGAAGCGCGTGGCCTCGATCGAGTCCTATATCGGCCTGGTCGAAGTCGGCGTCGGCCTGGTCCCGGCCGGCGGCGGCCTGAAGGAAGCGGCCGTACGCGCCGCCAACGAAGCCAAGGGCAACGACATCCTGCAATTCCTGAAGACCGGCTTCACCAACGCGGCCACCGCGCAGGTATCGAAATCGGCGCTGGAAGCGAAGGCCATGGGCTACCTGAAGGAAGACGACGTCATCGTCTTCAACCCGTACGAGTTGCTGCACGTGGCGAAGGTCACCGCGCGTTCGATGTTCGACGCCGGCTACCGCGCACCGCTGCGCCGCCCGGTCCCGGTCACCGGCCGCTACGGCTGGGCGACCATCCGCGGCCAGCTGGTCAACATGCGCGACGGCGGCTTCATCTCGGCCTATGACTACCACCTGGGCGACACCATCGCCGAGATCGTCACCGGCGGCGACATCGACCAGGGCAGCTACGTCTCCGAGCAGTGGCTGCTGGACATGGAGCGCAAGGCCTTCATCTCGCTGCTGAACAATCCGAAGACCCAGGAACGCATCATGGGCATGATGCAGACCGGTAAGCCGGTACGCAACTAAGCGGTCGCCGACCATAAGGACTACTGACATGAGCAAACAACTTCAAGACGCATACATCGTCGCAGCGACCCGCACCCCGATCGGCAAGGCGCCGCGCGGCTTCTTCAACAAGACCCGTCCGGACGACCTGCTGATCGCCGCGATCAAGGGCGCCATGGCCGCCGTGCCGAACCTGGACCCGGCCCTGATCGTCGACGCCATCGTCGGCTGCTCCTTCCCGGAAGCCGAGCAGGGCTTCAACGTGGCGCGCCAGGCCGTCGTCATGGCCGGCCTGCCGAACACCGTCGGCGGCGTCACCGTCAACCGCTACTGCGCCTCGGGCATCACCGCCCTGGCGATGGCCGCCGACCGCATCCGCGTCGGTGAAGCCGACGTCATGATCGCCGGCGGCGTCGAATCGATGTCGATGGTGCCGATGATGGGCCACCACCCGTCGATCAACATGCGCGTGTTCGACGACGAGAACGTCGGCCTGGCCTACGGCATGGGCCTGACCGCCGAGAAGGTCGCCGCCCAGTGGAAGGTGAGCCGCGAAGACCAGGACGCCTTCGGCCTGGAATCGCACCGCAAGGCCATCGCCGCCCAGCAGGCCGGCTTCTTCAAGGACGAGATCACCCCGGTCGAGATCGTGACCCGCACGCCGAACCTGGCGACCGGCGAGATCGACGTCAAGCGCCGCACCGTCGACCTGGACGAAGGCCCGCGCGCCGRCGCCAGCATGGAAGGCATGGCCAAGCTGAAGCCGGTGTTCGCCGCCAAGGGCTCGGTCACCGCCGCGACCTCCTCGCAGATGTCGGACGGCGCCGGCGCGCTGATCGTCGTCAGCGAGAAGATCCTGAAGGAGCACAACCTGACCCCGCTGGCCAAGTTCTCGTCCTTCGCCGTGCGCGGCGTGCCGCCGGAGATCATGGGCATCGGCCCGAAGGTCGCGATTCCCGCAGCCCTGGCTGCCGCAGGCATCACCCAGGACCAGTTGGACTGGATCGAACTGAACGAAGCCTTCGCCGCCCAGGCGCTGGCCGTGATCCGCGACCTGAACCTGGACACCAGCAAGGTCAACCCGATGGGCGGCGCGATCGCCCTCGGCCACCCGCTGGGTGCGACCGGCGCCATCCGCGCCGCCACCGTGGTCCACGCGCTGCGCCGCAACAACCTGAAGTACGGCATGGTCACCATGTGCGTCGGCGCCGGCATGGGCGCTGCGGGTATCATCGAGCGCGTGTAATCGTCGGTAGGGTGGGCACGGAGTGCCCACCCTACAATGCAAAGAAGGGCGCTGTCGGTACATCTGCAGCGCCCTTTTCACAATAAAGGAGACCTCCTGAATGGACATCCAGACCATCACCGCCAACGGCATCCTGACCATCGAATTCAACCGCCCGGAGCGCAAGAACGCCATCACCGGCGCCATGTACACCACCATGGCCGAAGCCCTGCGCAACGCCGACCAGGACAGCGCCGTGCGTGCCATCCTCATCACCGGCAAGCCCGAGATCTTCACCGCCGGTAACGACCTCGACGACTTCCTCAACAACGTCGGCGAAGGCGCGATGACCGAGACCCGCCCGGTCTTCCAGTTCATGCAGGCGCTGGAAGGCTGCAGCAAGCCGGTGATCGCGGCCGTCAGCGGCGCGGCCGTCGGCATCGGCACCACCATGTTGATGCACTGCGACCTGGTCTATGCCGCCGACACCGCCAAGTTCTCGATGCCCTTCAGCCAGCTGGGCCTGTGCCCGGAATTCGCATCGTCGCTGCTGGTCCAGCAAGCGGCCGGCTACACCCGCGCCGCCGAAAAGCTGATGCTGGGCGAAGCCTTCCTGGCCCAGGAAGCCTTCGAGATGGGCATCGTCGCGAAAGTGCTGCCGGCCGGCGAGCTGCTGGCCTTCGCCCAGGGCCAGGCGGCCAAGCTGGTCAAGCTGCCGGCCGCCTCGATCCGCACCACCAAGGCGCTGATGAAGCGTTCGCGCGCGGCGCTGGTCAAGGAAACCATCGCGGCCGAGAACGAGCGCTTCAGTGCGATGCTGGTGGGGGCGGAGGCGAAGGAGGCGTTCACGGCCTTCTTCGAGAAGCGCAAGCCGGATTTCAGCAAGTTCGACTGAACGTATCCTCGCGGCGAACCGGATCCGGTTCGCCCCAGGCGGCGCCCGGTTCGCCACATTTGCTTGGCCGCCGGGGACGCGCTTCGCTAAGCTTGCCGGCATTCGTGTCCGAATGTGAGGCATCCTTGAAAAGAAGAGACTTTCTGTCGTCGCTGGCCGTGGCCGCGGCCGGCACGCTGCCGTTCTCGAAGACGGCATCGGCCGATAGCGCGCCGGCGACATTCCTCTATCGGCGCGTACGACCCCAGGACGCCGCATGGCCGAGCGCCGCCAGCTGGGCCAGGCTCGACGAGACCGTCGGCGGTAAGCTGCTCAAGGTTCGCGCGCTGTTTCAAGGTTGCGCGGCCGATCCGGACGGCGCCGCCTGCGGCGAGGCGCATAAAAACATCGGCAATCCCTACTGGCTCGGCGACCAGCCGGGCGGCACCGAGAACTCGGGATGGCTGGACGCCTGGTCGCCCGCGCCGAGCGCCTACGCCGTCAAGGCGCGCCATGCCGGCGACGTTGCCGCCGCCATCGATTTCGCCCGCGAGAACCGCTTGCGCCTGGTGGTCAAGGGCGGCGGGCATAGCTACCTGGGCACCTCGAACGCACCCGACTCCTTGCTGATCTGGACCCGCGCGATGAACCAGGTCACGCTGCACGAAGCCTTCGTCGGTCAGGGTTGCGCTGGCCGCGCCGAGCCCGTGCCGGCCGTCAGCGCGGGCGCCGGCGCAATGTGGATGGACCTGTATCACGCCGTCACGACCGAAGGCGGCCGTTACGTCCAGGGCGGCAGCTGCACCACCGTCGGCGTGGCCGGCCTGGTGCAGAGCGGTGGCTTCAACGCCTTCTCGAAAGGTTTCGGCACGGCGGCGGCCGGCCTGCTCGAAGCCGAAATCGTCACCGCCGATGGACGCGTTCGGGTGGTCAATGCCTGCCAGGATCCCGAGCTGTTCTGGGCGCTCAAGGGCGGGGGCGGCGGCACCTTCGGCGTGGTCACCCGGGTCACCTTGCGCACCCACGAACTGCCGCGCCACTTCGGCGCCGCATGGGGCGAAGTGAGGGCGCGCTCGAGCGAGGCGTTCGCGCGCCTGATCACCCGCTTCGTCGCCTTCTACCGCGAGACCTTGTTCAATCCGCACTGGGGCGAGCACGTGCACTTCAGGCCGGACAACGTTCTCGACATCGACATGGTCAGCCAGGGCCTCAGCCCCGAGCAGACGCAAGCGGCATGGCAGCCCTTCTTCGACTGGGTAAAGGCGTCGCCGCAGGATTTCGAACTGGCCTCGCCCGGCGCCTGGGCCTGGGATGCGCGCAGCTGGTGGGACCTGGACAAGCGCGCGTCGACCTATATCCGCGACCCGCGCGCAGGCGCCCCCCGGCACCACGCCTGGGGGAAGGGCGACCAGGGCGAGGTCGGCGTGTTCCTGTACGGCTACGACTCGCTATGGCTGCCCGCAGCCCTGTTGCAGGCGGAACGCCGGCAGTCGCTGGCGGAGGCGCTGTTCGCGGCGAGCCGCCACCAGATGGTGCGGCTGCACATCGGCAAGGGTCTGGCGGGCGCACCGGACGAGGTACGCGCCGCGGCCCGGCAGACCGCGACCAATCCGGCGGTGCTTGACGCCTTCACGCTCGTCATCATCGCCGACGGGGAGCAGCCGCCCGCCTATCCGGGCCACGCGCGGCCGGCCGTCGACCTGGCCGCCGCGCGCAGGAACGCCCGCACCATTGACCTGGCGGCCGCCGAACTGCGCAGGATCGCGCCGAATTCGGGGTCCTACGTTTCGGAAAGCAACTACTTCAACCGTGACTGGCAGCGCGAATACTGGGGCGCAAACTACGCAAGACTACGGGCGATCAAGTCGAAGGTCGATCCGGACGGCCTGTTTTTTGTCCATCATGGCGTCGGCAGCGAAGACTGGAGCGCCGACGGTTTTACGCGCCTGGGATCAACCTGAAGCCGAGGCAGGCCCGCTTCGCCGCAGGCCTGCATAGGGGCTTCAGCGGCCGGGCTTCAGCCGCGGCAGCTCAGGCGCAGCCTTTCGCCCTGGCGTGCGTAGGCGCGTGCCGGTGCGCTGTCGCCGCAACGGTAGACCACGCGCAGGCGCTTCTGCTGGTTCGGCGCCGGGTCGCCGCACAACTGGTCGTTGGCGGTGACGAAGCCGCGGTTGCGCTCGACCTGGTCGCGTACGCTGCGGCGCGCGTTGCAGCTTGCGTCGCGCACGCCATACTCGGCCTCCTCGATGTGCAGGCGTCCCCAGGGCATCGAACCGTCCGCGACGCCCGGACCGTTGCGGGCGTCGCGCTGCCCTGCTGCGTAACCGTCGTCGTAGCCGCGGCGGTATTCGGCGCTCTGGGCGAATGCGCCGGTGGACGCGGCGGCCAAGGCCAGCACGGCGGCAATGCGGACGATGTGTCGGTGTGCGATGTTCATATTTTCCTCCCGTTCTATCGATGACGAATGCTAGCGCGCTGAGCTGGACAGTTCTGTGCGCACTCGTACATACAGTATGTCATCCGACATCCGCGGATCTGCCGACGCGTCTGTAAGAGGCGTATCAATCGGTAACCGGGAGAGTGGCCGCTTTCGGCGCCGCGAAGGAACCCCCGGCCGTGTCGCGCACGATGAAACCCTGGTCTTCGATCGCGGTCCGCAAGGCGTCGGCATCGGCCCAGCGCTTGTCGAGGCGTGCTTGCCGGCGTGCTTCGACCAGCGCCAGCACCGCGTCCGGCACGGCATGCGTCTCGGGCCGCCAGATATCCAGTCCCAACCCGAGCACCTCGTCCAGCCAGTCCAGCGTCGCTTTCTGCACCGCACCCGGCAGCCCGGATTTCAATACCTCCCATGCCAGTGCCAGCGCCCTCGGCGTATTCAGGTCGTCGTTCAGCTCGGCCAGCATGCGCTCGCGATAAGCCGGATCCACTACACCTCCCGAAGGCAGCCCATGGTAAGCAAGGCGCAAGCGTCCGAGCGCCGTCTGCGCCGCCTCCAGCGCCGTCCACGAAAACACCAGCTTCGAGCGGTAATGCGCGGTCAGGGCAAGGTAGCGATAGGCCAGGGGATCGAAGCCGCGCTCGACCAGGGACTCCAGGCGGATGAAGCTGCCGTCCGACTTCGACATCTTGTCGCTCATTTTTTCACTATCCTGCAGCCGCAAAAAGGCGCCGTGCAGCCAGTAGCGCGCCGGCGGATGGCCGTGGCAGGCCTCGTGCTGGGCGATCTCGTTCGAGTGGTGGACCGGCACGTGGTCTTCGCCGCCGATGTGGATGTCGAACAGGGTGCCCAGGTAGCGCGTCGACATCGCCGAGCACTCGATGTGCCAGCCGGGGAAGCCGCGGCCCCAGGGGCTGTCCCATTCCATCTGCCTTTGCTCGGCGCCGCTGAACTTCCACAGCGCGAAGTCGGTGGGCGAGCGCTTCTCGCCCGGATCGACGCGGTGGCCCGCCTGCAGTCCGGCGATGTCGAGCCGGGCCAGGTGGCCATAGCGTTCCAGGCGCGTGGTGTCGAAGTAGATACCGTCCGCGGTCCGGTAAGTAAATCCGGCCCGCTCGATGTCCAGGATGAAGGCGATCTGCTCGGGAATGTGGTCGGTGGCGCGCGCCCAGACGGTCGGCGGCAGGATGCGCAGGCGCTCCAGGTCGCGCTGGAAGGCATCCGTGTAGAAGGCGGCGATGTCCCAGGCGCTGCGGCCGGTGCGCCGGCTTCCCTTTTCCATCTTGTCCTCGCCCAGGTCGGCGTCCGAGGTCAGGTGGCCGACGTCGGTGATGTTGACGACGTGCCTCACCTCGATGCCGTTCAGCCGCAGCACGCGGCGCAAGGTGTCGCCGAACAGGTAGGTGCGCAGGTTGCCGATGTGGGCATGGTCGTAGACCGTGGGGCCGCAGGCGTACAGGCCGGCGCGGCCGGGTTCGAGGGGGGCGAATGGACGCAGGCGCCGCTCCCAGGTGTCGTACAGCTTGAGTGTCATCGGGTCTCCGGAAATGAAAAAGGCCACAGGAGACGGTTCTCGCTGTGGCCATGGAATCTGTGGATGTGACAATGCAATCGGCAGGCTTCTATGGCCTGCGGTAACACACTCCGTGGTGGAAGGATCGATTGAACATCCGTTCAGTGTAGCATGTCGGCATGAACCTGCACCGCCTCGATCTCGTCTCGCTTTCCCTGTTCATGCACGTGGTGCGCTCCGGCAGCATCAGCAAGGGCGCGCAGCTGGCCAACCTGGCGGTCGGGGCGGCCAGCAAGCGCATCTCCGACCTCGAGGCGGCGGTCGGCGCGGGGCTGCTGGAGCGGCATTCGCGCGGCATCACCATCACCGCCGCCGGCGAGGCGCTGGCCCGCCATGCCCAGCGCATCCTCGGCGACGTCAACCTGCTGGCGGCCGAGCTGCGCGACCACGCGAACGGCATCGTCGGCGTGGCGCGCCTGTGGGCGAATACCTCGGCCATCACCCAGTTCCTGCCGGCCGACATCGCCGCCTTTGCGCGCGCCACGCCGGCGATCCGCATCGAACTGGCGGAACTCAACAGTGGCGAGATCGTGCTCGGCGTGCTGGAGGGCCGGGCCGATATCGGCATCTTTGCCGACCGTACCCCGGCCCTCGGCCTGCAACTGATGCCCTACCGCGAAGACCGGCTGGTGCTGGTGGCACCAAGCGGGCATGCGCTGGCGCGGCGTCGATCCCTGCATTTCGCGGAAGCCGCCGAATTCGACTTCGTCAGCCTGTCGCAGGGAACCTCGCTGGCACAGCGCCTGCAGGCCGAGACCGAGGCCATGGGCCAGCGCCTCAAGTTGCGGATCCAGGTGCGCAGCTTCGACGCCATGTGCCAGATGGTGGCGGCAGGACTGGGCGTGGCGGTACTGCCGGCGGATGCCGTGCGGGCGCTGGTGCGCTCGCTGAACCTGCGCCAGATCCCGCTCCAGGACGCATGGGCGCGGCGCCAGCTCCTGATCGGCGTGCGCGACCTGGCGACCCTGCCGCGCCATGCACGGATGCTGGTCGAGCACCTCGCCGCTTCGCCCCCGCCCGGACGCTGAGCGCGCCGGCTTTCGCGAAACGCGAAAGCCGGGTTCGCGTCTTGGTCATTCCGCCATCCGGGCCGGGAGTGCCAGAATCGATCCACAACACCAAAAGCGCGCCATGCAGCATGAGCGCGCCGGGTCATTCGACGACACCCTATCCGGAGACAACATGAGCAAAATTATGTCCGCCCCCGCCGGCGCGGCCTCCGTGGCCGTTCCAAGCGAAGCGCAGATCGTGGCAAAAGTGGCATGGCGCATCATGCCGCTGATCATGGTCTGCTATCTCTTCGCCTTCTTCGACCGCATCAACATCAGTTTCGCCAAGTTCGCGCTGCAGAACAGCCTGTCGCTGTCCGACACCGCCTATGGCCTGGGCGCCGGCCTGTTCTCGGTCGGCTACGTGCTGTTCGAGGTGCCCAGCAATATGATGCTGTACAAGGTCGGGGCGCGCCGCTGGATCGCCCGCATCATGGTGTCCTGGGGCATCGCCACCGCCCTGATGGCGCTGGTACAGACCGAGTGGCAGTTCTATGTGCTGCGCTTCCTCATCGGCGCCATGGAAGCCGGGTTCGCGCCCGGCGTGCTGTATTTCCTGACGCTGTGGTTCCCGACCGCCTACCGCGGCCGCATCACTTCGATGCTGTTCCTGGCCTCGGCCTTTTCCGGCCTGGTCGGCGCGCCCGCCGCCGGCCTGGTGCTGGGCCACATGGACGGCGCGCTGGGCATGGCCGGCTGGCACTGGCTGTTCCTGGTGGGCGGCCTGCCGTGCGTGGCGCTGGGCGCCGTGGTATTCCTGTCGCTGAAGGACAGGATCGAGGATGCCCAATGGCTCACGCCCCAGGAGCGCAGCCTGCTGGCCGCGCGCATCGCCGAGCAGAACCGCCAGATCGGCAGCCATTCGCTGCTGGGCGCGCTCAAGACGCCCGGTTTCCTGACCCTGGGCCTGGTCTACTTCCTGATCCAGGTGAGTTCCTACGGCCTGAATTTCTGGGCGCCGCACATGATCCGCAGCGCCGGCACCACCAACCCGACCATGATCGGCCTGCTCACCGCCGTGCCCTACCTGTGCGGCGCGATCGCGATGGTGCTGGTCGGCCGGATCTCGGACGCCAGCGGCGAGCGCCGCAAATTCGTGATCGGCCTGGTGCTGCTGGGCGCCGCCGGCTTCTGCTGCGCCGGCCTGTTCGACCACCAGCCGGCCCTGCTGCTGGCGGCGCTGGCCGTGATGGGCGCCGGCGTGGTAGCGTCGATCCCGGCGTTCTGGGCGCTGCCGCCCAAGCTGGTGAGCGGTGCCGGCGCGGCCGGCGGCATCGCACTGATCAACACGCTGGGCCAGCTGGGCGGCATCGTCAGCCCGGTGATGGTCGGGCGCATCAAGGACGTCACCGGCAGCACCACGCCGGCGCTGTATGCGATCGCCGGCCTGAGCCTGGTGTGCGCGGCCATCCTGGCCTTCGGCATGCCCGAGCGGCTGCGCCGGCGCGAACAATCCGAACATTGAAGAGGGACGACCATGACGGCATCGAACATGATCCACGCGAATTTTTCCGACCAGGCGCTGAAGGGCGTGCGCGTGATCGAGATGGGACAACTGATCGCCGGGCCCTTCGCCGGCAAGACGCTGGGCGAATTCGGCGCCGACGTGATCAAGATCGAGGCGCCGGGCGCCGGCGACCCGCTGCGCAACTGGCGCATGATGAAGGACGGGACCTCGGTGTGGTGGCAGGTCCAGTCGCGCAACAAGCGCTCGCTCGCGCTCGACCTGCGCAGCGAAGAGGGGCAGCAGATCGCGCGCAAGCTGATCGCGGAAGCCGACGTGCTGGTCGAGAACTTCCGGCCCGGCACCCTGGAAAGCTGGGGCATGGGCTGGGATGTGCTGTCCGAACTGAATCCGGGCCTGGTCATGCTGCGCATTTCCGGCTATGGTCAGACCGGTCCCTACCGCGACCTGCCGGGCTTCGGCGCGATCGGCGAGGCGATGGGCGGCCTGCGCCACCTGACCGGCGAACCGGGCCGCGTGCCGGTGCGCTGCGGGATCTCGATCGGCGACACCCTGGCCGCCCTGCACGGCACCATCGGCGTGCTGACCGCGCTGTATCACCGCAAGGTCAACGGCGGACGCGGCCAGGTGATCGACGTGGCCCTGCACGAAGCCGTGTTCAACATGATGGAAAGCCTGATCCCCGAATACAGCGCCTTCGGCGCGGTGCGCGAGGCGGCGGGCAGCGCCTTGCCGGGCATCGCCCCGTCCAACGCCTACCGCTGCAACGACGGTTACGTCCTCGTGGCCGGCAACGGCGACAGTATCTTCAAGCGCCTGATGGCGGCGATCGGCCGCCCCGACCTGGCGGAAGCGCCGGACCTGGCGAACAATGCCGGCCGCGTCGCCCGGGTGGCCGAGATCGACGCCGCCATCGGTGTCTGGACCGCGACCCGCGGCGTGGCCGAGGTGCTCGAGGTCCTGAACGGGGCCAGGGTCCCGGCCGGCAAGGTCTATACCGCGCAGGACATCGCCGAAGACCCGCATTACCGTGCGCGCGACATGATCCTGACCCAGCAGACGCGCGAGGGCTACCAGGTCGAGGTGCCGGGCATCGTGCCCAAGCTGTTGGGCACGCCGGGCACGGTGCGTTCGGCCGCGCCGCGCCTGGGCGAGGACACCGATGCGGTATTGCGCGAGATCGGCCTCAGCGAAGAGCAGATCGTGGCGCTGCGCGAACGCAAGGTGGTGGCATGAACGTGAAGACGAATGCGTGGAGCGGCAAGGGCCGCCGCATCCACATCCAGGAAGTCGGCCTGCGCGACGGCCTGCAGGCCGAAACCCGCTTCGTGCCGACGCTGGAGAAGATCGCGCTGGCCGATATGCTCTCGAAGGCCGGCTTGGCCAAACTGGAAGCCAGTTCCTTCGTGTCGCCGAAAGCGGTGCCCGTACTGGCCGATGCCGTCGAGGTGTTCGAGGGCATCGCACGCCAGTCCGGCGTCGTCTACAGCGCGCTGGTCCCCAACCTGCGCGGCGCCGAGCGCGCCATCGCCGCCCGCGTCGACGAGATGAACCTGGTGATGTCGGCCAGCGAAAGCCACAACCTGAGCAACCTGCGCATGACGCGCGCCCAGTCCTTCGCCGGCTTGCGGGACGTGGCGGCGCTGGCGCTGGCGCACGGCGTACGCGTCAACATCTCGCTGTCCTGCAGCTTCGGCTGCCCGATGGAAGGGGAGGTGGCGCAGGAGGCGGTGCTGGACTGGTGCGCGCGCTTCGTCGACGAGTTGCAGGTGCAGGGCATCACCCTGTGCGATACCACCGGCATGGCCTATCCGACCCAGGTGCGCGAACTGGCCGCAAAAGTGCGGGAACGCTGGCCCGCTCTCGAGCTGACCCTGCACTTCCATAACACGCGCGGCATGGGCCTGGCGAACGTGCTGGCCGGGATCGACGCCGGCGCCGAGCGCTTCGACGCGTCGCTGGGCGGCATCGGCGGTTGCCCCTATGCGCCCGGCGCCACCGGCAACGTCTGCACCGAGGAGATCGTGCATGCGCTGGAACTGATGGGCTACGACACCGGCGTCGACCTGGGCCGGCTCCTGGTGGCCGCCCATGCGCTGGAAGACCTGCTCGGCCACGCCGTGCCGAGCCAGATCGTCAAGGCCGGCCGGCGCCTGGACCTGCATCCAGTGCCTGTCGGAATCTCGGCCTGACATCCTCCTGCCATGCGGACCCGTTATCGTGGCGGGGCGACCGGTGTGCCCGTCACGCACCGAAAGCGCTACAGTATCGATGTCAGGAGGACAAACGATGGAATGCGAAATCAAGCTGGCCCTCGATAACGCCAGCGTCAGCCAGATCAGGAAGATCTCGCTGCTGCACCCCCGGGGCGGCAACAAGCCGGAAGAGCGCGAACACGTCGACCGCTACTTCGACACCGCCGACCTCACCCTGTGGCAGCACGGTTTCGCACTGCGGGTGCGCAGCGACGGCGCGCGCCACGTGCAGACCCTGAAGGGCGGCGGCACGGTGGTCGCCGGCCTGCACCGGCGCGTCGAGCTGGAAGCCGAGGTGCCGTCGGCCGAACCGGACCGCGAGCTGTTCGCGCGCCAGCTGCGCGAGGCCGTGCCGGCCCTGGCCAGGCAGCTCGGCCGGCATGAGCCGGCGCTCGAGCCGGTATTCACCAACAAGGTCAAGCGCGCCGCCTGGATGCTGGAGCTGGACGATGGCGCGCAGGTCGAGTGCGCCCTCGATACCGGCGAGCTGCAGCGCGGCGACCGCACGGTGCCGGTGCGCGAACTGGAACTCGAAATGAAGGATGGCGACCCCGCACGCCTGTACGACCTGGCGCGCCAGGTGCACGAGGCGGTGGCGGTGCGGATCGAGAACGTCAGCAAGGCCGAGCGCGGCTATGCGCTGGCCGGCGGCGTCACGCCCCACGCCGTGAAGGCGAGTGCGGTGGCGCTCAAGCGCAAGGCCAGCATGGGCGAGGCCCTGGGCGGCATCCTGCAGAACTGCCTGGCGCAGATGCAGGCCAACGAGCAGGGCGTGCTGGCGGGCGAGGTCGAGAGCCTGCACCAGATGCGCGTCGGCCTGCGCCGCCTGCGCGCGGCGATGGCGATGGTGAAGGACATGGTGCAGCTGCCGGCGCCGCTGGCCGCCGATGTCGAATGGCTGGCGGGCGAGCTGGGCGACGCCCGCAACTGGGACGTCTTCATCGAATCGCTGCTGCCCGGCCTGCCGCTGCCGGAAGAACACAAGCCGGCGCTGGCGCGGGTCGCGGTGGCGGCGCGCGAAGAGGCGGAGCGGCATCGCGCCCGCGTGCGCGCGGCGGTCGGCAGCCCGCGCTATACGGGCCTGATGCTGGGACTGGGCGCATGGATTGCCGGCCGGGGATGGAAGCAAGGCGGGCGCCAGGCGGAGTCGCGTCCCGGGGAGGCGCCGGCCGATGCGCTGGAGCAGAAGGTGGGCAAGGCCGCGCCGCGCCTGGTGCAGCATGCCGCCGCCCGCGTGCGCAAGCGTGCCCGCGTGATCGACCTGAAGCACCCGGAAACCCTGCACAAGGTGCGCATCGCCGCCAAGAAGGAGCGCTATGCGCGCGAGTTCTTCGAAGCCCTCAGCCATAGCAGGAAGGAAGTGCGCCGCCACGATCTGCTGTCCGACATGCAGGATGAGCTGGGGCTGCTGAACGATGGCGTGGTCGCGCGTGCGCTGGTCGCCCAGTTGCGCGAACGGGTGCCGCAGGAGATCGCGCTGCTAGGCTTCATCGAAGGCGTGCTGGCCGAGCGCGCCGCGGAAAACCTGCCGCGCGCCGGCAAGCATGTGCGCCGCAAGCTGCGCGCGCGGGCTGGTTTCTGAGGCAAGTCGCTGAATTGGTGCCGGTATATTTCCCGACCGCCGGCGCCGGTAGGGCGGCTGGGCCGCCATGCTCTTTTCCCAGGGAGCGATGCGTATTCTGGCGCTGGAATGTGACAGGCATTTGACGCAATCGGCCTCCCGGTCTTCCTGTGCGACGAATTGACGCCATGCAAAGCGGGCCTTGCCTTCGACAAGGTTCAATAGTTGGTATTACCGCTGAGATCTTTTCCACCTGGCAAAAAACGCCCATAATCGGTGTTTTCGCGGGCCGACCCGATGCCCGTCCAGGAGATAACAGTGCAAGAAAAGCATCACGACCACGAGCAGCCGGAAGCCGGCCAGCCCGCCAATCCTTCGCGCCGCAAGATCTTCCAGGCCGCCGCCGCGGTCGGCCTGTCGACCACCCTGCCGGCCGCCAGCGAAGCGGCCACGAAGGCGACGAAGGCCCACAAGCCGGTCAAGGGCTCGCTCGACGCCAAGCTGAAGGAACACGTCAAGAACGTGGTCGTGATCTATCTCGAGAACCGCAGCTTCAACAACCTGTTCGCCGATTTCCCCGGCCTGGCCCAGCCCCTCGCCAGCCTGCCCGCGTCCGCCACCGCGCAGAAGGACCGCGACGGCTCGGTGCTGCCGGAACTGCCGAAGATCTGGGGTGGCATGGTGCCGGCGCGCCAGAACCTGGGCGGCAAGGACTACATCATCAAGGAAGACGATATCCAGCACCTGCCGAACGCGCCGTTCGCCTTGAGCGACGGGCAGGGCAAGCCGCTGCCTGAAGGGCTGGTTACGCGCGACCTGACCCACCAGTTCTATCACAACCAGATGCAGATCAACGGCGGCAAGAACGACGGCTTCGTCGCCTGGGGCGACAGTGGCGCGATGGTGATGGGCCATTACGGCGAAACCTCGAAGAACCTGGGCCTGTACCAGATCGCGCGCGAGTTCACCTTGTGCGACAACTTCTTCATGGCGGCTTTCGGCGGTTCCTACCTGAACCACCAGTTCCTGATCAGCGGCCGCACGCCGGAATTCTTCAACGCCGCCGACACCCCGGCGAAGAAGAAGATCGCGGTGCTCGAAGACGGCCCGCAGGGCATGCGCCTGGCGCTGGCGCCGGATTCGCCGAAGTCGGCGCTGGACGGCAAACCGAAGTTCGTCAACCATGGCGCCATCACGCCGGACGGCTACGCGGTCAACACCATGGCGCCGCCTTACCAGCCGAGCTGGGTGCGTCCGGCGCCGGGCGGCGATGCGAACGCGGCCGACCCGATGGATCCCTCGGTGCTGCCGCCGCAAAGCTACGACACGATCGGCGACCTGCTGTCCCGGCGCTCCATCAGCTGGGCCTGGTATGGCGGTGCCTGGCAGGCGGCGCTGGACGGCCGCGGCGAAGGTTCGCGCCCGAACTTCCAGCACCATCACCAGCCCTTCAATTACTTCAAGCAGTTTGCGCCGGGTACGGCCGCGCGCGAACAACACCTGCGTGACGGCGGCCTGGGCGACAGCCCGATCTCGAACAAGTTCATCGCCGACGCGGTGGCCGGCCGCCTGCCCGCCGTGGCCTTCTACAAGCCGCAGGGCAACCTGAACCTGCATGCCGGCTACTCGGACATCGAATCCGGCGACGCCCACGTCGCCAACGTGATCGAGCACCTGAAGAAATCGCCGCAGTGGAACAATATGGTGGTGGTCATCACTTTCGACGAGAACGGCGGATGGTGGGACCACGTGGCGCCGCCGACCGGCGACCGCTGGGGCCCCGGTTCGCGCATTCCGGCCATCGTCGTCTCGCCGTTCGCGAAGAAGGGCGCGGTCGACCACAACTTCTACGACACGACCTCGGTCCTGCGCTTCATCTCCCGCCTGCACGGCCTGCCGCTGCTGGAAGGCCTGGCCGCGCGCAATGCCGCCTTCGAGTCGCGCGGCGCGCGTCCGCCGGGCGACCTGACGGCGGCGCTGAGCTTCCGCTGAGCGCAAATTTCCTGTGGGCTAACGCGCGCTGTGCGGTGAAGCGCGGCGATACACTTGGTGACACCGTTGTCATTTGAACACGGGTCTAACTTCACCATAAGCGATCAGGAGAACGACATGCAGAAGAATAAAACCTTGAAGGGACTGCTGGCCGTGTCGGCAGTGGCAGCCATGTTCGGCGCAGTCGGCGTCCATGCCCAGACCTCGGTCGGCTCCAGCCCGTCCCAGACCGGCACCAGCTCCACCAACCCCAACCAGGCCGGCAAGACGACCAAGGAAGGGACGATGGACAACAGTAACAGCACCGGCATGGAAAACCGCGCCAAGCAGTCGACCAAGAGCATGGGCAGCTCGAGCAGCGCGACCTCGAAGTCGTCCGGCATGCATTCCTCGGGTTCCAGCAGCACCGGCATGAGCGCGTCGGGTGCCAGCGGCGCCGCCGGCGCGACGGCCTCGGGCGCCAAGTTGAGCAAAGGCGACGAGAAGATCCTCAAGGACATCGCGATGGCCGACATGGCCGAGGTCGCGGGCGGCAAGCTGGCCCAGAGCAAGGGCCAGAGCAGCGAAGTGAAAGCCTTCGGCCAGCAGATGATCGACGATCACACCGCCAACCTGAACGAAGTGAAAACCCTTGCCGACGCCCGCGGCGTGACCCTGCCGACCGAACCGGACGCCAAGCACAAGGCCATGGCCGCCAAGCTGGAAAAGATGAGCGGCGCCGACTTCGACAAGGCCTACATGAAGCAGGCCGGCGTGCAGGACCACAAGACCGTCCACGCCAAGCTGATGGCCGACGCCAAGAAGGCCAAGGATGCGGACGTGAAAGCCCTGGTCGAGAAGACCGAGCCGGTGGTGGCGCAGCATTTGAAGTCGGCTGAGCAGATGAATACGGCCAAGACGGGTACGACTGCTGGGAAGTAATCTTCACAAACGTCGTCCCATAGCTTGTGAACGTCGTTCCATAGCTTGTGAATGTTGCCCCATAGCTTGTGAACGTCGTCCCCGCGCAGGCGGGGATCCAAGTACTGCTTGCGTTACCGAAACGCGTACAAACTTGGATCCCCGCCTTCGCGGGGACGACGTTTTTACGGCGCGGGAATGACGTTTTTACGGCGCCGGGATGACGTTTACAGGCTGCGGGATGATCGCATCCACGCCGTCAGCGCAGGGCCTGCGCAAGGAAGGCGTCGATCGCGCGCGAACTCTCGGTGGGCGCGCTCATGTGCGGGCAATGGCCGACGTTATGGATCACGCGCAGGGTGCTGGCCGGCAGGTGGCGATGCAGCCAGTCGCCGACCACGCGCGGCGCGATCAGGTCGTCGCTGCATTGCAGGATCAGGGCCGGCACCGTCGAGCGCGGGACGTCGGCGCGATGGTCCGCGAGGAAGGTGACGCGGCCGAAGTGGCGGGCGATGTCGGGATCGTTGTGGCAGAAGCGCTCGGTGAGTTCGTCGCGCAGCAGCGGCTGGTTGGGTGCGCCCATGATCATCGGCGCCACGCTGCGCGACCAGCCGAGGTAGTTGGCGTCCATGGCATCGAGCAGCTCGTCGATGTCGGAGCGGCTGAAGCCGCCCACGTAGTCGCCGTCGTCGATGAAACAGGGCGAGGGCCCGATCATGACCTGGGTGGCAAAACGCTGCGGTGCGGCGATCGTGGCCAGCATGCCGATGGTGGCGCCGACCGAATGCCCGACGATCACCACCGGACCATTCGTGACGCTGTCGACGATCTCCAGCAGGTCCGCGGCGTGGCCGTGCAGGCTGCCGTACTTGCTGCGGTCGTAGGCCGAAAGCTCGGACTGGCCGCAGCCGGTCAGATCGTAGGTGACCACGCGGAAGCGGTCCTGGTAGCTTGGGGCCAGCAGGCGCCACATGGTCTGGTCGCAGCCGAAACCGTGGATGAAGACCATGGTGGCGGCGCCTTTGCCGGAGACATGGACATGATTGCGGCTTTGTATGGACATGAACCCTTCCCTCCCAGGTGCATCCCCATTGTGCGCAGCAATCCGCCGCAATGTCCAGCGAAGATTGGGATCTCAGGGCGCCATGCCGGTCGCAAGGGCGATGCGCATGCGCTCCTCTTCGCCGCGGTTCTGGCTCGCCTTCCACTTGCCCTGCAGGCGGTCGATGACGATCTCGATGCCGACCGTCGCCCGCACCAGCTTGTCGATATAGTCGCGCGGCGCATCGTCGACCGCCCAGCCGCGGCCTTGCCGGTGCTCCTGGCGCAGGGTCATGCGGCGCATGTGGGCCAGCAGCCATTCGGTGTCGTCGATGGTGCGCAGCCGGCCGTGCGCATGCACGACCGCGTAGTTCCAGGTCGGGACCACGCGTCCGTCGATGGCCTTTGCATCGTAGAGTTCGGGCGAGACGTAGCCGGACGGTCCCTGGAAGATTGCCAGCACCGGCGCGCCGTCCCGGCGCCACAGCGGGTTGGCGCGCGCCACGTGGGCGCGCAGGATGCCGCAGGGCGCTTCGCCCGATGCCGGCACCAGCTCGAAGGGGAGGTGGTCGGCGGCCAGGCCGTCCTCGCCGAGGTGCACCAGGGCACCCAGCGGATGCGCTTCGACCAGGCCGTGCAGGACCTCGATGCGCTCTTCGCGGAAGTGGGATGGTGCGTACATCAGCCTTCTCCCTCGACCACGACTTCGCCGCGCAGCGAGCTGGCGATGTAGCAGCGGGCGTGCGCGTCGTGGTGCAGGGCGGCCAGCACGGCGGCGTCCGGCGGCCCGCCGGCGAAGGCGATGCGCGGGCGCAGCACGATGCGGGTCATTGCCAGCCGGCCCAGCTCGTCGCTGCCGAGGAAGCCGGTGGCATCGTCGCGGTAGCTGTCGACCACCAGGCCGCGCGCCGCCGCCAGCGACAGGAAGAACAGCATGTGGCAGCTGCTGGCGGCGGCCACCAGCGCCTCTTCCGGATCGACCGCGGCCGCATCGGACATCGGCAGCGGCACCGACAAGGGCGAGGACGAGGCAGGCACCGACAGGCCGCCGTCGAAGGTCCAGGTATGCGCGCGGCTGTAGCGCTGGTCGGTGAAGGCCTGGGCGCCGCGTTCCCAGGACAGGCTGGCGTCGAATGTTTTCATGCCTCCATCTTAGGACGGCAAGTGGCTTGCCGAAATAACCAATAAGGACGAAGATGGGCGTACCAATTCCATGAGACACCCATGCACGTCCACGACATCCTCGCCGCCATTCCGCTCGAGCGCGATGCGGCCACGCCGCTGTTCCGCCAGCTGTACCTGCAGATGAAGGAAGCGATCCTGTCCGGTGCGGTGCAGCCCACGGTGCGGCTGCCCGCCACCCGCGAACTGGGCCGCTTGCTGGGAGTCTCGCGCCAGACCGTGCTGGCCGCCTATGAGCAGCTGATGGCCGAGGGCTACCTGGAAGGGGCGGTGGGGAAGGGCACCTTCGTGAGCGCCTCGTTGCCGGCGGCGGCACGCCGGAGCGCGCCGCGGGACGCCGCGCCGCCGCTGGTGCGGCCGCTGTCCGCGCGCGGCGAAGCGATGGCCTCGGCGATGGCGCGCGTGCGCCACCACGACGGGCCCCTGCGCACCTTCCGCATGAGCATGCCTGGCCTGGACCTGTTCCCCTTCGAGGTCTGGCGCAAGCTCGAGGCGCGCCACTGGCGCCGCCGCGAAGTCCCGCTGGGCTATGGCGGCGCGGCCGGCCATCCGCCGCTGCGCGAACTGCTGTGCGCCTACCTGCAGGCCTCGCGTGGAGTGCGCTGCATGCCGGAGCAGATCGTCATCACCAACGGTTCGCAGCAGGCCTTGTATCTGCTGGCCCAGCTCTTGCTGGCGCCGGGCGAGGGCGTCTGGCTGGAGTCGCCCGGCTACCAGGGCGCGCTGGCGCCGTTCGCGGTGGCCGGCGCCAGGATCTGCCCGGTGCCGGTCGACGCCGAAGGCATGGACGTCGCCTACGCCGCGGCCCGCTACCCGGATGCGCGCATGGCCTTCGCCACGCCCTCGCACCAGCTGCCGCTGGGCGCCACCATGAGCCTGGCGCGGCGCCTGGAGCTGCTGCGCTGGGCCGAGGCGAAGCGCGCCTGGATCGTCGAGGACGACTACGACAGCGAGTACCGCTATACCGGCCCGCCGCTGGCTTCGCTGCAGGGCCTCGACCGCGCGAACTGCGTGATCTACGTCGGCACCCTGTCGAAGGTGCTGTTCCCGGGACTGCGCCTGGGCTATGTGGTGGCGCCGCCGGCGCTGGCGGCGCCGCTGGCGCGCGCCAAGGCCGTGGTCGACCGCCACAGCCCGATCGTGCCGCAGGCGGTGCTGGCCGACTTCATCCAGGAAGGGCACTTCGCGCGCCACATCCGGCGCACCCGCGATGCCTACGGCGAGCGGCGCATCGCCATGCTGGAAGCCCTGGACAGCCGCATGCGGGGGATACTGGCCTGCGGCCCGTCGGATGCCGGCCTGGATCTGTGCGTGGGGATCATGAATGGTCTCGGCGAGCAGGAAGCCGTCGCCCGCGCATCCGCCGCCGGGGTCGACCTGCGCTCCTTGTCCTACTACGTGAACCCGGCCGCCGGCCCGGACTGCGCGGTGCCGCCGGGAATGCTGCTGGGCTTTTCGGCCTTCACGCCGGCCCAGATCCGCGCCGGGGTGAGGCGGCTGGAGCAGGCGCTCGTCACCTGATCACTGGCTCAGCAGCCAGGCGCTGATGTCCAGCGCGTCGCGCTCGCTGACGCCCATGTTCGGCATCGCCGTGCGCGGATCGACGGCCTGCGGGTCGCGGATCCAGCGCACCAGGTTGTCCTGGCTGTTGGGGAGGGCGCCGGCGATCAGGCGGCGCCGGGACAGCCCGTCCAGCGAACGGCCGACGTCGACCTCGGAACCGGTCACGCCCGGGACGCGGTGGCAGGACTGGCAGGCGTATTGCGCCAGGATGCGCTTGCCGCGCGCGGGGTCGCCGGCGCTGGCGGGTAGCGGCTGCACCGTGTCGGCGGCGCCTGGTGCGGCGGCCGTCAGCTCCCGGTAGGCTCGGGCATCGAGCCCCGGCAGACGCACGAGGAAGGCGACGATGGCCCAGGTGTCGGCCTCGTCCAGGCGCGCTTCCCAGGCCGGCATGCCGCTCATCTTGATGCCGTGGCGCGTGATCCAGTACAGCTCATGCGGTTTCCAGCGCCCGCTGGCATCGACCAGCGGCCCCGGCACCGGCTGCATGCTCATGCCGTGCGGCGCAGGCGCCGTGCCGGGACCGCCATGGCACTGGACGCAGTGGTCGCGGTACAGGCCCGCGCCGCGCAGCACCTGGGCCGGCGCGCCCAGGCTGGGCGTGAGGACCGTCTTCGCATGGTGGCGCACCGAATGGTGCATGCCCTGTTCCAGCAGGCTGTAGACGGGCTGCAGGTGCTGGGTGCTGGCGCCGATGTCGTACCAGCCGGCGCGGAACACGACGAAGCCGGCGCCCGCACCCAGCACCGCCGCGAGGAGCAGCGTGAAGAGGGCGGTCTTGGCCACCAGGCGGGTGCGATCGGAAGGCAAGGATTTGGCGAATCGTATCGTGTTAAAAAAATTACATCACTTCCGGTATTATAAAAGTCATCCGCCCTGGCGGCCCGATGAGTGAATCCAAGCGTGCGAGCGCCTGCCCAACGATGCCGATGCCTTTCCGACCCTGCCGCTTTCCTGCCTGCGCCGCCCTGTGCCTTGCGCTGCTGGCCGCATGCGGAGGGAAGGCGGCCACGCGGCAGGTAGCGGGCGGCGACGCCAAGACCGGCAAGGCACTGGTGACCCAGTACCAGTGCGGCGCCTGCCATGCGATTCCCGAGGTGCGCGGCGCCGGCGGCGATGCCGGGCCGCCGCTGCAGGGCTTCGGAAAGCTGAGCTATATCGCCGGCGGCATCCCGAACCAGCCGGACCGGCTGGCCGCCTGGCTGATCGACCCGCCGGCAATGAAGCCCGGCACGGCGATGCCGGCCATGGGCCTGACGGAACAGGAGGCGCGCCACATGGCCGCCTTCCTGTACACGCTGAGGTAGTTTCTTGAACAGCGAACCCCTGCAATCGGTACTGCACCCGGCCGGCGCCGACGCCGAAGTCGTCAAGCAGTTCGCCTGGGTGCTGTTCGGCGCCGGCGCCCTGATCTTCATCGCCGTGCTGGTCCTGCTGGCGCTCAGCCTGCGCCGCCATGACCGGCCGCTGCGCCCCGTGCTGTGGATCGCCGGCGGCGGCGTCGCCCTGCCGGTGCTGCTGCTGACGGCGCTGCTGGGCTGGAGCACCTGGCGCAGCGCCCAGCTGGTGCCCCAGGGTTCCGGCAAGGCGATGACGATCTCCGTGACCGGCAAGATGTGGTGGTGGGAAGTCCATTACCGCGACCCGGCCAGCGGGCGCGAGATCGCCACCGCCAACGAGATCCGCATCCCGGTCGGGCGCACCGTCTACCTGGGCCTGAACGCGGCCGACGTGATCCACAGCCTGTGGGTCCCGGCGCTGGCGGGCAAGCGCGACATGATCCCGGGCCGGGTGACGGGCCTGGCCCTGCGCGCCGACAAACCCGGCATCTACCGCGGCCAGTGCGCCGAGTACTGCGGCACCCAGCACGCCAACATGGCGCTGCACGTGGTGGCGCTGGCGCCGGCCGAATTCGACGCCTGGCTGGCGCACCAGGCCAGGCCGGCGTCCGTGCCCGCCGCCGAACTGCCGGCGCGCGGACGCGCCGTCTTCCTGGAGCAGCGCTGCCAGGCCTGCCATACGATCCGCGGCGTGGCCGAGAGTTCGCGCCTGGGCCCGGACCTGACCCACGTCGGCAGCCGCCTGCAGATCGGCGCCGGCCTGCTGCGCAACCACCGCGGCGCACTGGCCGGCTGGATCGCCGATCCGCAAGCCCTGAAACCGGGCGTCTTCATGCCCGCCGCTTCCGGCCTCGACGGCGAATCGCTGCGCGCGCTGGCGGCCTATCTCGAGCATCTTCAATGAGGACGACCCCGAATACCGCGCCGCGCCCCGACGGCGAACTCGAAAAACTGGAGGAAGTCTGGCGCACCCGGCGCGGCTGGCGCTTCTTCTCGTCGGTGAACAACACCAATATCGGCCTGCTCTACATCGGCACGGCCCTGCTGTTCTTCGTGCTGGCCGGGGTGCTGGGCCTGCTGATCCGGGCCCAGCTGGCGGTGCCGCAGAACACCCTGCTCGGTGCGGAAACCTATAACCAGGTCTTCACCATGCACGGCACGGTGATGATGTTCCTGTTCGCGATTCCGGTGGTGGAGGCGATCGCCGTCTACCTGCTGCCCAACATGCTGGGCGCGCGCGACCTGCCGTTCCCGCGCCTCTCCGCCTACGCCTACTGGGCCTATGCCTTCGGCGGCCTGGCCTTCTTCTGCACCCTGTTCGCCGGCCTGGCGCCGGATGGCGGCTGGTTCATGTATCCGCCGCTCACCGGCACCAGATACTCGCCCGGCCTGAACGCCGACTTCTGGCTGCTGGGGATCGGCTTCATCGAGATCTCGGCGATCGCCGGCGCCATCGAACTGATCGTCGGCATCCTGTTTACGCGCGCGCCCGGCATGAGCCTGGGCCGCATGCCGGTGTATGCGTGGGCGATGCTGGTGGTGGCCCTGATGATCGTGTTCGCCTTCCCGGCCGTGATCGCCGGCACCGCGCTGCTGGAACTCGAGCGCGCCTTCGACTGGCCCTTCTTCATCGCCGAGCGCGGCGGCGACCCGCTGCTGTGGCAGCACCTGTTCTGGTTCTTCGGCCATCCCGAGGTCTACATCATCTTCCTGCCCGCCGCCGGCATGGTCTCGACCATGATCCCGACCATCGCCGGCACGCCCCTGGTCGGGCGGCGCGCCATCGTCGCGGCCCTGCTGGGCGTGGGCGTGCTCAGCTTCGGCCTGTGGGCCCACCACATGTTCACCGCCGGCCTGGGCGTGCTGGAGATGAGCTTCGTTTCGGCGGCCAGCATGGCGGTGGCGGTGCCGACCGCGATCCAGGTGTTCGCCTGGATCGCCACCCTGTGGAAGGGGAAGGTACAACGCGGCGCGCCGACCCTGTTCCTGCTCGGCTTCATGTTCATCTTCGTGCTGGGCGGGCTGACCGGGGTGATGGTCGCCGTGATCCCCTTCGACTGGCAGGTGCACGACACTTATTTCATCGTCGCCCACTTCCACTACGTGCTGATCGGCGGGATGGTGTTCCCCGTGTTCGCCGCCCTGTATTACTGGCTGCCGCTGGTGAACGGGAACCGCCTGTCGGAGGCGCTTGCGCGCTGGGTGTTCTGGCTGATGTTCGGCGGCTTCAACCTGGCCTTCTTCCCGATGCACATCAGCGGCCTGCTGGGGATGCCGCGCCGGGTCTATACCTATGGGCCGGAGCTGGGCTGGAACGGCTTGAACATGGCGTCGACCGTCGGCGCCTTCCTGTTCGCGCTAGGGGTTGCGCTGTTCGCCGCCGACGCCTTCCGCACTCTGCGGCGCGAGGCGCGCCCGGTCGGCAATCCCTGGAATGCGCCGACCCTGGAGTGGCTCGGCTCCGAAGACTACGGCAACCGCAGCATCGCGCGGGTGAGTTCCCACGATCCGCTGTGGGACGAGCCGGAACTGGCGCGCGAGGTGGAGGAGGGCCGCCACTACCTGCCGCATAGCGCCACCGGCGCGCGCGAGACCATCGCCACCAGCCCGGTCGCGGCCACGCCGCGCTACCTGCTGGTGCTGCCCGGCGACAGCTGGCTGCCGATGCTGGCCGCCTTCGGTACCGCCGCCTTCTTCCTGCTGCTGACCGTGAAGCTGTATCCGCTGGCCTGGGCCGGCGGCCTGCTGGCCGTCGGCGGCGTGCTCGGATGGATGTGGGGATCGGACCGCGAACCGGCGCACGAGACGGTGCAGGCGGAAGCATCGCAGCCCCTGCCGGTGGGGGCGACCGGCACCGCTTCGCATTCCTGGTGGGCCACCATCATCATGCTGGTGGTCGACGCCAGCATCTTCGCTTCCTTCGCCTTCGCCTACGTCCACGTGTCGATGCGGCTGATGGTCTGCCCGCCGCCGGGCGCGTCGCTGCCGCCCCTGACGCAGGCGCTGGCGTCCTGCGGCCTGCTGCTGTCGGGGTCCGCGCTGGTGTGGCTGGCCCGGCGCAGCCTCGGCCAGCGCCGCCTGCCGTGGCTGGCGCTGGCGGCGCTGGGCTGCGCGCTGGCGTCCTTCGTACTCGACCTGCAGGGCTGGCGCACCGGCCTGGATCCTGCCTCCAGCGCCTGGGCGGCGGCGATCGCGGCACTGGCCGGCTACCAGGGCCTGCACATCGTCCTGCTGCTCGTCCTCGCACCCTACCTGGCGCTGCGCGCCTGGCGCGGCCACCTGGGCCCGCGCAGCCGCGCCACGCTCGACAACATCGCCCTGGTCTGGCATTACACGACCTTGCAAGGCATTGCCGCGGTGGCGGTGGTGCGGCTGATGCCGCTGGTGATGGAGTGAGCATGAAGACGCCCAGCGAACATTTTTTTCGCCGCGCGCTGCAGGTCACGCTGCCGCTGCTGGTCTGGATCGCGCACTTCGCCTTCAGCTACGGGCTGGCGGCGGCGCAATGCACGCCGGCCGGCCTGCGTCCCGGCGGGCCGGACCGCCTGCTGCTGGGTGGGGTGACGGTGGCGGCGCTGGCGCTGTGTGCACTGCTGGCCTGGCGCGGCCGCGGCGCGCTGCGCGACCGCCAGGCCGGACTGGCCGAACGGGCCGGCGCGGTGCTGGCCATACTGGCGCTGGTGGCGATTGCCTGGACGGGCCTGCCCTTGTTACTGGTCGGCGGTTGCGCCTGAACGGCGGCGCAGGCGGCGCTGGACGAGAAGGGCGGCGCCGGCCACGCCGCTCAGCCAGAGGCTGTCCGGCTCGGGCAAGGGATGGTCCTTGGGCGGATTGTCGCGGCCCGGCAGTGGATCGGAACCCGGATCGGGACGCACGGTCGGCTCGGCCGGCTTGCCGCCGCCGGCGTCTCCCGTGCCGCCGCCGTTGCCGGATCCGCCGCTGCCCGCGCTTTCGCCATCGGAACCGGTCGGCGCCGTATCGCCGGTGTTGTGGCTCCCGAGGCCCCCGGTCACGATGCCGCCGCCGCTGGTCGATCCGCCGGATGTATTTCCTGCGCCGCCGTTGCCGCCGTTCGGTGTCCGGCCGCCGAGGCCGGAGGCCGAATTCGCCAGCATGGCGAGCATGGTGTTCCTGCGTTCGGTGTCGGCCAGGGAATCGAGATAGCCCGGGCCACCGTTGGCAAGGCCGGCCCGGCCGGCACTGGCCTGCGCCTGGGCGGCCGTCAGCAGGCCGGCCCCGTTCGCGAAGGATTGCGTCACGAAGGACTGGCCTTCACCGCCGTCCTCGTCCGGATCGAAGGCGACCTCGCGCAGCGCGCCGTCCTCGGCCGCCTGGGTTTGCTCGACCGGGGTGTCGAGTTCCCGCTCGGACGGGCCGCTGGCCTCGACCGGCAGCTGGGGCGTGTCCGAAATGCGGTTGCCGCAGCGCGCGCGGATATCGCTCCGGCCGTCCGACAGCACGGCCTCGCCCTCGGCCAGCATCACCTTCTTCGCGGTCCAGTACACATGGTCGCCCTTGCGGTAGGACACGTACACGGCGCGCGCTTTCGGCACCGTGCGCAGCTCGGCCTTGTCGGTGTCGAAGCCCGCGTAATGCGCGGCCACGGTCTTGTCGGCGAGGACGGCGCGGGCCAGCTCGGTGCGGCTGGTCACGCCGCCGGGAACGATCGAATACGGATACACATGCCGAGCCGGTGCCGGCGGCGGGCTGGCCTGGGCGGCAAGCCGTAACAGCGACGGCGCCTGCACGGCCGGCGTGGGCGCTGCCGGGCGGCGCTGCTCCGGATGCGCTTCGTGCTGCAGCAGGACGAGCGCGCAGCCGGCGGCAGCCAGCGTGGCCGCCACGGCCAGCCGCTTCTGCAGGCGCGCTTGCTGCATCGTTTGCCGCAAATAGGCTCGACGGCTGTGCATGTCCGGAGGTTAAAGTAGGAGAGATCCTACAGGGTAACTGTTTGTTGTTAACAAATCCATATTCTTTTAAGAAATTCCTGTTTCAATGTAAACATTTTGATACAGCCAGGCACCGGCAGCTTCCCGTTCACCGGGCGTCCGCCGGGTTTATACTTCCGATATGAACACCACCCGCTGCACCTGGGCCAATATGGCCAATCCGCGCTACATCGCCTATCACGATCACGAGTGGGGCGTGCCCTGCCATGACGAGACCACGCTGTTCGAGATGCTGAATCTCGAAGGGGCGCAGGCCGGCCTGTCGTGGGAGACGATCCTGAACAAACGCGACAGCTACCGCAGCGCCTTCGACGGCTGGGACGCCGCCAAGATCGCCCGCTACGACGACGCCAAGGTGGCCGAGCTGCTGGCCAATCCCGGCATCGTGCGCAACCGCCTGAAGGTCGCGGCCGCCATCAACAATGCGAAGGCCTACCTCGCCATGCGCGAGCAAGGGCTGACCCTCGACCGCTACCTGTGGTCCTTCGTCGACCACCAAGCGATCGTCAACGACTGGCCGGATGGTGCGCGTCCCGCGCGCACCGAGCTGTCCGACCGCATTTCGAAGGACCTCGGCAAGCGCGGCTTCAAGTTCGTCGGCTCGACCATCGTCTACGCCTACATGCAGGGAATCGGCATGGTGGACGACCACGACCGCGGCTGCATCTGCCGCCAACGCAGCGGGGCCCGCGGCAGGAGCTGAACATGGACTACCGGGATGCATGGTGCACCCAGGCGCACTACACCGTCTTCGACAGCGACTATGGTGACGGCGCCTCGTTCCGGGTGATGGCCGACGTCTGGCGCACCGATCCGCACCGCTCGCCGCACCTGCACGTGATCGCCCTGTGCACGCAATCGGATCCCGACTGCCTGCTGCCGGGCTTTCACCGCATTCCCCAGCCCGAGCCCGGCCTGACGCTGGACCTGCTGAATGCCCCCATCGATACGGCCCTCGGCCAACTGGCGGCGCGGGTCGACCTGTTCCGCCTGCATGGCCTGGAGAACGCCGGCACCGACTTTGCGCGCGCGCTGGCGCGGGTGGCCGCGCCCCAGGCCCGCTTGCTGTGCCAGGGCCTGACGGCCGAGCAGGTGGCCGCGCTGGAAGCCCAAAGCTTCGTGTTCGAGCCCGGCAGCGAAGCGGACCGGCTGGCCGGCAGGCAGAAGGCGCGCTGTGCCAGCCGCAAGCCGCGGCCGCCGCAGCCGCCGGCGCCTGAGCGGCGCGCCATCGTGCTCGGCGCCGGCATCGCCGGCTCCGCCGCCTGCGAGCGCCTGTGCGCACGCGGCTGGGAGGTAACCCTGGTCGAGCGCCACGAGAAGCCCGCCATGGAAGCGTCCGGCAACCGCGCCGGCATCTTCATGCCGCTGGTCTCGCGCGACGACAACATTCCGACCCGCCTGACCCGCGCCGCCTACCTGTACGCGCTGCGCCACTGGGAGCGCCTGGGCGGCATCGGTCCCGGCCGCAGCATCGAAGGCGATGCCTGCGGCGTGCTGCAGCTGGCGCGCGACCCCGGCCACGCCGAGGTGCAGCGCGCCATCGCCGCCAGCGGCGCGCTGCCGGCCGGCTTTGCCGAATGGCTCGAGCAGCCGCAGGCCGAGGCCCTGCTGGGTTTGCCCGCGCCGGACGGCGGCTGGCTGTTCCGCCAGGGCGGCTGGGCCCGGCCCGGCAGCGTCTGCGAAGCCATGCTGGCGGCCTGCGGCGGCCGGCTGGAGCAGCGCTTCGGTGTCGGCAGCGTGCGCATCGCCCGCGAGGACGAGCACTGGCTGGTGCGTGACGAGCAGGGCAACGTGGTGGCGCGCGCACCCAACCTGATCCTGGCCACCGGCGCCGGCGCGACCCAGCTGCCGCACGCGGCGCCGCTGCCGCTGACGACCATGCGCGGCCAGGTCAGCCACCTGCCGGCGGACATGCTGCCGGCCCTGCCCGTGGTGCTGTGCCGCGAAGCCTACCTGACCCCGCCGTCGAACGGCGTCGTCAGCGCCGGCGCCACCTACGACCTCGACGACAATCCCGAACTCTCGCTGGCCAGCCACGAGGAAAACCTGGAACGCCTGCGCGGCCTGCTGTCCGATCCGCAGGCGGCGCAGGGCGCGCCGCTGCAGGGCCGGGTGGGTTTTCGCTGCATCGCCCCGGACCGCCTGCCACTGGTCGGCCGCGTGCCGGATTTCGGCGCCGCCGGCAGTACCGAACGCCTGCGCGACGTGCCGCGCTACCCCGGCCTGTATGCGCTGCTGGGCTATGCCTCGCGCGGCCTGATCTGGGCCGGCTGGGCCGCCGAGCTTCTCGCCGCCCAGCTCGAAGGCGAGCCGCTGCCGCTGGAATCGGCGCTGGTCGACGCCCTCGATCCCGCCCGTTTCGTGTTGCGCGCGCGCCGCACCAGCCGGGGGCCGCAAGCCGGGGAGAGCTGATTTCCTGTAAGTAATTACACCGACTAAAGGTATAATTAACGTCCAGCAACATTTCACATCTGAAAGGTTGAGATGGACGACCTGACGGCAGACCACCCGACCCCCGCGCCCGACTCGCACGACCTGTTCCTGTTCCTTGCATCGACCGCGCACGACATGAAGAACTCGATCAGCGTCCTGTCCGGCACGCTGGAGCGCCTGCTCGTCGATGCGTCCCCGAAGACCGAATCGGCCTATCCGCAGATGGCGCACATGCTGTACCAGACCAAGCGCCTGAACGACAACCTGATGCAGCTGCTGGCCCTGTACAAGCAGGTCGGCAAGCCGGAATACCCCTTCGACGTGCAGCCGCTCGCGCTCGGCCAGCTGGTCGAGCAGGTGGTGGCGATCGAGCGCGTGCTGCTGAAGTCGCGCGGCATCCGGCTGGAGCTCGACTATGACCCGGCCCTGATCTGGCACTTCGACGAAGACCTGGTGGTCGGCGTGCTCTCGCATGCGATCAACAACGCCATCCACTACACCTGCGACACCGTGCGCCTGGCAATCCGCGAGCTGGACGGCTGGCTCGAATTGCGCGTCGAGGACAACGGTCCCGGCTACCCGCCGGCCCTGCTGAAAGCCGGCGCGATCGCGACCCGCGAGCAGGGCAGCGGGGTCAACTTCCTGACCAATAGCGCCGGCCTGGGCCTGTATTTTTCCAGCGAAGTCGCGAAGATGCATCGCCACCGCGGCCGCTGCGGCAGCCTGCGCCTGGAGAACGGCGGGGCCTATGGCGGCGGCTGCTTCATCCTGAGACTGCCATGAATCTCGCGAATCCGGGCGTTGCCGCCGCCGCGGCCGACCAGATCGACTGGGCCGGCAAGAACTACCTGGTGGTCGACGATTTCGTCGGCGTGCGCCAGTTGCTGCGCGAGAGCCTGCGCAGCCTGGGTGCGAAGAACATCGACCAGGCCTCGAGCGGCGGCGAGGCGATGGGGCTGCTGTCGCGCATCCGCTATGACGTGGTGCTGTGCGATTACAACCTCGGCGAAGGCAAGAACGGCCAGCAGGTACTGGAAGAAGCGCGGGTGCGCAACCTGATCAACCCGAGCACCGTGTGGCTGATGGTGTCGGCCGAGAAGAGCGTGGAATCGGTGATGGGCGCGGCCGAGCACCAGCCGGACGCCTACCTGATCAAGCCGATCACCGAGGGCGTGCTGCTGACCCGCCTGAACCGCGTGTGGCACAAGAAGCAGGTGTTCCGCATGATCGACCAGGCCTATGCGGAAAAGGATTATTTGCGCGCGGCCAGGCTGTGCGACGCCCAGATCGAGAACGACAAGATCCACGCCCTCGACCTCCTGCGCATGAAGGCCAGGCTGATGGAAAAGAGCGGCCAGCCGGCCAAGGCGCGCGAAGTCTACGAACAGGTGCTGGAACAGCGCGAATACCAGTGGGCGCGCGCCGGCCTGGCCAAGATCCGCATGGCGAACGGCGAGTTCGAACAGGCGCGCCAGATGTTCCAGAGCGTGATCGCGGAAAACCGCTACTACATCGACGCCTACGACCAGCTGGCCGCGTCCTACCAGAACATGGGCAAGGCGGAGGAAGCCTGCGCGATCCTGGAACGCGCCGCCAGGCTGTCGCCGAACTCGGTGCCGCGCCAGCGCAACCTGGGGAATATCGCGCTCAAGCTGGGCAATGTACAGATGGCCGAGAAGGCCTTCCGCAAATGCATCGCGATCGGCGAGTACTCGATCATGAAGACCCCGGACGCCTACCTGGGCCTGGCGCGCGTGTGCGGCCAGAAGAACGATCCGAAGGAAGCCCTGCAGCTGCTGCTGGCGGCCCAGCGCGAGTTCGGCCACGAGCATCCGGACATGCTGCTGCGCACGAAGATCACCGAAGGCCTGGTCTACCACGAGAGCGGCGACTACCGGCGTGCGCGCAAGGCCGGCGACGAGCTCGAAGAGATGCTGAAGCTGAGCGCCGAGCGCCCCGACACCGCCACCTGCCTCGAACTGGCGACCCTGCTGTTCGCGGTGGGCGTGAAGGACGCGCCGGCCGAGCTGCTGTGCTACGTGATCCGCAATAACCACGACAACCCGCTGCTGCTGGACGAAGTGCAGGCGATCTTCGAGAAGGCGCGCATGGGCGAAGAGGGCCTGGACCTGATCCGCAGCTCGAAGAAGGAAGCGGCGGACCTGATGAACCAGGGCGTGCTGCTGTGGAAGACCGGCAAGCTGGCCGAAGCGGTGGAGTGGATGCGCAATGCGCGCAAGGCGGTGCCGAACAACCAGCGCATCCTGTTCAATGCGGCCCAGATCATGCTGTCGCACATGCAGCAGCACGGCTACGACGACAAGCTGTCCGCCGAAGCCTACGAGGTGCTGCACCACGTCGACCGCCTGCTGCCGGGGCAGCAGCGCTTCGCGCAGCTGATGGAGCAGCTGGCGCAGTTGCAGCCGCAAGCCACGGAAGAGCCGGCGTAGGGTGGGCTCCCCGAGCCCACGCGTGAAGCCAGCGTTACGTTAGCGCCCGCGTGGGCACGGCGTGCCCACCCTACGCCTTGTCGGCCTTCGGCTTGCCGCCACGCGCACGGCCATTGCCGTTCGGCGCCGCACCGGGTGCGGGTTCCGCCTGCGACGACGGTGCAGCCGGCGCCTCGCCCTGCGGCTCGGCCTTGGCACCGCCATCGCCCGGCGCCATCGCCGTCGCGACTGCCTGAGTGAACTGTTCCTGAAGCATATTCCACCACGCCAACGCAGCCGGCATGCCCATGGCCGCCGCCGGGTCCTGCGCCGGCGCCGCCGTACCGGGCTGGGCCGAACCGCCACCGCCGGCATCCGCAGCCGTCCCCGGCTGGCCGAAGAAGGAAGAGAAGGGCATGCCGGCCATTTTCTCGGCGCTCACGCCCGACTGGCGCATCGCCTCGGCCATCGAGGCGCCCATGGTCTTGAGCGTCGACAGGGTGGCGCGCTGCACTTCCATGGTCTGGATGGTCCCGCGCAGCATGGTGAGGTTCATGTTGAGCCAGGATTCGACGGCCTTCAGGTCGGCGATCCGCTTGTCGAGGTCTTCGGTCGAGAGCGGCGGCGCGCTCATGCCCGACATGTTCGTGCCCGGAAGGTTCATCGAACCCCACAGGTTCTTGACGAAGTCCAGCGTATCCGTCATCCCGGGCATATTGGCTGGAGGTGGTTTCAGCATGGTGGTCTTCTCCTGTTAGAGGTCGGCACTTAGCGTATCAGATTACTTGTACCCCTCATAGACGTTACACTAGCCGGATGAGCCTCGCTTTCGCCCCGAACCGCCGCCGGAAAATCGTGTTGGGTGCGGTCACGGTCCTGCTGCACCTGGCCGTGCTGGACTGGTTCAACGCACAGGTAGGCCGGCCGCGTGGGGACGGCGTGCGGCGCGAGGCGCCGCTGGTGGTGGCGGAACTGGTGGAAACGCCGGTCACGCCGCCGCCCCAGCCGCGGCCCCTGCCGCCGTCTCCCCCGCCCGCCCTCGAACCGCCGCCGCTGCCGCGCTTGCCGCCCGAGCCGGTGGAGGTGGACGAGGCCGGCCAGGGCGCCGTGGCCGGTGCAGAATCCGGCGATGGCGCGCCGGCAGCGGCGCCCGCCGCCGCCGCCGGAGAACTTGCGGCTGGGCAGGGGAGCGCCCCGAATGCGGTGGCCGACGTACAATCCTCCCAGGCTGCCGCGCAGCCGGCAGCGGAACCGGCGCCGCCCAGGCCCGCTCCCGAAGCGCGCCACTACAAGGTCGACCTGCCGCCCGCCGCCGAGATCCGGATGGACGTCGCGCGCACCGATGCCAACGGCACGCAATGGAGCGGCGACGCCCAGCTGGCGTGGACGATTACGCCGACCTCGTACAAGATCCGCGTCGAGGTCGGCATCACGGTGGTGTTCGCGCACGTGAATCTGCTGACCGTGACCAGCGAAGGTACGGTGGGCGAGGAAGGCTTCATGCCGACCCTGATGACGGAAAAGCGGCGCGGGCGGTCGATGACGGCCACCCATTTCAACCGCAAGGATGGCAGGCTCAGTTTTTCGGCGTCGGAAGCGAATTACCCCCTGGTCTGGGGCGCCCAGGACAAGGCCAGCGTGCCGCTGCAGTTGACGGCGATCGCGCGCGGCGATCCGCAGCAATTGTCGGGAAATATCGACATCCTTGTCGGCGAAGACCGCGATGCGAGCGTTTTCAGCTTCATGGTGCTCGGCCAGGAACAGATCGACACGGGCATGGGCAGGATCGCCACCTGGCACCTGACGCGTCCGCCCAAGCCCGGCTCGTACAACTCGCGCCTGGACCTGTGGCTGGCGCCCGGCTACGGCTGGGTTCCGGTACAGATCCGTAACCTCGAAGCGAGCGGGGCGGTGACGACCCAGACCGCGAACAAGATCGTGATGAAGAATTCAGGAAGCTGATATGAACAAGATGTGGAAACTGGCCGCTGCGGGTGGACTGCTGGCGGCGGCGATGACGGCGCAAGGTGCGCCCGCGGCGGACGAGCATCCGGCGCAGATGCGTCCGGTTAACCTGCCGCCCTCGGCCGACCTGTCGTACTCGATCAGCGCCCGCCAGCGCGGCTTCACGCTGAGCGGCGAAGCCACGCTGAGCTGGCGCCAGGGCGACGGCAAGTACACGATCAACACCGATTCGCGCGTGGCCCTGCTGGGCAAGCTGACCGAGAACCGCAGCACCGGCACCATCGACAGCTACGGCCTGGCGCCGAACGAGTACTACGACAAGCGCTTCCGCAAAGACCCAGTGACGGCGAATTTCGACCGCGAGGCCAAGACCATCAGCTTCAGCGACGGCAAGAAGAGCTACCCGATCAAGGGCGGCGAGCAGGACCGGGTGTCGATCTCGTGGCAGCTGATCGGGGTGGCGCGCGCGGCAAAGGACAAGTTCAAGCCGGGTTCGGACTGGGACTTCTTCGTGGTCGGCCCACGCGATGCCGATCCCTGGACCTTCCGCGTGATCGGCCGCGAAAAAGTGCAGGCCGGCGCCGCCATCGGCACGGTCGACACCATCCACGTGCTGCGCGAACCGCCGCCGGGCTCGAAGGACCAGACCCTCGATATCTGGCTGGCGCCGTCGCTGGAGTGGTATCCGGTCAAGTTGAAGTTCGTCGACAACGACCGCGATTATGTGGAGCAGACGCTGGAGAAGATCACGAAGCGCTGACCCCCCGCCTGCGCGGGGGCGACGAAGTAGCGGTTAATCCTGCACCCCCGGATCTTCCAGCGAATCATTCTCCCAGTGCAACACGATCTCCTTCGGCGCATTCCCCATCCGCACGCTGCGCTTGAAGGTCTTGCCTTCGGCCGAGGCGCTGATGTGATACACGCCGGGCGGCAATTTCGCAAAGAACATCGGCCCGGTATTCGCCACGCTCAGCACATTGCCTCCCCGGGCGTCCGTGATGTCGAGCTGGACGTCGGAGCGGTAGGCGCCGGTCTGCCTGGTGGCGAAAGTCAGTTGCAGGTTGTAGTCGGCGCGCAGGGCGCGCATCGCGTTCTGCTCGTCCTGGCCGACGCCGCCGTTGATGTAGCTGACCCCGTTCTGTTCTTTCGGCTGGGCGGCCAGCACGGCGGGCTGCATCAGGCAGACGGCCAGGGTGAAGGCTGCGGTGGCAAGTGTTCGTTGCATGGCATTTCTCCTTCAATCGTTGTCATGATGGCCATTATCCGGCGGCTGAGAGATGCAGAGCGCGCGGCTCGGTTCTCTATAGTGCGAAAGCAAAATATTGCATTCAGTGCAAGCTATTTTTGCCTTCACTCCGTTGCGTATTAGCCAGTTCTTAAAAGTTGCTTGGTCTTAACTGCTCGTTTGAACTGTTATACTGACGCCCCCGCGCACGCCGCCTTGGCCGCCGCACGCGTTACAAAACCGGCAACTGGTAAGCCTTACGATGATCGACAACCTGGCAGGCGCCGCCGCCGCCGACCTCCATTCCATAGCGCAAGACGAACTGGATCCCTTGCAGGCCCACTTCCACGAAGGAGTGGCGCCGGACGAGATCGAGCAGGTCTATCACCTCAAGCGCGCCCAGCCCATGCTGCAGGCGTTCACGGCCCTGTTCCACGGCGGCCAGGACGGCGTGATCGTGCGCCTGCTGGTGCTGCGCGAGCTGGCCGCCGAAACGGGCGAATCCGCCTTTTCGCGCGCCGACATCAACCAGAAGTTCGCCTACCTGATCCCGGAAAGCCTGGAGACGGTGCTGGGCCGCCTGCGCTCTCACGGCCTGTTGGCCTGGGATAATCCGGCTGCCGTGTACCGCATCACGCCGCTGGCGCGCAATGTCCTGGCCGCCCTCGACACCCTGCTGGCGCTCGGCCGTCCGGAAGAAGACGAGGCCGAGATGGGCTTCCTGCTGTCGCAGGTGGCCGGCGCCCAGGCCGTCGGCGGCGTCACGGTCGAGCAGCTCAAGCACCTGCTGGGCCGCCTGGTCGAGCTGCACGAAGAGTTCCGCGACGCGATCGCCTCCGGTTCCGAATTCCGCCTGCGCGCCTCGCAGGCGAAATGGCACATGGCTTGCGACTGGGTCGAGAAGGGGTCGACGATCCTGCGTGCGATCACCTCGAGCGAGCAGGCGGATGCGGCCACGCACAAGGCGGCGCAGGCGATCGGCCGCGCCCAGTCCTCGCTGCTGAACATGCAGGGCATGTTCTCGCGCGCCCTGAACCAGATCGAGCGCCAGCGCGTGCACCTGGGCCAGTCCGGCCTGTCGACCACCGACATCAAGCGCTGGCTGCTGGCCCACGACGACCTGGCCAGCCTGGCCGAGGACGCCATCGAGCGTCCGGTCCTGCCGCTGTTCGTCACGCCGGCCGAGATGATCGACGTCGCCGAGACCGAGCTGATGACGGAGCGCGCGGTCAACGTCGCCCCGGGCGGCCTGCCGAGCGGCGAAGACGCCCCGCTGACCATCAACGACAACCCGGCCATGCAGGCCGAGCTCGACGACTGGATCAAGCGCCTGGCCGACTTCGCCAACCTCGACAACTTCCCGGTCATGGCCGAAGGTGCGCCGAAGAGCGTGCCGATCCAGGACTCGCTGCTGCCGGCCAGCTTCGCGGTGGCGTCCTACCGCGCCTCGCTGCTGCCGCTGCTGGGCGACCCCGCCGAGGCCAGCCTGCAAGGGCCGACCGCCGAACTGGCGCGCCTGCCGGTACGCTTCAACTCCGAGGATGAAATGGTCCAGCTGGACGATCCGCACGTGGCGGCGATGTCGCTCGCGACCCTCTCCTTGAATCTAGACTTGGACAGTAAAGACGATGAATGACGATGCACAGATCCTGATTGCGCGGCTGCTCACGCACCAGACCCTGCGCCGCGACGACAAGATGGTCAAGCGCGCGCTGTCCGACGATACCTTCCGCGCCGAGATCGACAAGCGCCTGCTGGAATCCGGCCTGAAGCTGATCGACAACGTGTATGCCGACCACGTCACCCTGGCCCTGCACCGCAACGTCGAGCCGAAGATCTTCGGCGCCAAGGACATCTGGCAGAACAATAACTTCGGCCTGACCCGCGACGGCGTGGCCCTGCTGGTGGTGCTGTGGGCGCAGATCATCCTGCCCAAGCGCCAGCGCCAGGAAACCCACCAGGCGATCGACGTCGACCAGTCGGACATGTTCGACAAGGACAATCCGATCCCGCGCGCCGAGGACACCTCGATCGGCATCTCCTACACCGCGCTGCTGGCCGACTTCGGCGACAAGCTGGGCAAGAAGACCCGCATGGACATGAACCTGGGCCTGCTGTCGAAGCTCGGCTTCATCGAGCGCCGCGGCGACGTGATCCTCGAAGGCCCGCTGCTCGACCTGCTGATGGACACCGACCTGCTGAAGGAGCGCATCATCAACGGCGCCCTGGCCGAGGTGTTCAAGCGCGCGCCGCTGAGGGCGGTGCGCCGCCCGGTCAGCGAAGCGGCCAACGATGCGGGTTCGACGGAAGCCGCACCGGCGGAGCCGGTCGTCGCCGAGGCTCCGGCCGAAGCGCCCGCTGAAGCCGCCCCCGAATCCCAGGAGTAAAGCGCATGTTCCACATTAAATCTCTCGAGCTGGTCCACTGGGACTACTGGCAGCGCATCAAGAACATCCCGCTGGACGCCAAGATCATCACCATCGCCGGCCAGAACGGCTCCGGCAAGACCACGCTGCTCGACGCGCTGCGCACCCTGTTCGGCCTCGACTGCTCGATGGGCCGCACCTACAAGCACTATGCGCGCCACTCGGGCCAGCAGAGCGCCTGGATCCGCGCCGTGGTCGACAACAAGCCCTCGGGCCGCCAGCTGTCGAATCGTCCGTTCCGCCACAGCGGCTTCTTCAGCGACGACGAAGTCACGCTGTTCTGCCAGGTGCAGAAGAACGGCGGCGACTGGAAGCGCCAGTATCTGATGCGGCCGGGGAATATCGACATCGAGGAAGTGACCGAAGCCAGCGACTGGCTGGGCGTCGAGAACTACCGCAAGCGCCTGGCTTCGGCCGGCCTGTCGCCGGCGATGTCGAAGGTGCTGGCGCTGGAGCAGGGCGAGACCGACAAGCTGTGCGAATACTCGCCGCGCCAGCTGCTGGACCTGGTGTTCCAGGTCTTCGGCGACAAGGAAGTGCTGGACGCCTACGACGAAGCCAAGCGCCACCAGCGCGATACCGAAACGGAGCTGAAGCGCTTCGAGGCCGAGCTGGAAACCTCGCGCATCAACCTCGAAGGCCTGCGGCTTCGCGTCGCGAATTATCACCAGTGGGAAGACCTGAACAAGGAACGCCGCGAGCTGGTGGAGGAAGTGCTGCCCAGCCTGGAGTACCACGAGGCGCGCGAAAAGGCGGGCCAGGCCAGCCGCGCGCTGCGCGAAGCCAGGAAGCCGCTGATGCAGGCCGACAGCCAGCTGGCCGAGAAGCGCCATGCGCTGGCGGCCCAGCAGCGCGCGCTGACCGAAGCCCAGCAGCAGGAAGTCCAGCTGGAGCAGGAAGCGAACACCCTGGCCGGCCGCCTCACGGAAGTCAACCGCAAGCTCAAACCCCTGGAAAGCCTGCTGGAACAGAAGGAACGCCTGCAGAAGCTGGCCGCGGATTCCGGCGCCGACATCGCCGAGGTGCAGAGCCAGCTCGAAACGAAGGAAGTCCAGCTGGCGAAGAAGAAGACCGAGCGCGACAACCTGGCGGCACGCATCGCCGGCGAGCTGTCGACCATCTCGGCCCTGCAGGGCAAGAGTTCGATGCCGGAGCCGGAAGCCCAGCGCCTGATGCGCCGCGCGCTGAACGACGCCAAGATCCCGCACGCGATGCTGTCCGATATCGTCGAGGTGACGGACCCGAAATGGCAGGGCGCCGTCGAGGGCGTGCTGGGCGGCTACGCCTCGGTGGTGCTGCTGGAGAACGCCAAGGATGCGCCGGCGGCCTACAAGCTGGCCGAGAAGGAGCGCTACCGCCACTTCATCGTGCCGGATTGCGTCAGCGCGCCGGTGGTCAAGGACGACACCCTGCTGTCGGTGGTGCGTTTCAGCTCGAAGGCGCCGTCCTGGCTGATCGACCAGCTCGAGCGCATCGAGCGCGTCGAATCCGTCGATGCCGGCTTCAAGAGCGATGCCGACGAGTGGATCACGCCGGACGCCTACCACCGCGAACGCCGCGGCGGGCGCTCGCTGTTCGTGGAGCCTTCGCGCTACCGCTTCGGCGCGGCCGGCAAGACCCAGCGCCTGGAAGCGATCCAGAAAGCGCTGCCGGCCCTGGAAGCCCAGGAAGACAAGCTGACTCTGGAGATCAGCAAGCTGGCGACCGAGGTGTCGGCGCTGCGCGTGCGCATCGCCGGCGTCGACGCCGTCAAGGAACTGAGCGCGCGCCAGGCCGAGTTCGAGGAAGCCATGCGCGCCATCGAGCCGCTCAAGACCGAGCGCCTGGAAGTCGGCGCGCGCCTGGGCGAGCTGCAGGTGCTGACCAAGAACGCGACCGTCACCCGCACCCGTGCCGACACCGTGTGGCAGAACGCCCGCATGGCGCTGTCGGAAGCGGAAGCCGGCATGCGCCTGAACCACCGCCGCCAGATCGATCAGCGCAGCGATCATGCGCGCGCCCTGCTGGAGCTGCGCCGCAACTGGCGCCACGTGCCGAAAGCCTGGCGTCAGCCGGAACGCCGCGCGGCGCTGGTGGCCGCGCACCAGAACACCCACCAGGTGAAGCTGCGCGTGGGCTCGCTCGACACCTCGCTGGCGCGCAGCGACTGGGAACACGATCCCACCGTGATCGACCAGTACGAGCGCCTGAACGACCAGCTGTCGAACCGCCAGAACGAGACCGAGGAGCGGCGCTACCAGAACAACCGCGCGATCGAGGCCACCGACAATGCGCGCGGCGCCTACATCGAGCGCCTGCGCTACACGATCAAGACCTATTCGAAGAACATCAGGGAGCTCGGCGAACTGGCCAACATCGAGGTCACGGTCGACCCGGTGCGCCTGGAGAACGACGACCTGCAGCTGGCCCAGGCCGGCCTGCACGTGCGCTTCAAGTTCGACGGCAAGGGCCAGATCGGCATGAACGACGGCGAAGCGTCCGGCGGCCAGCAGGTCATGAAGTCGCTGGTGCTGCTGATCGGTCTGCTCAAGTCGGAAGAGGGCTCGGGCGGCTTCGTGTTCATCGACGAACCCTTCGCCCACCTGGACATCCGCAACATCCAGCTGGTCGGCGAGTTCCTGAAGAACACCGACGCCCAGTACCTGATGACGACCCCGCTGACCCACAACACGGACGTCTACGACCCTTCGGACCTGACCCTCATCACCAGCAAGAAGAAGAAGGACGTGCAGTGGGCGCAGCCGATCTTCGTGCTGCAGCGGCGCGCGGCCGGCGAGGCGCCTGCAAAGGCGGCCTGACGCCGGGTCAGCGCCTTGAAAAGCGTTCCGCGCCGCCACCGGTGCGGAACGCCTCCACCACATACTCCACGAACACCCGTACCTTGGCCGGCAGCAGCTTGCGGCTCGAGTAGTAGATCGCCAGCGGGCGGTTCAGCCCATGCCAGCCGGGCAGCACCCGCAGCAGTTCTCCGGTTTCCAGCAAGGGCAGGGCATGCGGCATCGGCAGCATCGCGATGCCCAGGCCGATGGCGGCCGCGCGCGCGATCGCTTCCGGATCGTCGAGCACCGCAACCGGCCGCACGTTCGCCACGACTTCCCGTCCCGCATCGCTCTTCAAGGTCCACGGCATCAGGCGTCCCGACCCGAGCGCGCGCCGCAGCAGGCCGCGATGGCGCGACAGCTGCTCCGGCTCTTCGGGCGCCGTGAAGCGCCGCAGATAGCCGGGCGCCGCCACCAGCACCGAGCTTGCCTGCGCCAGCTCGCGCGCCACCAGGGCATCCGTCAATTCCACGCCGCCGCCGATGGCGACGTCGAAGCCTTCGCCGATCAGGTCGACCTGGCGGTTATCGAAATGCAGGTCCGGCACCACGTCCGGATAGCGCTCCAGGAAGCCCTCCAGCAGCGGCACGAAATACATGCGGCCGACCGCCGGCGCCATTGCGATCTTCAGGGTGCCGGCCGGCTTGCCGGCGTCCTGGCGCAGGTCGGCCAGGGCATCGGCGATCTCGGTCCAGGGCAGGCGGATCTGGCGGTAGAGCCGTTCGCCCTCCGCCGTCAGGCTGAGGCTGCGCGTGCTGCGCTGGAACAGGCGTACGCCGACGCCGGCTTCGAGCCGCGCCACGCTCTTGCTGACGGCCGCCGGGGTCAGGCCCAGGCGCCTGGCGGCGGCGGAAAAACTGGCCTCGTCGGCAGCGGCGACGAAGCAGTCGAGGTGGGGAGCGAGATCGGTCTGCATGTCCTCATCTTATACCGATGGTTGAAGCTGTAAAGCCGGATTGACGACTACCGGGAACAAGTGGGCCGGACCATACTTTCCTCACCAACCACCCACACCGAAAGGAAAGCATCATGGACAGCAAACTGCACGACCAGGTCGCCTTCATCAACGGCGGTTCGCGCGGCATCGGTGCCGCCACCGCGCGCCGCCTGGCCCGCGAAGGCGCCAGGATCGCGATCGGCTACCAGTCGTCCGCCATCGCCGCCGAAGCCCTGGTGGCGGAGATCGAAGCCGGCGGCGGCGAAGCGATCGCGATCCGCGCCGACGCCGCCGATGCCGAAGCCCTGACCCGCGCCATCGACCGCGCCGCCGACCACTTCGGCCGCCTCGACGTCCTCGTCAACAGCGCCGGCGTGCTGCGGCTGGGTCCCGTGGAAGCGTTCTCGCTGGCCGATCTCGACCAGACCCTGGCGGTGAACGTGCGCGCCGTGTTCGTGGCCTCGAAGGCGGCCGCCGCCCACATGCGGGATGGCGGGCGCATCATCAACATCAGCAGCACGAATGCCGACCGCATGCCGTTCGCGGGCGGCGCCGCCTACGCGATGAGCAAGTCGGCGCTCACCGGACTGGCAAAGGGAATGGCGCGCGACCTCGGCCCGCGCGGGATCACGGTCAACAACGTGCAGCCGGGTCCGATCGACACCGACATGAACCCGGCCGAAGGCGAGTTCGCCGAGAGCCTGCACGGCCTGATGGCCTTGCCGCGCCATGGCCACGCCGACGAAGTGGCGGCGATGGTGGCCTACCTGGCCGGCCCGGAAGCGGGCTTCGTGACCGGCGCCGACCTGCTGATCGACGGCGGCTTCGCCGCCTGAGGATCAGTGCGCGGCGCCGCCGGCCAGGTGCCGCTGCAGCGCCAGCACCGTCCCGCCATCGGCACGCCGCATGCCAGTGCCTGGCCAGGCAGGCAAGGACCATTACGACGTATTAGAGCTGCGCAAGATCCTTGCCGAAATGCGCGCGTGAGAATTGACGCATTTCCCGGCCATGGTCGGCTGTTATCATCGGAAAACGTTTTAGATGAGGGCAGGAATGGAATTTCAGGCAAGACGAGACAGGGCCATCGCGCTGCTGGAACAGAGCGGCATCGAATGCAGCAGCTACGCGCCGCCCTTGATGCGTCTTCTGTGGCGCTGCGGCGTGCAGGTGCGGCCGCCGCATTTCATGGGTTTCGCCGCCGCCGCCCTGCTGTCGGGCAGCTGGTTCGCCGTCGGCTGGGGGCTGGTCATGTGGGTCGGATTCTGGTCCCGTCACAACACGGCGTTGCACTTGGCCCTGCTCACCGCCTGCGCCGCCGGCCTGTTCTTCGGCCTGTCGATGGCCGGCTACTATGCCCACCAGCGCAGGAAGCACGGTTTGCCGAGCTGGGAGTCGCTGGCCTAAGTACTTTAGCCTGCCAGCGCCTTGAGCAGGTAATCGGTATCCTTCCGCAGGATCGACTCGTTGAAGCCGAGCTGCGCCTTCCCTTCATTCAGTTTGCTGATCCGCACGTTGGCCTTTTGAAGGCGCTCTTCCAGCCCGGCCAGGCGCTGCGGCGCGATCTCCAGCACCGCCAGGTTGCTGCCGTTCTCGATGCGTTTTACCTTGAAGCCCGGCGTGCGTTCCAGCGCCGCCAGCAGGCGTTCGCCGGCCGCGCGCACGCGCGCATAGCGTTCTTCGACGCCGTCCAGCGCGTCGAGGGCGGGCAGGGCGGCCTGCCAGCCGTGGTAGATGGTGCCGCCGAACATGTGGCGCAGCTCGCGCGCCTTCGCCATCAGCGGCTTGGGCCCGGACAGCACGCCGCCGAAGGGCGCGCCCAGGTATTTGTAGAGCGAGACGTAGACCGTGTCGAAGTGCGCGCAATAGTCCTTCACGCGGAAGCCTTCCATGCCGCTCATGAGCAGCAGGCGGGCGCCGTCCAGGTGCAGCGGGATTTTTTTCGCACGCGCGATGCTTGCGATCTCGGCCACCAGTGCGGGGCTCAAGCATGCGCCCTGGGCGCGGCGCACCGGGCTTTCCAGCGCGATCGCGCCGACCTTGATCGGGTAGGGCCCGAGCTCGGCGCGCTCGATCGCCGCGTTCAGCTCTTCCAGGGTGGGCGCGGCCCGGCCCGGCGCCAGCGGCACCAGGTTGATGCCGCTGAGGGTGGTGACGGTATTCGATTCGTCGCGGTAGACGTGGCTTTCCTGCTGCACCAGCGCGTGCCGGCTCTCGCCGCACAGCAGGCGCAGGGCGACGTGGTTCGCCAGGGTCCCGGTCGGCATGAAGACCGTGTCTTCCTTGCCCAGCAGGGCAGAGAACGTCGCTTCCAGTTCCGCCACCGCACCGCCCGCCAGGTAGCCGTCGGCCGGCTTCGCATGCCGGTCCAGCAGTGCCTGCAGGTGCGCCGGTTCGGCGGCCGGGTTGCGCGGCAGGGTGTCGCCGGCCAGCACGACCAGGGTGTCCATGTCCGCTGGAGGCGCCGCGCTGCCGCTTGATGCGCCGCCGTATTGGGCGTGGGCGCTGCTGCCCGCCGCCAGGCCCAGTGAAGCGATCGGTACGGCTTCGAGGAAACGGCGGCGGTTCAGTCTCATGTGTTCTCTTTTCTCAGGCGAAGGCGCCAGCGCATCAGGCTGGCCGAGAAGGTGGCGAAGTAGCCGGCGGTCATGCCCACGCAGTACATCGTCAGCGGGCTGTCCGAAAAGCGCGGATTCGGCTGGTTGCTGCCCTGGTTCATGTAGACCTCGATGCCCAGGTAGATCACGCGCGCCACCAGCAGCATCCCCACCAGCACGCCCATGCGCATCGGCGGGGTGAAGTAATAGCCCTGGTCGGTGTCTTCGAAGCGGGTGCGGCGCAGGCCGTAGATGCCGAGGGCGATGCCGGCGACCGCGCCGAGCGCCAGCGCGGCCAGCGACAGCGGCCGCTCGCCCATGCCGGCGGCGGGCACCAGCAGCATGGCGCCGAACACCAGCAGGCCGGTGTAGTGGCGCGACATGATCGAACGCTGGCGTGTCATCTGGCCTTTCAGGCGCTGGTAGATGCGCCAGACCAGGATCGGAACGAGGAGGATGAGGGCAAGTGTGGTGATGCTCATTGGGCGATTGCGGCGGCGGCGGTGCGCTTGCGCCAGGCAAGCAGACCGGCCGCGAAAGTCATGTAGTAACCGGCGAGGACGCCGAAGATGCACAGGGTCAGGGGACTGGTGACGAACTCGTGGTGGGCGAAGGAGCCCAGCGCATAGTACTCATAGGCGCGGTAGCCCATGCGGCCGATGAACAGCAGCGCGACCAGCATGCCGATCGGTGCGTGCGGCGTGAAGTAGTACTCGCTGCCTTCCTGTTCGAATTTGGTGCCGGCGCTGGCGATCCGGCCCAGCACGATGCCGAGCACCAGTCCGGCGCCGAGGCCGGCAATGGCGATCGGCGCGGTCTGCAGGCTCAGCGCGGCCAGCATCAGGACCAGCAGCGGAAAGAAGACCAGGGTCGTGCGGTGACGCCACACTTTCGAGCGCTGGCGGGTCGTCAGGCGCTTGATGCGGCTGTAGACGCGCCACAGGATCAGCGGGGCGAGGACGGCGGCAACGACGGGAGTGGGCAGCATGGCGATTTCCTTGGTGTCGAATCCGCCATTGTAATCCAGCCGGGCGTCGGCAAACCGCTGCGCATGGTAATGTTTTGGTTCTTCCAGCAGGAGAACCGACCATGTTCGTTGCACCCATCGAAGCGCACCGCGCCCCCGATCCGGCGCCCATCGACGAGCCGCCCAAGGAGCCTTTCGACTCGCCCGACCCGCACCAGCCGCCGATCCGCACGCCCATGAACGACGAACCGGATACCGATCCGAACCCGAGCATCGCGCGCACGCTGCACTGATTATTCCACCACTAACCCGCCGTGCATTGACGCACGGCCGGCTGCGCGCTTAATATTTAGATGGATGTCTAATTAGATGAATTTCAAATTTGGAGATGCGATGAAACTGCATACCGGTATCCGATTCCTGAAAATGTGGCCGATGTTGCTGCTGGCGGTGGCGTCACACGTCCTTGCCGCCGCGCCCGGCGACCAGCCGATTTCGCTCGCTACCGCCGGCGGCGGCACGGTCGCCGGCACCCTGCATCTGCCGGCGGGCGAAGGCAAGGCACCGGTCGTCCTGATCGTCGCCGGTTCCGGTCCCACCGACCGCGACGGCAACAATCCCGCCTTCCCGGGCCCCAACGACAGCCTCAAATTGCTGGCCGAGGCGCTGGGCCAGGCAGGCTTCGCCTCGGTCCGCTACGACAAGCGCGGCATCGGCGCCAGCAGGGCCGCCGCGCCGGACGAATCGGCGCTGCGCTTCGACACCTATGTCGACGATGCCGCGGCCTGGATCGCGAAGCTGAAGGCCGATCCGCGTTTCGGCCAGGTGGCGGTGATTGGCCACAGCGAAGGCGCGCTGATCGGCATGCTGGCCGCCGAACGCGCCGGCGCGGCCGCCTATGTGTCGCTGGCCGGGGTGGCCGACGCACCGGGCGCCGTGCTGCGCAAGCAGCTCGCCGGCAAGCTGCCGCCGGCGCTCGCGGCCGACAACGAGCGCATCCTCGCCGGCCTGGAGCAGGGCAGGCTTGCCGCCGAGGTGCCGCCCGCGCTGGCGGCGCTCTACCGGCCCAGCGTGCAGCCCTATCTGATCTCGTGGATGAAGTATGTGCCGTCCCGGCGCATCGCCGCGCTGCGCATGCCGGTGCTGATCGTGCAGGGCACGACCGACATCCAGGTCGGCGTCGACCAGGCGCAGGCGCTGAAGGCCGCCAGGCCGGATGCCGTGCTGGCCATCATCCCCGGCATGAACCACGTGCTGAAAGAGGTGCCGGCCGATCCGCAGCGGCAGATGGCATCGTATGGCGACCCGGCGCTGCCGCTGCATCCGCAGCTGGCCGGCACGCTCACCGGCTTCCTGCGCAAGACGGCGCCCCAGGCAGCGCCTTAGGCCGGCTTCCTGGCGAGGGCCCGCAGCAGCTGCTGCATGTCGACCGGCTTCACCAGCCGGGCGTCGAAGCCGCTGCGCAGCGCGCGGTCGCCGTCGACTTCCTGGCCCCAGCCGGTCACGGCGACCAGGGTGGCGTCCGCGCCCCAGGGCTGCTGCCTGGTCCACTCGGCGATCTCGTAGCCGGTCGCGCCGGGCATGCCGATGTCGAGCACCAGCAGCTGCGGCCGGATGCGCGAAGCCAGTTCGATGGCGGCCTTGCCGTCGTAGGCCGTGTGCACCGTGTAGCCCTGCAGCGCAAGGAATTCGGCCAGCAGGTCGGCGGCATCGCGGTTGTCGTCGGCCAGCACGACCTCGAGCGGGACCCGCGCGCCCGCCGTTGCGGGGCCGGTGTCCGGCGCGGCCGCCGCCTGCTCGCCGGCCTGCTCCGCCGTCAGCGGCAAGGTCACGCGCACCCGCGTGCCGAGGCCGAGGCCGGGGCTGAAGGCGGCCACGCTGCCGCCATGCAGCTCGACCAGGGACTTGACCACCGCCAGGCCGATGCCGAGTCCCGGCGTGCCGCCACGGGCCTTGGTCTGGGCCTGCGAGAACATCTCGAACACCTCTTCCAGCCGCTGCGCCTCGATGCCGATGCCGTTGTCGGCCACCTCGACGATCGCCAGGCCGCCCTCGCGCGTCACGCGGATCCCGATCTCGCCGCCGGGTGCCGTGAACTTGGCCGCATTGTTCAGCAGGTTGCTCAGCACCTGGGTCAGGCGCACCTCGTCGCCCTCGACCATCACCGCGTCCGGCGGCAGGGACATGCCGAGCTTGTGTCCCTTGTCCTCAAGCGCCGCGCGCACGCTGTCGCAGCCCATCTCGGCCACCCGGCGCAGGTCGATCCGCTGGATGTCGAGCTGCAGGCGGTCGTGCGTGATCCGGCTCAGGTCCAGCAGCTCGTCCAGCAGCCGGGCCATGTGGCTGACCTGGCGGTCGATGACCTCGGTCGCGCGTCCCACCGAGGCCGGGTTGGCAGCGGCCTGGCGCAGCAGGGCGACCGAGTAGCCGGCGGCGGCCAGCGGGTTCCTCAGTTCGTGGGCCAGGATGGACAGGAAGTTGTTCTTCTGGCGGTCCGCCTTTTCGAGCTGCTCGCGCTGGCGCTCCAGGTTCCGCCTGACGTTCACGTCGGCGGTGACGTCGCGGGCGGTGCCGATGATCGTGGTCGGCATGCCGGCCGCATTGCGCATCACCTTGCCGCTCGATTCGATCCAGCGCACGATGCCGTCGGCGCCGCAGGCGCGGAACTCGGCCTGGTAGTCGTGCCTGCCCGCCAGCGCGGCGTCCCATTGCGCCAGCACCGCCGGGCGGTCGTCCGGGTGGATGTCGTCCAGCCATGGCTCGGCGTCGGTGTGGACGAAGCCCGGCGCCCGCCCGTACATCGGGCCGATGGCCTCCGAATACGACAGTTCGCGCGTGCCGAGGTCGAGCTGCCAGGTACCCATGCCGGCCGACTGCAGGGCGATCTCCAGCCTGGCCTTGGCGATCGACTCGCGCGCCAGCGCCTGCTCGACCTGGTCGCGCTGCCGCACCCGATCGAGGCAGGAGCGCACCGCATAGCCGATGCGCGGATAGTGCTTGGCGGTCTTGGTGATGTAGTCGTCCAGGCCTTCCTTCATGGCGGCGACCGCCACTTCCTCGGTGCCGCTGGCGGTGAACATGATCACCGGCCGCTCCGGGAAGCGGCGCTTCAGTTCGCGCAGCACGGTGATGCCGTCGCTGAAGCGCAGCTGGTAATCGGTGATCGTGACGTCGAAGCCGCCCTGGTCGAGCGCCGCCGCCAGGGTCTCGGGCGTGCCGGCCTGCAGGATGCCGATGTCGCCGAAATGGCGGCGCAGTTCGCGCGCGACCAGCGCGCGGTCGTCCGGACTGTCGTCGATCAGCAGCGCGGTAAACGTCATACGCCGTCCTGCGCGGCCGGCAGCTCGACGCGGAAGCTCGCCCCTTCGCCGGGCGCCGAGCTGAGGCCGACGCTGCCGCCCATGCGCTCGACGCCTTTCTTGACGATCGCCAGGCCGATGCCGGTGCCGGGGAATTCTTCCTCGCTGTGCAGGCGCTCGAACACGTTGAAGATCCTGGCCTGGGCCTGTTCGGGGATGCCGATGCCATTGTCCTCGACGGTGATGCGCACCGTGCCGCCGGCCTGCCGGGCGCCGATGCGGACCATCGGCGCCACGCCCGGCGCGACGAACTTGACGGCGTTCGAGACCAGGTTGACGAGGGTTTGCACGAAGGTCTGGCGGTGCGCCCTGACGTGCAGGCCGGCGGGCACGTCGATGCACAGTTCGGCGCCGGCCTGGCTGGTCTCGGCCTGCAGCATGGTCCGCATGTCGTGGATCGCGGCGGCCACGCCGACCGTCTCGATCGGAATCTCGGTGCGCGACAGGCGGGCGAACTCCAGCAGGTCCGACACCATCGTGTCGACCCGGCGCGCAATCGCTTCGATGCGGTTGACGTAGACCGCCGACTGCTCCATGCGGCCCTCGCTGAAGTCCTGCTTGAGCGCGTTGGCATAGCCCTGGATGGTGCGCAGCGGCTCGCGCATGTCGTGCGAGACCGAGAAGCCGAAGGCCTCGAGGGCTTCGTTGGCTTCCTGCAGCTGGCGGGTGCGTTCGGCGATGCGCTGCTCGAGGTCGGCGTTCAGGCGGTGGATCTCGAGGTCGGCGCGGCGCAGCGAGGTGACGTCGTTGACGATGCCGTCGACGGCGTCGTGGCCGTTCACCCGCACGCGCACGAGCCTGACGGTGTGGGCGCGGCCGCCGGCGCCGAGCTCGCCGCTCAGGACCTGCAGCTCGGCGGTGTCCAGCGTGGCCGTGAGTTCCGGCAGCCGCTGCTTCACTTCCGCGACCAGGGGATGGCCCGGCGCCTTCGAGTATTCGCCGGGCGCCAGTCCCAGCATGGTCCAGAAGGTCTTGTTGCCTTCCTCGAGCTCGCCCTCGAGCGACATGCGGAACACGCCCAGCTCGATGTTTTCGAGCAGCGAGGCCAGCCGGGTCTCGGTGCGGATCGCGCGCGAGCGGATCTCGGAGCGGTCGAGGCAGGTGCGCACCGCCACCGGCAGGCGCGCGTAGTGGCGCGGGCTCTTGATCACGTAATCGTCCAGCCCGTGCTTCATGGCGTCGACCGCGATCTCCTGGGTGCCGGTGGCCGTGAACATGACCACCGGCAGCTGGGGATCGTGGGCCTTGACGCGCTTGAGCACGTCGAGGCCGGTGGTCCAGCGCATCTGGAAGTCGGTGATCACCACGTCGAAGGGGAAGCCGGCCTCCTGGGCGCGCTCCAGGCCGGTGCGCTCGCCCACCTCGGTGACTTCGCAGCCGGGGAAATGACGTTCGATTTCCCGCCGGGCCAGCAGGCGGTCGTCGGGATTGTCGTCGAGGATCAGGAGGCGCAGGGGCATTGTGAACCGATCGTATGCAGAATCGTTAAATTATAGAGGAGGTTCGGCGCCGCACCGCATGGGCAGGCATAGCCGGAACACCGTGCCGGCCGCCGCCGCTTCGACCCGAACGCTGCCGCCCAGGCGCTCCATGGCCTTGCGGACGATCGCCAGGCCGATCCCGGTGCCCGGATAGGCTTCCTCGCCGTGCAGCCGCTCGAACACGCCGAAGATGCGCTCGCGCTGCTCGGGCGGGATGCCGATGCCGTTGTCGGCGATCCAGACCAGCGCGTGCTCGCCGTCTTCGCGTCCATGGATGCGGACGCTGGGCGCGACGCCGGGCGCGACGAACTTGATCGCATTGCCGATCAGGTTCTCGAACACCTGCACCAGGATGGCTTCGTTGCCGAGCACCTTGGGAAGGGAAGAGGCGATCTCGACCTGGGCGCCGCTGCGCGAAACCTGGGTTTCGATGTCGGACAGGGCCAGCCAGGCCACCCGCTCCAGGTCGACCGTCTGCAGCTTGAGCTCGGCCCGCGACAGCTGGCTGTAGGCCAGCAGCTCGGTGATCAGGCGGTCCATGCGGCTGGCGGCGTCGCACAGCCGCACCAGGAAGTGGCGCCCCTGTTCGCTCAGGCGCGGCGATTCGTCCTCGCGCAGGGCGTCGGCATAGCCTTCGACGTTGCGCAGCGGCGCCCGCAGGTCGTGCGCGACCGTATGGGCGAAAGCGCGCAGTTCCATGTTCGCTTCCGCCAGCCTCTCGGTGCGTTCCTGGATGCGGCGTTCGAGCAGCAGGTTGGCGTCGGCCAGGTTGCGCTGGGCCTGTTTCAGCTCGGTCACCTCGTGGGCGCCGATCACGGCCCCGGCCGGCTTGCCGTGCACCAGCATCGGATGGCAACTGAGGATCCAGTCGCGCCTGGCTTCCGGATGCAGGGGCGTGCTGCCCGACAGCGCGATGCGCGCGGGCGCCGTGGCGCCGGCGACGACGTCGCGCAGCAGCGCGGGCAGGTCGAGCGCCGCGGGGGCGGCCGGCAGGATGCGCAGCACCTCCGCGAGCGGCCTGCCGGCAGCCTGGGCGCTGTCCATGCCGGCCAGGTCTTCCGCCACCGGATTCATGAACTGGACCCGGCCATGCAGGTCGGTGGCGATCACGGCGTCGCCGATGCTGCGCAGCGTGGCCGCCAGGCGCGCCTGCTCGGTCTGCATCATGAGGGCATCGCGGCGCGCCACGGCGCGCACGAAGAACAGCAGCGCGATCGACAGGAAGGCCACCGCGCCGGTCGCCACGATGGTGCGGGTCAGGTCGCGCTCGACCACGGCGGCGCGCAGGACCAGCAGCCTTTCCTCTTCGCCGCGCAGGGCCGCTTCCTGGGCGGCGATGGCCTTGCGCTGGGTGCGCATGCCGGTTTCGTCATGCCGCTCGGGATGCTGCAGGCCCTCGCGCAGCCCCTGCATGAAGCCGTCGAGCAGGGTGCGGTAGCGCTCCAATGCCCGTTGCTGGACCGGGTTGTCGCTGGTCAGCCGGAGCAGGGTCTGCCACTCGCGCGGGATGGCGGCGAGCCCGGCGTCCAGCTCGGCGCGGTCCTGCGGGTCGTGGTCGAGCAGCAGCGATTTCTGCAGCGCATCCACCTGGTTGACCAGGCTGACCGTCTCCTGCAGGCGCACCAGCACGTCCTGGGTATGCACCACCCAGCGCCGCGATTCCATCGTGCGGCCGATGCTGCCGACGAGGGTGCCGATGGCGGCGGTCAGGATCACGATGCTGACCGCGGTTGCGTAGTTGACGTAGCGGGTGGTTCTCTGCATGAGCACTGGCCTGTGAATCCCGTGTTTTTATGCGTCGAGCATGTCGGTCCATTCTAGCAAATGCACCCGAGCCCGGTCGCGCGTCGGGATCACGCCAGGACCGGTCCGGCCTGCGCCAGCAGTTCGGCCAGCAGTTCGGCCACCAGGGTCACGCGCGGCGAGCGGCGCACGTCGGGGTGCACCACCAGCCAGATCGGCCGGCTCAGCACCTCGGCGTGGTCCGGGTGCACTGCCAGCAGGCTGTCGCTGCGGCCGAGGAAGTGCGGCAGCAGGCTCACGCCCAGGCCGGCGCGGCAGGCCGCCAGCATGGAGTGGGCATCGTTCGCCCGGAAGGCATACGGCCGGCCGGCGCCGAACCGGTCCAGCCATTTCTGCTGCGGCGACGCCTTCATCGCCTCGCCGTGGCCGACGAATTCCCATTCCGCTTGCGGACGCGCGAACCAGTCGGGGGTGGCATACAGGCCGTATCCCATCTGCGCCAGCGGGCGCCCGGCCAGGCCGGGTTCCTCGGGACGCGACAGGCGTAGCGCGAGGTCGGCTTCGCGCCGGTACAGGTTGGCCTGGCGCACCTCGGCGACGATCTCGATCATGATCGCCGGCCAGCGCGACCGCAGGGCCGCCAGCCGCGGCACCAGCAGGGTGCTGGCGAGGGCCGGCGGCGCCGACACCTTGACGACGCCGCGCAGGGTGCCGGCGCCGGTGCCGGCGCGTGCGAAGGACAGCGCTTCGTCCTCGACGCGGCGCGCGTACGCCAGCAGGTGCTCGCCCTCGGCGGTCAGGATCCAGCGCTTCGGCAGGCGGTCGAACAGGCGCAGGCCGAGCCGGGCTTCGAGCATGCCGATGCGGCGCGACACCGTCGAATGCTCGACCGCCAGCGCCCGCGCCGCCGCGCTCAGTCCGCCCTGGCGCGCCAGTTCGACGAAGTAGCGGATGTCGTCCCAGTCCAGCGGGCCGGGTGTGCTCGTCTCGAGGCTATCTGCGAATTTTTGCACGGTAAGTGGCGATTTTTTGGAATTTCGGTCGAATTTCAATCAATCTACCATGTGCTCGTCTTTTCAACAGGAGCGAGTAATGGAAGCCTTGATCGAACATGTCGTCATCCGCCGCCAGGGCGGCCCCGAGGAGCTGCGGGTGGAACAGCTGGCGCTGGCGCCGCCCGCCGCGGGAGAGATCCGCATCCGCCAGCAGGCGGTCGGGGTGAATTTCCTGGACGTCTACCACCGCAATGGCGTCTACCCGCTGCCGGCTCTGCCGGCCACCATCGGGGTCGAGGGCGTGGGCATCGTCGAGGCGGTGGGTGCCGGCGTGAGCGGGCTGCATCCCGGCCAGCGCATCGCCTACGCCGGCCAGCCAGGCGCCTACGCGGCAGTGCGTAACCTGCCCGCCGCCTGCGCCGTGGTGCTGCCGGACGCGGTGCCGACCGAGGCGGCGGCCGGCGCGCTGCTGCGGGGGATCACGGCGCACATGCTGTTCCATCACGTGCGCCCGCTGCGGGCCGGCGACACGGTGCTGGTGCATGCGGCCGCCGGCGGCCTCGGCCTGGTGCTGGTGCAATGGGCGAAGGCGCTCGGTGCGCGCGTGATCGGTACCGTGGGCAGCCGCGCCAAGGCCGAGCTGGCGCTGGCCCATGGTCTCGACCGCGCGGTGCTGTACCGGGAAGAGGATTTCGTCGCCGCCGCGCGCGCGTTCACCGGCGGGCAGGGCGTCGACTTCGCGATCGACGGCATCGGCGGGCCGACCCTGCTGCGCAGCTTCGATGCGGTGCGGCCCTACGGCATGGCGGCCAGCATCGGCCAGGCCGGCGGCATGCCCGGGCCGGTCGACCTGATGCAGATCGGCACCCCGCGCGCGATCGCGTTCTCGCGGCCCAGCGTGATGCGCCTGATGCGCGATCCGGCGCTGTACCGCGAAGGCGCCAGGGCAACCCTGGCGCGCCTGGCCGATGGACTACAGGTACGCATCGGCGCCGAACTGCCGCTGGCGCAGGCGGCCGAGGCGCACCGGATGCTGGAAGCGGGCAGGACTACGGGCGCGGTATTGCTGCGGCCCTGATTCGCCTGCGCGGCGGCGACGTGACACTAATCGAACGCCCAGGAGTAGAGCACGTCCAGCGCCGTGTTGGTGCCGGTCTGCAGCGCCAGCGTGATGCGCGGGGTGAGCTTGTAGCGCAGGCGCACCACGCTGGTGGCGGTGGCGGCGCCCTGTTCGAAGCTCAGGTAGAGCTTGGACGAGATGCGCTTGCCGACCGTGACCACGGTGTTCGCCAGGCCGGGTTCCTGGCCCGCACCCTGGCGCACGCCGAATTCGTCGACGCCCAGCGCGTTCGCCAGCTTGCTCTGGATGCCGCCGGTGCCGCCTTTGCCGCCCAGCAGGGCGCCGGCCGCCGCGCTGAGGACATCGGCTTCGTTGCCGGTGGTGCCTTCCATGCCGTGGCCCAGCACCAGCCAGGACAGCTTGTCGCTGTCGGACACGTTCGGCGTCGACACCAGCTTGGCCGTCGGCGACAGCGCCGTGCCGCGCACCTGCACGCCGGCTTCGACGTTGGTCTCGCTGAGCTGCTCGCCTTCCGGACGCTTGCGCACCGCCAGCACGTCGATCGACGGGTTGTCGTAGGGACCGCTGAAGGTGGCGATGCCGCGCTCGATCGACAGGCGCTGGCCGTAGGCGGCATAGGTGCCGCTCACGGTGCGCACGGTGCCGTTGATGCGCGGCGCGCCGTCGCCAACCTTGCGCACGTGGACGCTGCCGGCCAGGTAGGCGTCGGCGCCCATGCCGCGCAGGTGGAAGTCGTCGCCCAGGTCGGCGGTCAGGTCGATCGTCAGCGGCACCGCCGCCTCCTTCTTCGCCGGCCCTTCCTTGGCATTCGCGCGGCCAAGCACGATCACGTCGTCGGACAGGGTCGGGCGGTCCTGCGGCGCGAACTCCACCAGCGCGCGGTCGGCCTTGAAGCTGCCCTCGACCGCGAAGCGGCGGGCGTCGCGCACCACGCTGGCCTGGCCGCTGACGATCACGGTGCGGTCCGGGCGCGACAGCGCTTCGAGCTTGTCGGCCACCAGCTTGAGGTTCATGGCGGTTTCGCTGCCGGCAAAGCGCACGTTGCCGTCGATGGTGGCGCGGCCGCTGTTGCCTTCGAAGGCGAAGCGCTGCAGCTGCAGGCTGTCGCCGGCCAGCACCGCGCGCAGCTGGCCGTTGCGCAGGCGCACGCCCTGGTCCGGCCAGCGTACCGCCAGGCGGTCGCCGTTCACGGTGCCGTTCAGGGTCGGCGCGCCGACCGTGCCGGTGCCGCTGACGGCCAGGTTCAGGGCGCCGTCCACTTCCAGGCCCGGCTGGCCGATCAGCGGCGAGACCCAGGCCAGCGAGCCGAGGTTGGCGCTGGCGGTCAGGCGCAGCGGGCTGTCGTTGTCGAGGCGGCCGTGGATCATCTGCGCGGTGGCGTCGACCTTGGCGGTGCCGACCCGGCTGCCGTCGACCGCCAGCTGGGCGTGCAGGGCGCCGCCATTGACGTCGGCGCGCAGGTCGAGCTGGCGCAGGCCCAGCACCACCGGGGCGACGTCGCCGGCGATCAGGTCGCCCTTCTCGCGGAACACGTGCAGGCTGCCGTCCAGCACCGGCGCGGCGCCGCTGGCAACGGGGGCGCGCATGTCGAGCGCCCAGTCGGCGCCGAGCGTCATGTCGCCGCGCAGGTTCTCGCGGATCGCATCGGAGGCCTGGGCCAGGTAGCTGACCGGGACCCCGGTGGCGCTGCCGCGGCTGGTCCAGCGCGGGCCGTTCTTGACCAGCGACTGGATCGTGACCGAGCCGGCCGGCAGGCGGATCGTGGCATTGTTGAAGCTGATCTGCTCCGGGCTGGCGAGTCCCTTGACGCCCGAACCCGGCGCGCCGGCGATGCGCAGCGGGGCCGGCGCCGCCAGCGCGAGCGCGTAGCGGCCGCGGTTCTGCAGCGTGTTCAGGGTGCCGGCCCAGGCGTTGTTTGCATAGCCGCCGCTGATGGCGAGGTTGGCGTCGAAGGTGTCGCCGCGCGCCGCCGCCGAAATCGTGTGGGCGCCGCGGGTGCCGGTCGATTGCAGGCTGGCGGTGGCGATACGGGTTTCGCTGCTCGGCGCGCCGCCGGCGTAACCGGCGATCTGCACGTCGAGCGCCAGCGGATCCGCCGCGCCGCGACCGGAACCGAGGTTCGCGGTGGCATGCAGGGACTTCAGGTTCTGCGCCTTCATGCGCAGGTTCTGGCCGTCCAGCGTGGCGGTCAGCGAGGGCGTGTCCATGGTGCCGGACAGGGTGCCGGCGCCGCGCAGAACGCCGCCGAAGTCGGGGCCGAGGGCGGCCAGCTGGGGCGCGTCGATGCGCCATTGCAGGGTGTCGCGGCCGCCGCCGAAAGCGCCGCGCGCGGCCACCACGTTGGCGCCCAGGTGCAGGTCGACGTCGGCGTTCGAGACGTGGCGCTTGTCGGCCGTGAGCTTCGCATGGCCCCACAGCGGCGAATTCGACAAGGTCGATTGCTGCAGGGTGAGGTTGACCGAGCCGCCCATGTTCGCGCCGGTGCGGCCGCTGGCGTCGAAATTGCCGTTGATACTGCCGGCGAAGGGCGAGCCGAAGGCGGCCGGGTTCAGCTTCTGCATCGAGCCGCTGGCCTTGACCTCGACCACCTTCGCATCCTTGGTGCCGGACAGCCAGGCTTCGCCGCTGGCGTGCAGGGCGCCGTTGTCGAGCTTGCGCTGCTGCGCCACCCAGCCCAGGTTACGGGCGTCGACGTCGAAGCTGGTGCGTGGCGCATCCATGGTGCCGCTGACGACGCCGTTCGCCACCAGCGCGCCGTACAGGTCCTTGCGGATGGTCGCGAGCTGGCGGCCGTCCACGCGCCAGGCCAGCTTCTCGCCCGGCTTGCCGAAGGCGCCGCGCAGGTCGACCGTGTTCTCGCCCAGCGCCAGGCTGGCGTTCACGTCGTGCACGTGGACGCCGCCCGGCGCGCCGCCGTCGGCATCCAGCTTGCCCTTGCCGGACAGCGGCTGGTCGAACAGGCGGCTCGGGCGCAGCGCGAAGTCGGCCGCGACCTGCCATTGCGGGGCCAGCGCGCCCGAGGCGTTGATCTCGGCATTGATGTCGGCTTTCGGGAAGTCGCCGAAGGCCGCCGGGTCGAGCCGGCTGGCGACCACATTCGCCTTGAACGGCTTCTTGTCCGCCAGGCTGGCGCTGCCCGTCACGCGCACGCTGCCCTTGCCGGCGGCCAGGCGGGCGTCGCGCACGGTCAGCACATTGTTGGCAAGGGCGGCTTCGGCCACCAGGCGCATGCCGGCGTCGACCAGGTTGACGTTCAGGGTCTGGGTGTCCTGGGTGTTTGCCACCTTCAGATCGCCGGCGATGGCGGTCTTCTTCATGCTGCCGTGGATCTGCCTGAGGTCGATGCGGTCGGTGTGCAGCGCGAACTGCGCGGTGCCGATGCCCTTTTCGTCCGGGCCGCGTTCGACGCTGCCGCTGCCGGTGAAGCTGCCGGCGCCGCCCAGGTCGAGCAGCACGTCGCTGATCTTCATCGACGAGAGGTTGCCGCCCAGCTGGCCGCGCATTGCCCGCAGCGGCAGGCGCTGCTGGTCGATGGTGCCCTGCGGCCCGTCGTTGGTCAGGTTCACGGAACCGCTGATGTTGCGGTTCGGGTCCAGGCGCGCGTTCACGGCCAGGTTCAGGTCGGCGGTCGGCAGCGAGGGGTTGAAGAAGCCCGGATCGATGTTCTTCGCGTTCAGCGTGAAGGCCTGCAGCGGGATCTCGGCGAAGGGCGACAGGACCAGCTTGGCGGTGCCCTGGGCGCGCGCGGCCTGGCCGCTGGCGTCGAGAACGGTCCTTTGCAGGTCGCCGCCGGCATGCAGCTTCAGTTGCGGCAGGATGGCGCCGGGCTGGGCCTGCGAGGTGGACTGGGAAGCCGGCGTCTGGCTCAGGCTGGCGTCCGCATTCAGCTTGTAGGGCAGGGTATTGGCGATGGTGCCGCTGGCGGCGGCCTGGCCCCAGGGCGTGTTCGCCTTCGCGTAGTCGAGCTTCCACTGCTGCTTGTCGCCGTGCAGGCTGGCGCGGATGTCGTCGATCCGGGTCTGCGCGCCCTTGTTCACGAACACCGCCTGGGCCAGGCGCGCATCTTCCACCGCGATCTTGAAGGGCGGGGCGAGGCGGGTCGGCATCGTGCTCGGCTCGGTGCTTTCCTTGAGCGTTTCCATGCGCAGCGACTTCGCGTACAGCTTGTCGATCTCGACGCCGTGCGACAGGTATTGCCATGGCTTCCAGTCGATGTCGATGTCGTTCATCGTCATCAGGGACGTCTCGGTGCGGAACACCAGCTGGCCGACGTGCATGTGGCCGTACAGCGAGCCGGTCACGCCGGTCAGGGTCAGCTTGCCGCCGCTGGCGCTGGCGACGCGCTGGGCGATCATCTGCAGGGTGGTTTCGCGGCCGCCGTACCAGACCGCGCCGCCGATCACGACGGCGGTGACGGCCACGCCGATCGCGACCCGGCGCGGCCAGCGGCGCGGCTTGTGTTCTTCCGGCGTGGCGGTGTTTTGTGTTTCGTCGCTCATCAGAAGGTGAATCCCAGTGAGAAGTGCAGGCGGACCTTGTGCACCGCCTTGCCGTAGGCGACGTCGACGGCGATCGGGCCGACCGGGCTGCGCCAGCGCGCGCCCACGCCGTAGCCGACTTTCGGCTTCAGGTCGGCGAAGTTGTCGGCGGCATTGCCGACGTCGTAGAACACGGCAGCGCCCCAGGGCGGCTTGAACCACCAGTCGTATTCGGTGCTGGCGGTGAACAGGTAGCGGCCGCCCGTGATGGCGCTGCCGACCGGGATGCCCAGCTGCTGGTAGCCGTAGCCGCGCACCGACTGGTCGCCGCCGGCGCGGAACAGGAAGGTCGACGGCACGCCGTCCTTGTCCTTGGACAGGACCGCGCCGAACTCGCCGCGCACGATCAGGGTGCCCGAGGTGCCGACCGGCTTGTAGCCGATCGCCCGCACATAGCTGCGCACGAAGGGCTGGTCGGTCAGGATCGGCAGCGGCGCCGCGCCCAGCTGCAGGTTGACGATGTAGCCGCTGTTCGGCAGCACCAGGCTGTCGAGGTGGCGCTTGGTGATCGAGAAGGTCAGCGGCAGGGCTTTCGCGCGCGTGGTGGGCAGGTGGTCGATGGTGACCTGCTCGGTCAGCGCTTCCAGCCGCAGGCTGCGTTCCAGCGTCGGCGAGCCCCAGGCGCGGGTGGCGTGGATGCTGGTGGTGCGGGTGATCTGGTCGCGCACGTCCTCGCGGTCGTAGCCGGCGCCGACGCTGTTGCTGTAGCCGTTCGAGGTGGTCGGCCAGAAGAAATCGGTGCGTACCTGCTGGTGCAGCTGCTCGTACAGCACATTGCTCTTCATGCGCTTGCCGAACACGTTCAGGTCGTCGTAGTTGGCCTGGGCGCGGGCGCCGGTATTGGTCGAGAAGCCGAGGCCGAGCGATACGTTCTTGCGCTTGTTCTCGGACACGCGCACCAGCACCGGCATGGTGACCGCGGCGGACGGCGCTTCGGGTTTCGCGCCCTGTCCCTGGTTCAGTTCACTGACCTGTTCCTGCAGGGCCGAGGACATGTCGAGGCTCACCTCGACGCTGCTGAAGTAGCCGGTGTCCTGCAGGCGGCCCTGCAGCGCCTGCAGCGCGGCTTCGTTGTACTCGTCGCCCGGATGGATCTGGTTCAGGTTGTTGATGATCGAGGGCGAATAGCGGCTCAGGCCCTCGATCCTGAGGGCGCCGAAATGCACGTCCGGTCCGCTGTCGATGACGACCTTGAGGCGGGCCTTGTGGCTGTCCGGATCGACGGTGGCGCTGGAGTCGATCAGCTGGGCGCGCGGAAAGCGCGACTGCGTGATCTGGCGCACCATGCCGCGCTTGGCCGCTTCCCAGTCGGCGGTGCGAAAGCGCGAGCCGACCGGCAGGGTCCAGCGGTTGCGCAGGGAGGCCGCGTCGACCGGGGCTCCGGTTTTATCGAAAGGGACGAAGCCGCGCAGCTCGATGTCGACGTCGCTGACCGTCACCGCCTGGCCCGGATCGACGATCACGCGCGCGACCGGCGTGCCGCCCGAGGTATCCAGCCCGCTCGAGATCTTGGGCGTGTAATAGCCCTCGGTGGCGACCAGGGTCCTGGCTTCCTCGGGGGCGTTGCGCACCAGGCGCTGCAGCTGTTCGAGGTCGACCCGCGGGTTGCCGCGCCAGCGCATCAGGTCGAGATTGCTTTCGAGGAGCTCGCGCAGGTTGCGCGGGGCGTCGATCTTCACTTCGTAGCGCACCGAGCGCTGATCGGGCGCCTCGACCGGCAGCGGCGTGGCCGGCTGGCGCTCCTGTTCCTGCAGTTCCTTCTGGGTCTGTTCCTTGCCCGTGGTCGGGGCCGGGACGGGGTCCTGGGCCTGGCTTGCAACCTGACCTGCGGCGCCCACGGAGACACACAGCGCGTTCACGGCCAGCACGATTTGTGCCAAAATCCGAGATCGCGCCGGCGCAAGTGTCTTCATCGTGTCGGGTCGTGCGGTTACCATGTCTCTCCATTCTCCAGTCTGCCGGCCACATCTTAACGGATTGTCAAAACCGGCGGCGGACGCTTTACTTCAGGAACATCAATATGCATCAAGCCGACACCGCGCTCGTCCTGTTCAGCGGCGGACAAGATTCCACCACCTGCCTGGCCTGGGCCCTGCAACGCTATGAACGGGTCGAGACCATCGGTTTCGATTACGGCCAGCGCCACGCGATCGAACTGGCCGTGCGGCCGACGGTGCTGTCCAGGATGCGCGCCCTGTCGCCGGAGTGGGACCGCCGCCTGGGCGAGGACCACATGATCGACCTGTCGCTGATCTCGAAGATTTCGGATACGGCGCTGACCAGCAATGTCGCGATCCAGATGCAGGAAAATGGTCTGCCGAACACCTTCGTGCCGGGCCGCAACCTGCTGTTCATGACGGTGGCGGCGACGGTCGCCTACCGCCGCGGCCTGACGGTGCTGGTGGGCGGCATGTGCGAGACCGATTTTTCCGGCTACCCGGACTGCCGCGACGACACCATGAAGGCGCTGCAGGTGGCCCTCAACCTGGGCATGGCCACGCGCCTGAAAGTCGAGACCCCGCTGATGTGGATCGACAAGAAGCAGACCTGGGAACTGGCCGAGCAGTGCGGCGGCGAAGCGCTGGTCGACCTGATCCGCTTCGACACCCACACCTGCTACCTGGGAGAGCGCGGCGCCGCGCACGACTGGGGCCACGGCTGCGGCAAGTGCCCGGCCTGCGAGCTGCGGGCGCGCGGTTATGCGCAGTACGCAGCGGAACGCCGCAGTGCCTGAGGCGTGATCGCGAACGTGCGTGGGCTCGGAGAGCCCACCCTACGCACTAATGCATTACACCGGAACCGGGCGGCTCTTGTTGGAACGCTTGACCAGGTACCAGACCAGGGCCAGCGGCAGCAGCAGGGGCAGCAGCAGCGGCGAGACCGCCAGCGCCAGCACCAGGGCGCCGATGCCGAGGCCGCCGATCAGGATGACGCCGACGCCGGCGAACACCACCGCGAGCACCGCGGCCACCACCAGCATGACCAGGCCGGCCAGCAGCGTGCCGCCGCCCGCGAACAGCATCGCCAGCAGGGCGCCCAGCGGACCGTCGATCTCGTCGCCGTCGACGTTGAAGACCATGTCGCCGCTGGAGACGAACACATTCCACAGGAGCAGGGCAAACAGAAACAGGATGACGAAAGCGGCGGTCTTTTTCATGATGGTCCTCGCGTAGTTCGGTTTTGAATGTGGGCTTTGAAACGCTATGTCCGTGTCGGCATGGTTCCAATGTATCTGTATCGTTCGGGCGCCTCCATCGGCATGCGACAGGCTGCGATTTTCGGGGGGCAGGCGTGCTCCGGCGGCCGACGAACGGTAGGAAAAATTGGCGGGAATCAAGCCTTGCAATGTCAAGCATGAGGTCTATACTGACAGCCTGCTCTGTCGCAGGAGGGAATCCTATGCATTACATCGAGGACCATCCGACCTGGTTACCACTTGCCCGGCTCGACAGGGGTGGCCACAAGAATCCGCCGTCGGCGCCACCGGCCATTCCGCCCATCATCATCACGCCATTCAACAAGCAGATCCCGAATCCGGCGATCGATCCGCGCAGTACCCCACCGGGGCCGCCGATCCTTCCGCCACGCAGGCCCGACCTGCGCATGTAGCCGGCGCATCCGGTGCGCGCATGCCGCCCGCGCATCGTGTCCGTTTCGGTGCTGTCCCTTGCCCTGGCTGCCGGAATTTCCTATGATCTGACCTTTGGGCGCTTGCCCGCAGCAGGATAGGAACGACATGAACGACCAAGCACCGGATCACCACGACGAAGACGCGCCGGTACAGGAAGCACGTCTGTGGCAGGACAATGGATGGACAGCAAGAGTCATCAAGAACGAGGATGACGAAGGCTGGGCCGTCGCGATGTACAAGGACGGCGAAGCGGAACCGGCCCTGGTCGGTCCCTGGACCATGGGCCGCGACAAGAAGAACCCCAAGCCGCTCGACGTGAACGCCTTCAACACGCTGGTCAAGACCGCGTATGAAGTGCTGCGCCGCCACGAGCAGCAGCTGCACGCCCGGCTGCACAAGAGCACCGTGGTGTCCAGCGCGGACGGCGAGCTGAAGGTCACGCTCGACATCGTCCCCGACGAGGACAATCCCTATGCCTTGCTGGCCGCCATCGACGAGATGGGCGAGCAGGTGGCCCAGGTACGGGTCGATCCCGGCTTCAAGCTGTCGCCGGCCTCCGCGCTGGCCTGGATCGAGAACGATTTCCGCGCACCGCGCTGAAATCGCCGCAAATAAGCCACACTTTTCTCCTGGCGGGCGCGCGAGCTGATAATATTTCCCAGACGCACTATTTCGTGTTTTAGGGGGATCGATGGAAAACCGTCTCGCGCGCCTGGAAGCGGTGCAGGCCATGCTGCTCGAAATCGGGCATCTGTCTGCCAGCTGCACCGACATCACCGAATTCATCGGCGCCGTGCACCGCGCGCTGGGCCGCATCATGTATGCGGAAAACTTCTATGTGGCCCTGGCCGAGCGCGAAGACGGTACCGTGCGTTTCGTGTATTTCGTCGACACCGTCGATGAAGGCCCGAACCCGGACGAGCGCGTGCGCCTGGCTTCGCCCGAGCAGTCGCCGACCGCCTGGGTGATGCTCAACAAGCAGGCGCTGTCGATGACCGCCGACGAGGAGCGTGCGCGGGAAAACGGCAATACCTGGGGCACCGGCAGCGTCGCCGAGCACTGGATGGGTTGCCCGCTGCTCGACCAGCAGCACGAGGTGCTGGGCGCCATCGTGATCCAGAGCTACCTCCCCCAACACACCTACAGCGAGGAAGACCAGGCGCTGTTCGCCCTGATCGCCAACCACGTCTCGAACGCCCTGCAGGGCCTGCAGAGCATGGACCGCCTCGAGCGCGCCGTGCAGGAACGCACCGCGGCGCTGGCGCGCGAAGTGGCCGAGCGCCGCCGCGCCGAGCAGGTGCAGCACGCGCTGTACCAGATCGCCGACCTGTCGGCCTCGGCGCTGGACACCGACGAACTGGCCGCCAGCCTGCACCGCATCATCGGCGAACTGATGGTGGCGAAGAATTTCCTGATCGCGCTGACCCATCCGGATAGCGGCGAGATCAGCATCCCGTATTTCGTCGACGAGAAGGACCACGACGCCCCCAGCAAGCGCTTCCCCTTCGGCATCGGCATGTGCTCGTACGTGCTCAAGACCAGGCAGGCCCAGCTGCATGACGCCGGCAGCTTCGCGCGCCTGGTCGCTTCCGGCAAGGTCCATCAGCCGCTCGGCAATATCCAGATCGCCAGCTGGATCGGTGCGCCGATGCTGGTGCACGACAAGGCCTATGGCGTGATGGTGGTGCAGAGCTACGACCCGACCGTCCTGTATACCAAGACCGAGCTCGACCTGCTGGCCTTCATCGCCAGCCACGTGGCGGTGGCAATCGCCCGCATGCAGGCCGACCGTGCGATCCGCAAGGCCAAGGAAAGCCTGGAAAGCCAGAACGCGGCCCTGAACCAGGCGCTGACCCAGCTGCAGGAAGCGCAGACCGAACTGGTGCGCCAGGAAAAGCTCGCCTCGCTGGGCCAGATGGTGGCCGGCGTCGCCCATGAGATCAATACCCCGCTGGGCATCTGCGTGACCGCCACCAGCCACCTGGTGCAGGAACTCAAGCTCACCAAGGAAGAGCTGGCGGCCGGCGAGATGACGGAAGACAGCCTGAACGCCTTCTTCGACGTGGTCGACCAGTCGCTGCGGATCATGACCACGAATACCCAGCGCGCGGCAAGCCTGGTGCGCAGCTTCAAGCAGGTGGCGGTGGACCAGTCCTCGGACAATATCCGCAAGTTCAACCTGTGCAAGTACGTGGGCGAGATCCTGCTCTCGCTGCAGCCCAAGCTGAAAGGGCGGCCGGTCAAGGTGGAGGTCGATTGCCCGCCCGAGCTGGAAGTCGACAGCTTCCCGGGCGCGGTGTCGCAGATCGTCACGAATATGGTGGTGAATTCGCTGGTGCACGGCTTCGAGCGCGACCAGCCCGGCAACATCAGGATCCGCGCGCGCATGGAAGAGGACGACATGATCGCCTTCGACTACGGCGACGACGGCGCCGGCATGGACGCCGATACGCTGACCAAGATGTTCGATCCCTTCTTCACGACCAAGCGCGGCAGCGGCGGCAGCGGCCTGGGCGCCCACATCCTCTACAACCTGGTGACCGGTTCGCTGGGCGGGACGCTGCGGGTGGAAAGCAGCCCCGGCAAGGGCCTGCAGTATTACCTGCGCTTCCCGCGCACGGCCAGGAAGGTGGAGCTGGCGCTCTCGGCTTGACGCGCGGCGCGGGCAGGCGCATAAAGTCGTATCGCCATTTGCGGAGCGCCGCCATGCCAACCCATACCGAGGCCGAGATCGTCGAGGGATTGCGCGACAGGGAATTCGTCCTGTACTACCAGCCGAAGGCGTCGCTGATCACGAACCGTATCGTGGGCGCCGAAGCGCTGGTGCGCTGGCACCGGGCGGACGGCAGCGTGGTCGGGCCGGCCGGCTTCATCCCCGTCATGCAGGGCACGGCGCTGCTGAAGACCCTGACCGCGCAGCTCCTGACCCAGCTCATGCACGACATGGGCGAGACGCTCGGGGCGGACATCCGCATTTCCTTCAACGTCAGCGTCGAGGACTTCGAAGACGATGCGCTGAGCGACATCCTGCTCGGCGCCATCCGTGACCACCTGCTGCTGCCGGCCAGCCTGGAACTCGAGATGACCGAAACCCAGGCGCTGCAGGCCTGCGACCACCTGTTCGGGCGCGTCCAGCGCATCGTCGATGCCGGCATCACCCTGGCGATGGACGATTTCGGCATCGGCTATTCGAGCATCGACACCCTGAGCAAGCTGCCGTTCACCACCATCAAGCTGGACCAGGGCCTGATCGCCCGCATGCTGGGCTCGGCCAAGGATGCGACGATCGTGCGCTCCTCGATCCGGCTCGGCCACGAGCTCGGCATGGAGGTCGTGGCCGAGGGCGTGGAGACCCAGGCCCAGCGCGATTTCCTGGTCGAATCCGGCTGCAAGCTGATGCAGGGTTACCTGCTCAGCCGGCCGCTGCCGGTGGACGCATTTCGCCGGCTGCGCGCGACGGCGGACGGTTCGCGCAGCTTTCCGGTCGGGCAGGTGCATCTGGCCATCCTCGACCACGTACAGTGGCGGCGCCAGCTCGTCAGCTATGCGGTCCAGCGCGCCACCTTGCCGCGCAATTGTCCGACCCGCAAGGCGGACGGTTTTCCGGAGATGAGCGCAACCCACTGCGCGCTGGGGCGCTGGTATTTCGGCGAAGGCCGCCATATCGCCGCCACACCCATCTACCACGCGATCGATGCCCCGCACCGCGAGCTGCACCGCATCGGCGACGACATCATCGAGAAGGTGCGCCGCGGCGCGACGCTGAACGAACTGGCCGACTTGCTGAGCTCGATGAAAGCGGTATCGACGACCTTGATCCGCCTGCTCGAGGACCTGGAAGATACCGGCCTGCAGGAACTCTACCGCGATGTCGCGATCGAGGACTCGGCGGGCCCGACGAACAATTCCTTGTAGCCGGTCGCCGGGCCGGTCTCCCGGCTGAAGCGGTGGCCGGGCAGCAGCATCACCAATACCTCGGCCGTGGTGCGCACCAGACAGCCCGGCCCCATATGCCCGCCCGTCACCTTGCCGGCCGCATCCGCCACGGCGATGTGGAGGTGCGGCCCGTCCGGCGACAGCGAGCCGCCCAGGCCCAGGATTTCGAAGTCGCCGGCCAGGGTTTCGCGCAGGTCGGCCCGGGCGGGAACGCGCAAGGGGAGGGAGTCATGTCCACAGGATGTCACATTCTGGCGGTCGTAACTAACAGTTGCCTTGCATCAATTTTATACATGTTGCCATTCGGCTTTTAACATTACCCGAATAACAACAGTCGCTGTGACAATATGATAGTTTTCCGTTAAGCAATTCCGTATAGTATGCGTTGCCCATCGAGGCAAACAATAAAAAACGTTCAAAACTGCGGAAAAATGTCACAAAAATTCACACTGATGGCCTGCCTGGGCATGATCTTGTCCGGCTGCGCCGTGTTTACGCCTGCTACCGAAAGTCGCTATGTCAGCGCGGACGGCACACTCCAGATTCGCGGCGAGCTGGTCGACAGCACCGGCGTCAAGATCTTCGTCAACGAGAACAAGGTCATCGACGAGCATGTCTCGCTGCTGCGCGGCGACGGCGAGTTTGCCGGTAGCTTCCAGGGCAAGCGCGTGAGCGCGGACTGCTCGACCACCGGCGGACGCAAGCTGCATGCGACCACCTGCATGGTGGCCGTCGGCGCCGAACGCGTGCGCCTGATCCTCTGAAGGAGACCGCTCAGGCCTGTTTCGACAGCTTGTCGAGCAGTTCCACCAGCTGGCCGATCTCGTAGGGCTTGGCCAGCACCTGTACCCCAGGCACGGTGGCGCGCTGGTCGGTGTAGCCGGTCGCCAGCACCACCGGCAGGCCGGGCCGGCGTTCGCGCAGGATGCCGGCCAGGTCGATGCCGCTGATCTTGCCGGGCATGACGATGTCGGAGAAGGCGACGTCGACGTCCAGTCCGGCCTCGATCATCGCCAGCGCGCGCTCGCCGTCGGGCGCCACCAGCACTTCGAAGCCTGCTTCCTCCAGGCCGCGCGTCACGGCTTCGCGCACCAGCGCATCGTCCTCGACGAACAGGATCCTGCCGCTGGCGTGCATTTCTTCCAGCTGGGCGCTGCGGCCGGGCAGGGGCGACAGCGGCAGGGTCGAGCGCGGCAGGTAGAGTTCGACCCGGGTGCCCTGGCCGGGCGTGCTGGACAGCACCAGCGAACCCTGCGACTGGGTGGCGAAGGCATAAGCCTGGGCCAGTCCGAGGCCGCTGCCTTTGCCCGGCTCCTTGGTGGTGAAGAAGGGGTCGAGGGCGCGCGCCAGCACCTCCGGCGCCATGCCGGTGCCGGTATCGGTGACGGTGACCAGCACGTAGTCGCCGCCGCCGCGCTCGACGGTCGGCTCGAGCACGCAATTGCGCGCGCTGATGGCGAGGCGGCCGCCCTCGGGCATGGCGTCGCGCGCATTGATTCCCAGGTTGAGCAGGGCGAGATCGAACTGCAGCGGGTCGACCGTCACCGGCCAGAGATCGTCCTCGCAGGTGAGTTCGAGCTCGATCCCCTGGCGCAGCACGTTGCGGATCAGCTGCAGGGAATTGCGCAGCTGTTCGCCGGGGGGGACCGTCGACAGCTTGGCGTCCTGCAGCCGGCCGAAGGAGCCGAGCTGGCCGGTGAGGGCGGTGGCGCGGCTGATGGTGCGCTTGCAGGTGTCGATCAGGCTCTGCACCTTGGGCTGGTTCGAGGTCAGCGCTGCCAGCTGCAGCGCCGTGGTCAGGGTCTGCAGCAGGTTGTTGAATTCGTGCGTGATGCCGCCGGTCAGGCGGCCCAGGGTTTCCATCTTCTGGCTGCGCATCATGGCCGCCTGCGCCTGTTCGCTCGCGGTGACGGCTTCGGCCACGCGCTGCTCCAGCTCGGCCTGGGCGCGGCGGATCCGGTCGCTGGCCTCGGCCATGCGGCGCGCCACCACGTCGATCTCGACGATCTCCTGCGGCGCGTAGGCCACTTCGCGGCCCTCGCCCAGGTCTTCGGCGCTGCGGCCCAGGTATTCGATGGGGCCGATGGCGCGCCGGCCGAAACGGCGCGTCAGCACCACCGCCAGCACCAGCAGCGCGGCCATGATCGCCGCCAGGTAAGCCGCCGCATGCACGGGCACGCGCTGCAACTCGCTTTGCGGGATGCTGACCAGTACCCGCCAGCCCGCGTCCGGCACCGTGCTGTAGAAGCCCCGGGCCGGGGTGCCGGCCATGTTGCGGCCCTTGAACACGCCTTCGCTGCCGCTGGCGAACTGGCGCAAGGCGGCGCTGCTCACCGAGCGTCCGCGGTACTGGTCGGCGTCGCGCGAGCGCGCCACGATCTTCCCCTGGCGATCGATGATGGAAGCCACCCATTCGGCCGGGAGACGCTGCTCCGCCATCAGCTGCTGCAGGCTGGCGGCGGTCACGCCCATGCTGAGGAAGTGGCGGATGCGGCCGTCGATCCGCACCGGCACCTGCACCACGAAGTCATGCTGGCCGCCCAGCGGCGATTTGAACAGGTCGGATACCAGGGTGCGATCGGCGCCGCGCGTTTCCATCAGCTCGGCGATGTTCGACGCACGCCGGGCCGGCAGCGGGCTGCCCAGCGGCACCCGGGTATTCAGCAGCTGGTGTCCGTCGGGCTCGGTCAGGATGATGGAGGTGTCCGGCGTCGGCGCCAGGACCTTGGCGTGCCGGTAGAACTCCTCGAGGTCGCCGCGCGCCAGCGAGGGCGAGCTGGCGAGGGCGCGCAGGATGCCTTCCTTGATTTCCAGTTCGTTGTCGACCAGCAGGGCGAAGGCGCGCACCGCTTCCTTGACGCTGTTTTCCTGGGCGCGCCGCTCCTCGAGATAGACGTAGCCGACCGCCAGCGTCGCGGCGCTGAAGGTCGGCACCAGGATCGCGAGGATAAGGATCAGCAGTCGGGTTCGGATGCGCATCGGAGCAAATTGTGTTCCGGGCAAGAATGCTCCGGCGCGCGTAGTCTACTTCAGTCTGGCCAACGGCGGTTGATGTCGTCCGCCTTGTCGAGGTTCTTGACGAGGATATCGACGTAGTGCGGATCCAGATGGTGGCCCGCCACTTCGCGCAGGTAGTCGCGCACCTGCTCGATCGGCCAGGCCTCCTTGTAGCAGCGCTCGTGGGTGAGGGCGTCGAACACGTCGGCCACCGCCACGATGCGCGCATACGGATGGATCTGGTCGCCCTTCAGGCCTTGCGGGTAGCCGCTGCCATCCCACTTTTCGTGGTGCTGGTGGGCGATCACGGCGGCCGCCTTCAGGATCGGGCGTTGGGAGCCGTCGAGGATCTGCAGGCCGACGGTCGGGTGCTGCTTCATGATTTCCCATTCCTCGGGCGTGAGGCGGCCGGGTTTCAGCAGCACCGCGTCCGGGGTGGCGATCTTGCCGATGTCGTGCATCGGCGCCGCGTGCATCAGCACCGCGGTCTCGTCCTCGGACATGCCGGATTCCTCGGCCAGCAGGTGGCAGACCTGGGCCATGCGGCGCACGTGGTTGCCGGCCTCGTTCGAGCGCGACTCGACCACGTCGCCGAGGCGCAGGATCAGTTCGGCCTGGGTATCGGTGATCTCCTGGTTCAGCAGGATGTTGTCGAAGGCGATCGCCACGCCCGAGCAGAACACGTCGAGCAGCTGGACGTCGATCTCGGAAATCTCGTCGACGCCTTTCAGCACCAGCAGCGAAGCCTTGCCGCTGCTGTTCGGGAAGTAGCCGACGTAGGTGTCGCCGTGCAGCTTGGAGATGCGGTTGTGGCGCGCTTCGTCGAGCTGGGCCACCAGTTCGGGGCCGATGTCGCTTTCTCCCATCTCGCCGATGCGGGCCAGGATCTCGTAGCGGCTCTCGCCGGTGATGACGCTGGCGCCGGCCACCCGCAGCAGCATGCTCTGCTCGAGGCGCAGCAGGGCCACGACCTGCTGCAGCAGGCCGCTGGCGAAGTCCTTCAGGTTACGCTGCTGGAAAATATGGGCCGAGGCGGCGATCACGCGCTCCAGGCCTTCGCGGTAGGTCAGCTGCACGCGGCGCGCATCCTCGACCTTCATGATGTCGCGGTAGGCGCGCAGGGCGGCGAAGGTGGTGGTGAACAGCTTGGTGCGATCGAGCTCGGTCTTTTCCTTGTAATCGTTGATGTCGTAATCGACGATCACGCGCTCTTCCGGCGCCTGGCCGGGCTGGCCGGTGCGCAGCACGATGCGGGTGAACTGGTTGTCCAGGTCCTGGCGCATCCAGCGCGCCACTTCCAGGCCGCTGTCTTCGCGCTCCATCACCACGTCCAGGAACACCAGCGCGATGTCTTTTTCGCGCGCCAGCACTTGCTTGGCTTCCTCGCCGCTATAGGCATGCACGAAGCTCAGGCCGCGGCCGTCCAGGCGGAAGCGCGACAGGGTGAGCTTGGTGATGTCGTGAATGTCCGGCTCGTCATCGACGAGTAATACTTTCCACGGGGCAAGTTTGGGCGCAGCGGAAGACAGGAATGACATGACGATGTCCAGTATCGTGATTGCGTCTGAAAAAGAACGAACCTTGCATTACAGCAGTATTACTCGAATCGATTGTAGTATGAGCAGTACCCATTAACAACAAGAAACAGTTCGTAACTGAACCAAAAAGTCACAAAGCCGCAACGTTTTTTAATGGTGTTTGCAATTGATAAACCTTTGTGCGGCTCATTGATAGCGCTTCTGGCAGCGTTCGCACCAGAAGCTGCGCCGGTTCGAGCGGCCGAGATTGGCCTTGTGGAAGGGGATGTGGCAGCGCGGGCAGGTTTTCTGGTTGTGCGCCAGCCAGTGCTTCTTGAGCGTGAATTCCTTTTTCCAGGCCAGGAAGTCGAAGCTGTACTGGCGCGCCTGCTCGACCAGGGCGCGCAGCTTGGCGGGCGGCAGCGCGCCGACCGTGGACAGCGGGTGCAGGCGGATGCGAAACAGCACCTCGTTCTTGATGATGTTGCCGACCCCGGAAAAGATCTCCTGGTCGAGCAGGGCGTCGCAGGCCAGCATGTCAGGGGCTGCCCGCAGCTTCTTGCGCGCCTTCTTCGGGTTCCAGGCATCGGACATCACGTCCGCTTCCCAGTCGTAGAGGGCGTCGAGTTCGCAGTCGACTTCCTTCACCGAGCAGGCGTAGAAGTTGATTTCGCTGCCGTCGGCGAAACCCAGCGACAGCCGCGGTTCCTTTTCGCGCCGCTCGTCGATGCGGTAGGTGCCGAACAGCAGGAAGTGGATGCGCACGGCCATGGTGGGCATCTGGATGAAGAACTGCTTGCCCCAGGTGCGCAGCGCCAGGACCGGCTGGTTCAGCAGGCGCGCGGTATCGATGGCCCAGGTATTGCCTTCGGCGCGCACGATGGTCTGGCCCACGAAGCGGGCAGTCTGCTCCTTCAGAATGTAGAGCGATGGTCCTTCCGGCACGGCGTCCTCCCTTTGCCGTCATTTTCCGGAGGAAGCGTCCGTGGCCGCTGTGCGGGGACTAACATTTCATTACAAATGAATAACATAAGTAGACGGACAGGGGCGCCGAATGCGGCGTATATTGATAGTGGAAGATGACTTAGACGAAAGGAAAATAAAATGGACTCGCGCATCAGCAAATTGGCCCTCGCGGGCCTCTTCGCGCTGGTCGCCGGCAGCGCCGGCGCCGCCACCACGGTCACTTACATACAACCGGACAAATTCAGCGACGTGCCCTTCGTGCCCTGGGATCGCGAGGATACGCTCAAGCAGCTGACCGAGCACTTCGTCAAGCTGGGCAACAGCCTGCCGCAGGGCCAGGACCTGCGCATCGAGGTGACGGACATCGACCTCGCGGGCCGCCTGATCCCGAGCGTGCGCGCCGGCCGCGACCTGCGCGTCATGACCGGCCGCGCGGACTGGCCGCGCATCGAACTGCGCTATTCGCTGGAGCAGAACGGCCAGGTGATCAAGAGCGGCGAGGCGCGCCTGACCGACATGAACTACCTGGATCACAGCGTCCGTTACTTCGACACCGAACCGCTGCGCTACGAGAAGCAGATGATCGACGACTGGTTCCAGAAGACCATCGGACCGCTGCCGCGCAGCCGGCGCTGATGCGGACTGCCTGGACCATCGGCTATTTTCAGGGTTGTCGTCCATATGTTAGTCAGCTAACCGTAGGGTCGTGGCCTCGTGGACTAAGTTAAGTGTTCTTTCAACGAGGGTTCAAGAAGAGGACACGATGACCGCATCCAAGAAGACCTCCGGCGCCGATGGCGCCGGTTCCGTATTAAGTACCGTGTCCGGTCCCTCCGACGCGGCGCCGCCCAGCCCTGCCAAGTCCGGCAATCCGGTCGAAAAGCGCCTGTTCGAGAAGGCTGCCGCGGAGAAGCAGCTGGCCGCCGACATGCCGTTCAATCCGAACAAGCCTGGCGAATACGGCGACGCGGCCCGCACGCCGGCCGAGGGCGACCACCACAAGCCCGCTACGCCGGCAGCTACCGGCAGTACCAGCAGCGAGATCGCCAGTTCCGACAAGGTCGGTGACGGCAAGCCTGCGATCGGCGCCAATCCCACCGTGGCGCCACTGGACCGTGTGCGCGTCGATCCGGGCGACCGCCACCTGACCACCAACCAGGGCGTACTGGTGGCGGACAACCAGCACTCGCTGAAGATTGGCCTTCGCGGTCCGACCGCGATGGAAGATTTCATCCTGCGTGAAAAGATCACCCACTTCGACCACGAGCGCATTCCCGAGCGTGTCGTGCACGCACGCGGCTCGGCCGCGCACGGATTTTTCGAAGCCTATGACGACTTCAGCGCGCTGACCCGCGCGGCGCCTTTCGCCGCCAAGGGCAAGCGTACACCGGTGTTCGTGCGGTTTTCGACCGTGGCCGGCGAGCGCGGTTCGACCGATGTCGCGCGCGACGTGCGCGGATTTGCGGTCAAGTTCTACACCGACGAGGGCAACTGGGACCTGGTCGGCAACAACATCCCTGTGTTCTTCATCCAGGATGCGATGAAGTTTCCCGACCTGGTGCATGCCGCCAAACCGGAGCCGCACCACGGCATGCCGCAGGCAGCGACCGCGCATGACACCTTCTGGGACTTTGCCGGGCTATCCCCGGAGATCGCGCACATGCTCATGTGGGCCATGTCCGATCGCGCGATTCCTCGCAGTTACCGTACCATGCAGGGTTTTGGCGTGCACACCTTCCGCCTGGTGAATGCGAATGGCGAGTCGCGCTTCGTGAAGTTCCACTGGAATCCACTGCAGGGCACACACTCGCTGGTCTGGGACGAAGCTGTCAAGATTTCCGGCGCCGATCCGGATTTCCATCGCCGCGACCTGTGGGAAGCCATCGAGTCAGGCAACTTCCCGGAATGGGAACTGGCGCTGCAGGTCTTCACGGAGGAGCAGGCCGCTTCCTTCCCCTTCGATATCCTCGATCCGACCAAGCTGGTGCCGGAAGAGCTGGTACCGCTGATGCCGGTCGGCCGCATGGTCCTGAACCGGAACCCGGACAATTTCTTCGCCGAGACCGAGCAGGTGGCGTTCTGCACCGCGCACATCGTACCCGGCATCGACTTCAGTAACGATCCTCTGCTGCAGGGCCGCAATCACTCTTATCTGGATACCCAGATTTCGCGTCTCGGCGGACCGAATTTCCACGAGATCCCGATCAACTCCCCGATCGTGCAGATCCAGAACAACCAGCGCGACGGCATGCATCGCCAGGCGATCCATCGCGGCCGCGTGAATTACGAGCCGAATTCGCTGGGCGGTGGTTGCCCCTTCCAGGCCGGAAAGATGGGCTTTACCAGTTTTCCGGAGCGCTTCACCACCGAGGACAAGGTACGCGGAAATCCGGCGCTGTTTGCCGAGCACTATGGCCAGGCGCGCCTGTTCTACCAGAGCCAGACCCCGGCAGAACAAGCCCATATCGCGAACGCTTTCCGTTTCGAGTTGACGCGGGTACAAACCCCGGCCGTGCGCCAGCGCATCCTTGCCCTGCTGGGCAATGTCGACAAAGACCTTGTCGCCAAGGTCGCCGAAGGCCTGGGCATGGAGGTGCCGGCGCCGCAGCCGCGCGCTTTCGATGGCGAGGTGCCGGATTATCCGCCGTCGCCGGCGCTGTCCCTGATGAGTCGTCCCGGAGAGACAGGCATCCGTACGCGCCGCGTTGCGATCCTGGTGGCGCCGGGCGTTGACGAGGCCCAGGTCAACAACCTGTACACCGGCCTTTTGAAAGCCGGCGCGGTGCCGCGCCTGGTGGGCGGTATGCTGGGCAAGGTCAAGTCGGCAGGCGGTACCGCTCTGGATGTCGAGATCTCGCTGGAGGCCGGCCCATCGGTGATGTACGACGGCATGATCGTGCCGGATGGCGCCGCCGACGCCCTGGCGCGAAATGCCCATGCCATCGACTTCGTGCGCGAGCAGTACCGTCACTGCAAGCCGATCCTGGTGATGGGCAGCGGCGCCGACCTGCTGGCCAAGGCGATGGTACCGACGACGCTGCCGGACGGTTCGAACGATCCGGCCCTGCTGGTGGATGGCGTACTGGCCGACTTCCAGGCCGCGCTGGCCGGCCATCGCGCTTTCGCGCGCGAAACCGATCCGCCGATGGTGTAACAGCGCTTTCGCATCCCTGTGACAAACGTGGACGCCGGCCGATGCCGGCGTTTTTTCGTGCTTACTGCGCCTTTTCGGCTTTCTCCGCCCTGGCGGCCAGCTTGGCCAGCGGATCCTTGACCGTGTAGTCGGAGGGCACGGTGAACAGGGCGGGCGCCGGTTCCCCGCGTTTCAGATTATCGAGGCGGAATACGGTGTCGCCGCTGCGCGGATCGCTGTGCCTGGTGTAGACGGTCACCTGCAGGTCCGGCGCGTACCAGGTCTCGTCCGAGACCACGATCGGGTTGCGGTTGCCGATCTCGCCGGCCGGGATCTCGTAGCTGCGCAGCTTGCCCTCGGCCTTGATGCCGTTGAACTCGCGGGTGCCGAGGTCTTTGGTGCTGGCCTTCGAGGCCCATTTCATGTCGCCGAACACGCCGGCCGTCAGCGGCGCCAGGCGCACCTGGGCGGCGCGCAGGGCCTCGCTGTTTTCCTCCAGCGCCTTCGATACCTGGATGTGCACGTCCTGCTGGATGTTCTGGCGCAGCTCGGGGTTCACGCGGGCCACGCGCTTGACGATGATCTCTTCGCTGCCGTCGTCCAGCTTGCGGCGTTCGACGCTCGGCAGGGTGCCGTCCCTGCGCATCTGCTCGACCCGGGCGCGGGCTTCCTCTCCCGCTTTCCGTCCGGCCTCGGCGGCCTTGCGCGCGGCATCGCCGGCACGGGCGATCCTGGTCGCGGTGCGGTCCTGGGGCTTCAGGATCCAGGTGGCGCCGGCGACCGGATCGTGGATGGTGATCACCTTCAGCTCGCCCCTGGCGTCGACCACTTCCTGGCGGGTGCGGCCGGCGCTGTCGCGGTAGGCCATGGTGGTGTGGCGGTCGGCGATCTGGTTGCCGTCGGCCAGGTTCTGCTGGCGCTCCGTGACCATCTGCGCGCTGTAGGGGGCGTCCTTGACCGGGCGGATCGCAGTGTCGCGGGTGATGGTGAAGGTGGCCGGTCCGGAGGTGCTGAACGTGCCGTCGCGCCCCACGAAGAAGCGATCCGCCTGGACCTTGACTGCCCCGGCGCGCGGGTCGCCGGCGGGAGCCTCTTCGGCCAGGGCGGGAATGGCCAGGCTGGCCAGGAGTACTGCAAGAACGAGTTGTTTGGTCTTCATGGCATCCTCGGTTTGAATAGTCAATTAACGGAAGTCAGGCGCAGCGCCAGCGGCTGGCCGTCCGCGCCGAGCAGCATCTCGGCGCGAACGGTATCCCCGGCGTTTTCCGGGGTAAGCGGAACCCCCAGCGGCGCCAGGCTGCTGCGGGATACTTCGGTTTCGACCATGCGCGGCGCCGGCTCCTGCTCGATGCGCTCGGGCGACTCCAGCGCGATGAACAGGCCGCCGCCGTCGCGCGATATCAGCGGACGGCTGCGGGCGTCCGGATCCACGGCCAGGCGCGGGTTGTGCAGCAGCAGGCTGAAGACGGTCACGGCCGTCACCGCGGTCGACAGGCCGCCGGCCAGCGCCCAGCGGCGCAGCGCCAGCCGGCGGTACCAGGGCGTTTGCGGAAACTGGCGGGCGAAGGCCTGCATCAGCTCTTTTTCCACGCCGCGTGGGGCGTCCTGCTTTGCCATCTCGGCGCGCAGGGCGTCGATCAGGGGGGCGATCGGTTCTCGGGTGTCCATGTGGGCTGTCCTTCTCAAGCTTGGGCCAGGTCGGGCGCATTGCGCCAGCCGGCCAGGCGTTTTGCCAGGGCTGCGCGGCCGCGCGACAGGCGCGAGCGCACGGTGCCGATGTCGACCTGGCAGATGTCGGCGATCTCGGCATAGGAGAGTTCGTGCATTTCGTACAGGATGACGACGTCGCGGTAGTGGGGCGCCAGGTGGGCCAGGGCGCGCCGCACCTGCTCGGCGGCCTCGTTGTCCAGCAGCCGCGCCAGCGGTCCGCCTTCGTCCAGCGGCAGGTCGGGCTCGGGATCCTCTTCGGGACCATCGTCCCGGGCCTCCGCGCCGGGCAGGGCGACGTGGCGGCGGCCGCCTTCCTCGCCCTTCAGGATCAGCTTGCGCGCCACGCCGAACAGGAAGGCCTGCAGCTGGCCGCGCAGCGGATCGAAGCGGAAGCGTTCGGTCAGCAGGCCCATGAAGGCTTCCTGCACCACGTCGGCGGCGGTGCCGGGCGAGCCGCAACGCAGCAGGGCGAAGCGGTACAGCGGACCCTGGTGGCGCCGGTACAGGGCCGCGAAGGCGTCTGCTGCATTGGCCGAAGCGCTGCGCATGGCGCGCAGCAGGTCGGTGTCGGAAGTGGCGGAGGTCGTGTTCATGGGTAGCGGTTCTTTACCCATATTCCGCCACGGAACTAAAAAAGTTCCAGGTATTTTTGGATTTTTTTAATCGATCCAGTTTACGCGGTCAAATTTGGATCGGAAATCGTCCGCCATCGCCACGACCTGGCTGGTCTTGTAGTTGAAGAAGACGAAGCCCTGCTTGGCCATCGCCACCAGCTTCTTGTCGCGCGGGCGGGTAATACGGAAGATGATGTCGCCGCCGTATTTGTTGAAATCCATGACGCCGACTTCGAACAGCAGCTGGTCGCGCGCATGCGCTTCGGCGCGGTAGGTGGTGGCGAGGTCGGTGACGATGATGCCGGTACCGTCGCGCTCGGTTTCGGGGACGCCGAATTCGAACAGGAAGCGGGCGCGCGCCTCGGAGATCATCGAGATCATCGAGTCGTTGCCGAGGTGGTTGGCGGCATTGATGTCGGTGACGCGCACCGTCAGCAAGGTCGTGTAGTAATACTGGTCTTCGGGGAAGTCGAGTTGTAAGCGTGCCATGGTTCGTGATTCCTATCCGGAGCGGATAGCGTAGCTGGTCTCAGTCCTGGCGGGTCAGGCGGTAGATCAAGAGCGCGGCGCGGATCGCACTGCGCTCGATCGAGGCCACTTCCAGGCTTTCGTTGGGCGAATGGGCGCCGCCGCCGCTGGCGCCGAGGCCGTCGAGGCTGTCGACGTAGGGCGCGGCGAACTGGATGTCGCCGGCGCCGCGCGATTCCGGCGGCACCATGCCGATCGGGCCCAGGCCGGCGTCCTGGCTGGCCCGCGAATACTGTTCCAGCACCTTCAGGTTGCCGGGCGTGACCGCCATCGGCGGGTAGGAGTCGCGGAAGTTGATCGCCGCGCTGGCGCCCGGCAGGCTGCGGGCCACGATCTCGCGCATGCGCGCCTGGGCGCGGTCGCGCTGGGGATAGTCCAGGTAGCGCAGGTCGCCCTTCACGGTGACGGTATTCGCGATCACATTGGTCTTGCCGAAGGCGGTGCCGCGCGAATGCTCGTCGTCGAAGGCCACCTCGGTGCCGCCCAGGATCACGCCCGGGTTGAAGGTGAGGCCGGGTTCCACCACCTGCTGGCGGAAGGCGTCGAGGATGCGCGCCGCCTCGTACACGGCGCCATAGCCGCCCGGGCCGAACACGCCCATCGAGTGCGCCTGCCGCCCCTTGACCTCGAGTTCGAAGAAGGCGGTCGAGCGCCGCCCGACGGTGGCGGCCGCCATGCCGTCCTTGCCGGTGATGCTGCCTTCGAAGCTGAGGGCGACGTCGCTGCGCTTGGCGATGTCGACCATGTCGCCGCGCGAGATGCTCTTCGGATTGCCGGCTTCTTCCTCGTCGCCGGTCAGCATGACGGCGATGCGGGTGCCGTCGAGCGCGCCCACGCGCTGCAGGGCACGCAGGGCTTCGACGATGACGACGTCGCCGCCCTTCATGTCGGACACGCCCTGGCCCTTGATGCTGAGGACCGTGCCGTCGGGGCCGGGCTGCGGCTCCCAGGCCGGGGTGGTGTTGCCGGGTTCGAAGACGGTGTCGAGGTGGCCCAGCAGCAGCAGGCGCTTGCCTTGCTTGCCCTGGCGCTCGGCCAGCAGGTGGCCGGCGCGCTGCATCCCGGGCGGCAGCTCGATCCAGCGCGTCTTGAAGCCGAGTTCGTCGAACTGGTCGCGGAACAGCTTGCCGACGGCACGTACGCCCGCCTGGTTCATCGTGCCGCTGTTGATGAGGACGCTTTGCCGGAGCAGTTCCAGGGCTTGCGGCGCGTGGGCGCGGATCTCGGCCACGATCTGCTGTTCCACCGGGCTCAGTTGCTGCGGCGTTTGCTGCGGAGTTTGCTGAGCCACCGCCACCTGCATCGCCACGCCTGCCGCCAGCCCCAGCATTGCCTTCACCGTCCTGCGCATCGCATCTTTCCAAAAGTAATGATGCTCAACTGTACACCGATTCGGTGCCGGCTGGCTGTATGGACGCGGGTTCAGCGTTGCGGATCGGTGGGATAAGGCGGGCGGCGGCGCATCTTTTGAACGACCCCGGCGGGGTCCAGCAGCAGCACCAGTTCGGTGTGGCGGCCGGCGCCGGCATTCGCTTCGTAGAGCCAGGCTTCATAGCCGCTGTCGAACACCACGTTCCTGGTCGGGCCGAAGGCGGCCAGCAGTTCGGCGCGCGTGGTGCGGCCGGGGACGACGACTTGCGAAAAACGGTCTTCGGCGACGATCTTGCCGGGCTCGTTCGGGCTGGTGGCGCAGCCGCCGAGCAGCAGCGCCGAGGCCAGCAAGGCGATGAGCGGCTTCATGGCTGGACCTCCGCCGGCGGGTCAATCATGTACTCGAAGCTGACCAGGGTGTCGTCCGGCCAGCTGCGGTCCCAGATCGGTGCGTAATAGGTGCGGTCGAGCAAGACCTGGCAGTCGCAGTATTCCAGCATGCCGGGGCTCTGGTCGCCGCCGGCGTAGAGCATGCGGAAGGGCAGGATCTCGCTGCGCTCGCCGGCGTGCAGGGTGACCGAGAACACGGGGCGCTCCGTGAAGAACAGGAAGTTGCCGTCCGGGCTGTTGCAGACCTGTTCCGGCGTGGTGAGGGCATTCGAAATCCAGCCGAACAGCGGCGAGCTGTTCGATACCAGCCCCGCCTCCATGCCGACCAGGCATTCCAGGCGCAGGTCGCCCAGGCGCCGCGTGCCGGGCGGCAAGCCCGGCGTGATCACCTGGGCGCGCCAGGTCATGCTGGTGGTCTTGCGGTTGGCGACCACGGCGGCGTCTTCGCGCAGGGCCTGCTCGTTGCGCGGCAGCACGAAGGTATTGTCCTCCGCCACCGGGATCGGCACCGCGATGTGGTCGCCGAGGGCGCGCAGGGTGATGTCCCGCATGTTCACCTTCGGCGTACGCGGCAGCAGGCGGAAGCGCAAGCTGGCCTGGGGTGCCAGCGCATGCTCGCGCTCGAAGCGCTCCATGCTGCGGATCATTTTGCGGTAGGACTTGTCGACCGGATCGCGGGTCGAGGTCACGGTGACGGTTTGCGGCTTGCCCTCCGGCACCTCCGGATTTGCCTGCTGCGCCGGCGCCAGGGCCGGCAGGGCAGCGAGGGCAAGCGCGATCGGAAAACCGCTGGGGCGCATCGCGGGCACCCTTACCAGTAGCGAACGCGGCCGACGTCCATGTGGACGAATTGCGAGTCCGGGTAATAGCCGACCCCGCCCGCCTTCTCCGCCATGATGATCTTGTGCAGCTTGGCCAGGTCCTGGCCGGGAATGCGCACGTCGATGGCCTTGCCTTCCATGTGCAGGCTGTGCTTTGCCACGCCGGTCGTGTTCTCGTGCAATTTCTCGTTCGTTTCCGGCGAGCGGTAGCCCGAAATCACGTGGATGGTCGGGTGGCTGCTGTACTGGGCGCTGATGCGGTCGAGCAAAACCAGCAGCTTCGGATCGATGGCCGAGATCTTGTTGTTGCGGTGGTCGCGCAGCAGTTTATTAATGTCCTGCAAGGCGTCCGGGATGAACTGGCCTTCGGCCCAGAAAATGCTGCGCAGGCTTTCGCCGGTGTGGGTGTTGTACAGGCGCAAGACCCGTTCGTTCGGCGCCACGGCGGCCGCGTTCGTGGATGGAATATTGGCCGCCTTCGCGGACCGGATCACCGCCGGCGCCCCGAGGACAGAGGCCAGCATGGCGGAGCTTTTGAGGAATGAGCGTCGTTGGTTCATGAGCTTTCCTTACGAGTTCGCAAGGAGACATGATACGCCTCATGCGCAATGCATGCAGGAGGCGTATTTCCCCACGGGCTGTCAGTCCAGAACTACAAGGCGGGAAGATTTCTCATACGTAAGCCTCATTGATCAGGGAGCTCAGGATGTGGTCCCGCCATTGCCCATCGATGTGCAGATAAGCGCGGGCCCGGCCTTCGTGCTCGAAGCCGAGCCGCGTCAGGAGCCGCTGGCTGCGTTCGTTTTCGGGACGATAGTTCGCCATCACGCGGTGCAGTCCCATCTCCTCGAACACGAAGCCGATCGCGCAGCGCAGCCCTTCCTCCATGAAACCTTTTCCCTGGAACGTGCGGCATAGCGAGAAGCCCAGGTGGCAGGCCTGGAATGGCCCGCGCACGATGTTCGTGAAGGCACACTCGCCGACGATGCTTCCGCTGTCGGGCAGGCGCAGCAATAAATGCAGGGCTTGCTGGTCACGCATAGTTGCTTGCATGGAAGCGATACGTGCCTGTGTTCCCTCGAGCGTGTAGAAGTGCGGGTCCCGCTTCGGTGTCCAGGGCTGGAAGCCGAGGCGATTGCGCTGCTGGTAGTCCAGCATCCCGCCGGCGTCGCCGGGACGTGGAGGGGACAGGACCAGGCGGTTGCTTCGTAACAGCGTGTCAGTGAGTTGCATCGGCCGCCTCTCTCCTCGAAACGCTCAGTGTACTCAGCAGTTTGAATCCACGGCAAGCAGCGGCGGCCTTGCGGATGCCGTGCGCACGCCGCGCTGGCTTAGAATGGTCGGCCAGATTTCCGGAGGCACAGCATGCGTCTGCCGATTCGCCCACGCGTATTCCTGGTCCTGTCATTGGCCCTGCTGGCGCCGATCGCCGCAGCCGCGCCGCCGGCCGCCGTCGACATCCCCATCCCCGATATTCCCTACACGAGGTTCGTGCTGAAGAACGGCCTGACCGTCCTCGTGCACGAAGACCACAAATCGCCCGTGGTGGCGGTGAACACCTGGTACCACGTCGGTTCCAAGAACGAGAAGCCGGGCAAGACCGGCTTCGCCCACCTGTTCGAGCACCTGATGTTTTCGGGCAGCGCCAACTTCAACAAGACCTTTCTTTCCGCCCTGGAGGGTATCGGCGCGAGCGACCTGAACGGCACCACGAACAAGGACCGCACCAATTACTTCGAGACCGTGCCCACCTCGATGCTCGACTACACCCTGTTCGCCGAGAGCGACCGCATGGGCCATCTGCTGGGCGTGCTCGACCAGAAGAAGCTGGACCTGCAGCGCGGCGTGGTGCAGAACGAGAAGCGCCAGCGCGAGAACCAGCCCTATGGCGTGGTCGAGCAGATCGTTACCGAGAATACCTGGCCGGCGGGTCACCCTTATTCCTGGACCACGATCGGCTCGATGGACGACCTCGACGCCGCCTCCATGAGCGACGTCAGCAACTGGTTCAGGACCAACTACGGCCCGAACAATGTGGTGCTGGTGCTGGCCGGTGACGTCACGCCCGCCCAGGCGCGCGAGAAGGTCGAGCATTACTACGGAGATATCCCACCCGGCCCGCCGGTGGCGAAACAGCGCGCATGGATCGCCAGACGCAGCGGCACCCATCGCGAGACCGTGCAGGACCGCGTGCCCCAGGCGCGCATCTACCGGATCTGGAACGTTCCCGGCGCGGATACGCCGGAAGAGGCGCTGCTGGACCTGGCGGCCCACGTGCTGGGCGGCAGCAAGACTTCGCGCCTTTACCAGCGCCTGGTGGTCAGGGAGCAATTGGCGACCTCGGCGTTTTCCAGCGACGACTCGAGCGAGATCGCCGGCCAGTTCGGCATCAACCTGACGGCGCGACCCGGCGCCGACGTCGTCCGCATGGAAGGCATCGCCGACGAGGAATTGCGCGCACTCATGAAGAGCGGCCCGCGCGAGGACGAACTGGGCCTGGCGAAGACGGCGATCCTGGCGCAGTACGCGCGCAGCGTCGAGCGCGTCGGCGGCTTCGGCGGCAAGAGCGACATGCTGGCGCGCTGCATGACGTTTACGGGCGACCCCGACTGCTACAAGACCTACCTGAAGCGCATCCGGGCGGCGACCCCGGCGATGGTGCGCCAGGCCATGGCCGAATGGCTCGGCGATGGCGACTATATCCTGGAGGTCGATCCTTTCCCGGCCGGCCTGGCGGCCTCGATTACCACGCTCGACCGCAGCAAGGGGGCGCCGCCGGGACAGCCCGAAAAGCTGCGGCTGCCGCCGATGCAGGCGGCGACCCTGTCGAACGGCCTGAAGGTGGTGCTGGCCGAACGCCACGGCGCGCCGGTGGTGAACCTGTCGATGATGATCGATGCCGGCTACGCCTCGGGCTCGCACGAGCTGCCGGGCCTGGCGAGCCTGAGCCTGCGCATGCTGGAGGAGGGAACGCGGAATGGCGCAAACAGGCGGTCTTCCCTGCAAGTCAGCGCCGAGCTGGAAGCGCTGGGCGCCTCCTTCGGCGCCGCCACCAACCTCGACGGCGCCTTCGTCAACATGAACGTGCTGGTGCCGACCCTGTCCCGGGCGCTGGGCCTGTATGCCGACCTGGTGCTGCATCCCTCCTTTCCGCAGGCGGATTTCGAACGCCTGCAGCGCGAGCGCATCGCCGCGATCGCCCGCGAAAAGACGGTGCCGCGGGCGATGGCGCTGCGCGTGCTGCCGGGACTCCTGTATGGCAAGGACCATGCCTATGGCCTGCCGCTGACCGGCACCGGCACCGAGCAGGCGGTGGCGCGCATGACGAGGGCCGACCTGGTGCGCTACCACCAGGCCTGGTTCAAGCCGAACAATGCGACCTTGCTGGTGGTGGGCGATACCACCATGGCGTCCTTGCGGCCGCTGCTGGAAAAGGCCTTCGGCGGCTGGCAGGCGGGGACAGTGCCGCGCAAGAACGTGAGCCAGGTGGCGCAGCCGGACAAGACCGTGATCTACCTGATCGACCGTCCCGGCGCCCTGCAGAGCGAGATCGTCGGCGCCCAGCTGGCGCCGCCGCGCAATACCCCGGAGGCGGTGGCGCTGAACCTGCTGAACGACGTCTTCGGCGGCACCTTCAGTTCGCGCCTGAACATGGACCTGCGCGAGGACAAGCACTGGTCCTATGGCGTCGGCTCGGGGCTGGTGGCGGCAGTCGGGCAGCGCATCCTGTACAGCGCCTCGCCGGTGCAGACCGACAAGACGGCGCCGGCCCTGCGCGAGCTGGCCCGGGAATACGCCGACATCGCCGGCGCCCGTCCCATCAGCGGACCGGAACTGAAGGCGGCGCAGGACAACGAGACCCTGGGCCTGCCCGGCGCCTTCGAGACCATCGCCCAGCTCGGCAATGGCTACGCGACCATCCTGCAATACCACTTGCCCGAGGACTACTACAACACCTACACGGACAAGGTCTGGGCCGTGAACCCGGCCGAGCTGAATGCGCTGGCGGCAAGGACGATCCTGCCGGCGCGGCAGCTATGGATCGTGGTGGGCGACATGAGCAAGGTCGAGGCCGACGTGCGCGCCCTGGGGATGGGCGAGGTGCGCAAAATCGATGCCGATGGGAATCTTTTGCCCTGACCCTCGCTCATCCGTGGGCAGGGTTTGAAAACAGATGTAACGGCGCCGCCGGCCCGGCCGGGGAAAGGGATAATTTTTTGTTACGGTTTGGCACAATTGGCAATCGTGCGCGGCAGTATGGGAGTGTAGGATACGTCCATACACTTTATTTTTTAATAATAAAAGGAACCCATCATGAAGACCACGACCATTTCCGCCCTGCTGTTCTCCGTCGCCGTGCTGGCCACCGGCTGCCACAAGGCCGAAACCACCACCAACAAGGACATGGGCCCGGCCCAGACCGCGGGTAAAGCCGTCGACGACGCCGGTGCGAACGCTGCCGCGGCAACCCGTGAAGCCGCCGCGAACGCCAACGCCGCCGCCGACCGTGCGGGCGAGAAGATCGACGCCGCCACCGACCGCGCCAACGCGAAAATCGATGCCGCGGCCGACCGTACCGCCGCCAACATGCACGAAGCCGGCGCCGAAGTGCGTCAGACTTCGAAGGAAGCAGCGCATAACGTGAAGGAAGGCGCCAAGGATGCGACTGCGGCAACCGGCCGCGCGCTGGAGCGTACTGGCGAGAAGATGCAGGACGCTTCGAAGTAATCGGTTAGCTCGGGAACGTCATTCCTTCTTTCGCGGGAATGACGTTCACACTTGGCACGAACCTTAGGTAGCCGCCTTCTCCCGTTTCTTCCGCTGCTCTTCCTGCCACTGGTGATAGCGCTCGATATGCTGCTCCCTGCGCAGCACCTTCGAATGCGGATCCAGCGTATAGCCCGCCCCTTCCGGCAGCTCGACACTCCCCTTGCCATCCGCCATCGGCACATTTACCACGCGGTCGCCCACGCGCACCTCGACCGGCATCGGGAAGGGCGTGTTCTTTTCCGTCTTCCATGCCAGCTGCAGGGTGTTGCCGCTGCGCGTGGCCTGCAGTTCCGGCAGTGCCTTCTGGTACAGGTAGGCCTGGAAGAACCAGTCCAGGTCGCGTCCGCTCGTGCGCTTGACGATGGCCATGAATTCCGGCGTCGTGCCGTAGCGCGGGGCGAAGTTGCCGGGGCGCGGGTCGGGGGTGCCGTAGACCTCTTCGCGTACGGCGCGGAAGAAGGCCTGGTCGCCGATCAGGCCGCGCAAGGTGTGCATGACCAGTGAACCCTTGTTGTAGATGTCCTGGCCGGGGCCGCCGCGCTTGGTGTCGTAGACGTCTTCTTCCAGCCTTGGCTTGCCGGACACGATGGGCGCCTTGTTCTCGATCATGCCGCGCTGGTGCATCAGGGAAGCGAAGTATTCGAGGTCGCCGCGCAGGTACTGCATGTAGAGCGGCTGCATATAGCTGCCCAGTCCCTCGTGCAGCCACATATCGTCCCAGTTGGCGTTGGTCAGCTGGTTGCCGAACCATTCGTGGGCGAACTCGTGCTGCAGCAGTTCGTCATAGCCATAGGCCGTCTTCGCATACTTGTTGCCGTAGGCATTGATGGTCTGGTGTTCCATGCCCTTGTGCGGGGTCTCCACCACGCCCATCTTTTCGTCGCCGAAGGGGTAGGGGCCGATGGTGCTCTCGAAGAAGTCCAGCATCGGCGCGAACTCGGCGAACAATTGCTTCGCGCCTTCCTCGTTCTGCGGCAGGTACCACATGCGCAGCGGAATCACGTTGCCGTAGCGGCTGCGGTATTCGCCGGACAGCACCTGGTAAGGCGCGACGTTGATCGAGATGCCGTAGGTGCTCGGGTTCTTGGTGCGCCAGTGCCAGGTGCGCCAGCCGTCCGCCTCGTCCATGCCCATGGCGATGCCGTTGCCGGCCGCGACCAGCGGACTCGGTACCGTGATGTGTTCGTCGACCAGCCTGGGCTTGCCGGTCGGGTGGTCGATGCAGGGCCAGAACAGGTCGCAGCCTTCGCCCTGCACGGCACTCGCCACCCAGGGCTTGCCGTCCGGGGTCGTCGACCAGACGAAGCCGCCGTCCCAGGGCGCGCGCTTGGCCACGTGGGGCTGGCCGTGATAGCGCACCCTCACCACTGCCTGCTTGCCGGGTTGCAGGGTCTGCGGCAGGTCGATGGTCAGCTTGCCTTCCGGGTTGCGCCAGCTGCCAGCCGGCAGCGGCTGGCCGTCGACGTCGATGGCGTCGATCGGCAGGTTGCGGTCCAGGTCGAGTTCGATGCTATGGAGCGGCGCGCGGGTGCCGAAGGTGAGCGTGACGTCGCCGCGGATGCTGCGGGTGTCCGGCTCGATGCGCAGCTTGAGGTCGGCCTTGTCGAATTCGAGGGCTTGCTGGGCTTCGCTGCGGGGAGCGCCGGAACCGGTGCTGTATTCGGTCAGGAAAGGCTGCGGGGTGACGCAGCCCGCCAGCAGCGCGCTTGCGCCGACGATGGCGATTTTTTTCATGTTCTGCGGCGTTTGCCGTCTCTAATTTTGATCCCCGGAAATTTATCACAGAGCCTGGGCGCGGTCTGTATTAACTGCAGGCCGCCCATTGCGCGCCGCCTGAACCGGGTCTGGTGAATACTGCGGTCGAGGAGGATTTAATTTTATGAATGACAAACTGAAAATCGACATCGCCCGCACCGCCCTGGTGCAGATCGACTTGCAGAACTTTAATGTGAACCGGGAACTGGCGCCGCACCCGGCCGAGCGCGTGGTGGGCAATTGCGTGCTGCTGTCGAGCGAGATGCGCGACCGCGGCGGCATGGTGATCTTCGTGCGCGTGCAGCTGGACGAGCTGCGCCTGCCGCCTGCCGACAATCCGATGTTCAAGCCCGGTACGCCGTCACCGCCGCCGGAAGCATCGTACATGGCGGAGTCGGCCCAGGTGCAGGCGCAGGACCACGTGGTGACCAAGCGCCAGTGGGGCGCCTTCTACGCTACCGAGCTCGACCAGCTGCTGCGCCGGCGCGGCATCAAGACCATCATCATGACGGGCATCGCCACCAACTACGGCGTCGAGTCGACCGCGCGCGCGGCCTTCGACCGTGGCTACGAACTGGTTTTCGTGGAAGATGCGATGAGCAGCGGAAACGCGGAAGCGCACAAGAACTGCTGCGAGAACGTGTTCCGTAACATGGGCAGGGTGCGCTCGACCCGCGAGCTGATCGACGCCCTGCAAGCCGGCACCGGCGACGCCTGAGCATTACCGGCGCCGTCGCCGGATCACTTGCGAGCAGCCTGCGCCTGGCCGTTCTGCGCCTGGGCGTTGGCCTGGGCCTGGGCATTCGCCTGGGCCTGGGCGCGAGCCTGTTCGCGTTCCTGTTTCTTGGCCATGTGGTGGCCCACGGCGCAGCCCACGGCCGCGCCGGCCAGGTGGTGCTTGCCGAGGAAGTGGCCGCCGACGGCGCCGGCGGCCGCGCCTTTCAGGCAGCTGGGCTTGGCATAGGCGGCGCCGGTCGAGGCCAGCGACAGCAGGAGGGATACGGCGATGAGTTTGGCTTTCATGGTTATCTCCGGTAGCAGGTGGATGAAGCTAGCCTAGGCCTGGCGAACCGATCCGACTGTTCGCCATTCAACGGAAACAACGTTACCGGCACCGCCGCGGTTGACCGCGGCAGTGCCGGCGGCATCAGGCAGAGCGGGCGATCTCGGCCGTGATCTCGTAGGAACGCAGGCGCGCCGCGTGGTCGAAGATTTGCGAGGTGATCATCAGCTCGTCCGCGCCGGTGCGCTCCACGAAGGCCTTCAGTTGGGCGGCGACGGTGCCGGGCGCGCCGATGGCCGAGCACGACAGCACCGAATCCAGCATCGACCGCTCCGGCGGGCTCAGCAGATCCAGATAGCCTTCGACCGGCGGTTTCAGCCTGGTCGGGCGGCCGCTGCGCAGGTTGATGAAGGCCTGCTGCATCGAGGTCGCGCGGAAGTGGGCTTCGGCATCCGTGTCGGCGGCGAACACGTTAAAGCCGRGCATCACGTACGGCTTGTCGAGCTGGGCCGAGGGACGGAAGGTGGCGCGGTAGAGCTCGATCGCCTGCATCATCATCTGCGGCGCGAAGTGGGAGGCGAAGGCATACGGCAGGCCGAGGGCCGCCGCCAGCTGGGCGCCGAACAGGCTGGAACCGAGGATCCAGACCGGCACGTCGAGGCCGGCGCCGGGCACCGCTGCTACCGGCCGGCGCGGCGAGCCGGCGAAGTAATCCATCAGCTCCACCACGTCCTGCGGGAACTCGTCGGCATCCGAGGCCAGGTTGCGGCGCAGCGCGCGCGCCGTGGTGTGGTCGGAGCCCGGTGCGCGGCCCAGGCCGAGGTCGATACGGCCGGGGAACAGCGAGGCGAGGGTGCCGAACTGTTCGGCGATCACGAGCGGTGAATGGTTCGGCAGCATGATGCCGCCGGCGCCGATGCGGATCGTCGAGGTGCCGTTGGCAACATGGCACATCAGGACCGAGGTCGCCGCACTGGCGATGCCCGGCATGCCGTGGTGTTCGGCAAGCCAGAAGCGGTGGTAGCCCCAGCGCTCGCCATGCTGGGCAAGGTCGAGCGAGTTGCGGAAGGAATCGGAAGCGGTGCCGCCCTCAACGATGGGGGCGAGGTCGAGTATCGAGAGAGGAATCATGGAGGCATGATACGCCGATCGGATTTTTTGCGTGCGGAGGCACCGCGCTTGACCCCGGCTGGTGGCCTGCCTATGATGCCTTGGTTCAATTTCGCCAACGACAGCAACCATGCCCCGCCCAGCCATCTCCCCAATCCGCCGCTCCCTGTTCGCCGCCGCCTGTATCGCCCTGCTGCTCACCGGCTGCGCGCATGGCCGTCTCGACAACCCCGCCATCCCGCAAGTCGACGCCGCCATGCAGGAAGCCATCGGCGCCCATAAGCTGCCCGGCGCGGTGCTCCACATCGAGCATGACGGTGCGGTCTATGAGCGGGCCTATGGACGCCTGAGCTACGAAGCCGATGCGCGGCCCGTCGAGACATCGACGGTGTACGACGCCGCCTCGCTGAGCAAGGTGCTGTCGACCGCGCCTTCGGTGCTGAAGCTGGCGGAAGAGGGCAAGATCGACCTCGACGCGAAACTGAGCGCCTACTTTCCGGAATGCGCGAACGGCGGCAAGGAGGCCATCACGATCCGCCACCTGCTGACCCACAGCTCGGGCCTGCCGGCCGGGCTGCCGGCCAAGCCGGCCTGGCATGGCGATGCCGCCGCCCACGCCCTGGCCTGCAGCCAGGTGGTGACGCATCCGCCCGGCACCTTCTTCCGTTACTCGGACATCAACTACATCCTGCTGGGCCAGCTGGTGCAGAAGGTGTCCGGCATGCCGCTCGACGAATTCGCGCGCACCCGCATCTTCGCGCCGCTGAAGATGCTCGATACCGGCTACCTGCCGCTGCGCCGCATGGATGCTGCCCGCGCCACGTTGATCGCGCCGACCCAGAAGGGTGCGGAGAGCGCCGGTTCGGCCCACGGCGACCTCGCGCCCGGCCAGCTGCTGCAGGGCGTGGTGCACGACCCGACCGCGCGCCGCATGGATGGCGTGGCCGGGTCGGCCGGCGTGTTCACCACCGCCCGCGACGTCGCGCGCTATGCCCGCATGCTGCTGCGCGGCGGCGAGCTGGACGGCGTGCGCATCCTCAGCCCGGAGAGCGTGCGCCTGATGACCACGGCGCAGTCGCCAGCCGGCATCGAGGCGCTGCGCGGCCTCGGCATGGACATCAATTCGCCCTATGCGGTGCGTCCGCGCGGCACCGTGTTCCCCGTCGGCAGCTACGGCCATACGGGCTTTACCGGCTGCGTGCTGTGGATCGATCCGGGCTCGCGCACCTTCTACGTGCTGCTGTCGAACCGGGTCTACCCTGACGACAAGAGCAATGTGCTGGAACTTTATACCAGGCTGGGTACGCTCGCGGCGCAGGCCGCAAACCCCTGATATGGATGTTATCGGGGGCAAAAACGCATCAACGTGTCGCTTTTTTGCTGCTGATTTTTTGCCGTGCGGCTAACGCGCGCACGCTTTGCCGCGACCGTTCTACACTGCGAACCCTCAATTTATCTTGTTGATATTGTTGAGCTTTTTGCCCCAAATCCATTAGGAGAGCGACATGAAAATGAATAAGTTACTGAAAGGCCTGCTGGGTGCTTCCGTTGCGATGGCGATGTTCGGTGCCGTGAGCGCTCAGGCGCAAACGAGCGGCAGCTCCTCGACCACCGGCGGTACCAGCGCCACTGCGCAGTCCGACCAGGCAACCGGCACTTCGTCGACCCACAAGAAGTCCAGCAAAAAGAAACATGCGCGTAAACATAGCAGCAGCTCGGGCTCGAGCGGCAGCGGCATGACCGGTTCGGGCAGCTCCAGCTCGAGCAGCGGCATGGACAGTAGCAGCGGCTCGTCGAGCAGCGGCAGCGGCACCGGCTCGTCGGGTTCGAGCGGCACCTCCGGCAGCGGCAGCATGGGCACCAGCGGTTCCTCGGGCAGCGGCAGCATGGGCACCGGCACCGGCACCTCGGGCTCCTCCGGCACCAGCGGCAGCATGGGCACCGGCACCTCGGGTTCGTCGGGCACCAGCGGCAGCATGGGCACCGGCAGCTCGGGCTCCTCGGGCACCAGCGGCAGCATGGGCACCGGAACCGGTACCGGCACCACCGGCACCGGCACCAGCTCGTCCGGCATGAGCGGCACCGGCTCGGGTTCCGGCAGCGGCACCAGCGCCACCGGCACCACCGGTACCGGTACCACCGGCACGGGCACCAGCACCACCAGCGGCGGCACCAGCGGTACCGGCGGCCGCGGCTACTGATCGTCGCGCCGGTTCGCCGGCGCCATGAAAAACACCAGCTCGCGGGCTGGTGTTTTTTTAGTGTTGCCGGAGGAAGGCGGCCACCTGCGGATGAACCGCCGCCGGATCCTCGACCACCGGCAGATGTCCGAGTCCCGGCAGCGACACGAACTGCGCCTGCGGGATCGCGCGCTGCACGTCGGCGTGTTCGGCATAGGGCACCGTCTTGTCGGCATCGCCCCATACCAGCAGCACCGGCAGGCCCTTCTTGCCCACCTTCTCGAAATCCGGCAGCGAGGATTCGTTCGACAGATGGCGGATGGTCGACAGGATCGCGCGCCCGAAGCCGTCGTAGCGCATCTGCGGCTGGAAGCGCTCGGCCCAGCCGGCCACGCGTTCCGGATGCGCGAAGTCCTCAAGCTGGCTGGTGGCCAGCGAAGGCAGGAACCATGCGCGCGTCAGCCATTCGCCGACACCCGGCCAGGCCATCACGCTGATGTCGTGCGCCCGCGTGAGGGGCGCCACCAGCACCACGCTGCGCACCCGCTCCGGATGCTCGGCGGCGAAGCGTCCGACGATCGCGCCGCCCATCGACAGCCCGAGCAGGTCGGCCTTCGGCACCTGCAGGGTATCCATCAGTTCCAGTAGCTGGTCGGCGAACAGCCGGCGGTCGTAGTCGACCTTCGGCCGGTCGCTCCAGCCGCGCCCGTACAGGTCGAAGCGGATCACCTTGAAGCCGGCCGCCGCCAGGTCCGCGCTGGTGCTGTCGAACACATAGCTGGGCACCGAAAAGCCATGCACCAGCACCACCGGACGGCCCTGTTCGGGACCGGCGATGCGCACGTGGACGATCCCGTGCGACAGGGTGACGAACTGCCCGGGCGCCTGGCGCCGCGCGTCGGCGCCGAGCGGGCCGTGCTCCATATTGCGTGCGAGGGGAATGGCGACGAGTACGGCGGCGGCAACGGCGCCCACGGCAAGCAGGATCTTGCGCAGGCGGCGTTTCGGTGTCGGGGCGGGAGCAGCGGTCATGGTGGCATCATGCGGATGGGCAATACCGCTTATTGCACACCAGACCGCGGTCTTTCGTCAATCCTTGGGCAGCATCGAGCCGGTTTCGCGGTAGCGCGTGTGCCAGGAATAGGCTTTCTCCAGCACGTGCGGGGTCTGGCCGCCGCGCTGCTGGGCTTCCGCCACGTACTCGCGCAGCATGGTCTTGTAGGGTTCGGCCGTGCAGTGTTCGATGATCGTCTCGGCACGCTCGCGCGGCGCCAGGCCGCGCAGGTCGGCCAGCCCCAGTTCGGTGACGATGATGTCGACGTCGTGCTCGCTATGGTCGACGTGGGTCACCATCGGCACGATCGAGGATATCTTGCCGCCCTTGGCGATCGACTTGGTGGCGAAGATCGACAGGTAGGCGTTGCGCGCGAAGTCGCCGGAGCCGCCGATGCCGTTCATCATGTGGGTGCCGCTCACGTGGGTCGAGTTGATGTTGCCGTAGATGTCGGCTTCCAGCGCGGTATTGATCGCGATGATGCCGAGGCGCCGGATCACTTCCGGATGGTTCGACACTTCCTGCGGGCGCAGCACCAGGCGGTCGCGGTAGCGGTCGAAGTCGCGGAACACCTGGGCGCTCTTTTCCGGCGACAGGGTGATCGAGGAGCCGGAGGCGAATTCGAGCTTGCCGGAATCGAACAGGTCGAAGGTCGAATCCTGCAGCACCTCCGAATACATGGTGAGGTCGTGGAAGGGGCTGTCGACGAAGCCGGCCAGCACCGCGTTGGCGATGGTGCCGATGCCGGCCTGCAGCGGCAGCAGGCTGGCGTCCAGGCGTCCCGCGACGATCTCGTCCTCGAAGAAGCGCACCAGGTGGCCGGCGATGGCGGCGGTCTCTTCGTCCGGCGGCAGCACCGAGGAGGTGCTGTCCGGCTGGTCGGTGATCACGATGGCGACGATCTTCTCCGGCGGGATCTCGATGAAGGGCGTGCCGGCGCGCTGCTCGACCGACATGATCGGGATCGGCTCGCGCATCGGCCGCTTCTTGGGAATCCAGATGTCGTGCAAGCCTTCGAGGCCGGTGGTCTGGGCCAGGTTGATCTCGACGATGACCTTGTCGGCCAGGATCGCGAAGCTGGCGCTGTTGCCGACCGAGGTGGTGGGGACGATCGCGCCCGTCTCCGTGATCGCCACCGCCTCGACCACCGCGACGTCGACCGGCTTGATGTGGCGGCTGCGCAGCTGTTCGACGGTCTCGGACAGGTGCTGGTCGATGTACATCACCTCGCCGCGGTTGATGGCGGCGCGCAGCACGGGGTCGACCTGGAAGGGCATGCGGCGCGACAGCGCGCCCGCTTCGGTAAGCAGTTTGTCCGTATCGTTGCCGAGCGAGGCGCCGGTCAGCAGGGTGATCTTCAGCGGCTCTGCGCGGGCGCGTTCGGCCAGCGCGGCAGGGACCAGCTTGACGTCGCCGGCGCGGGTGAAGCCGCTCATGCCGACGGTCATGCCGTCCTTGATCCAGCTTGCTGCTTCAGCGGCGCCGGTGACACGATTGCGCAGCTTGGCGCAGCGGATACGATCCAGGTATTCAGTCTTCATGTTTCTAGCTGAGCCGGTAGTCGACCGGCAGTAGGGGTGGGGGAAGCTTGGTGTCGCCCAGCGCGCTGCGCAGGTCGATCTCGATGGTGCGGCAGATGGCGTCGAGCGGCAGGTCGTGGTCGGAGGTGCCGAAGGGCTCCTCGATCTCGTCGCCGAGGGCATCCAGCCCGAAGAAGGTGTAGGCGACCAGCAGCGTCACCAGCGGGGTCAGGTCGCCGATCGCGTCGACCAGGCCGAAGGGCAGCAGGACGCAATACAGGTAGGCGGTGCGGTGCAGCAGCAGGCTGTAGGAAAACGGAATCGGCGTGCCGTGGATGCGTTCGCAGGCCGCGGCCACGCCGGTCATCGCCGACAGGGTGGCGTCGATGCCCGGTGCCAGGCAGGGTTCGAGGCGGCGCTCGCGCAGGCAGTGCCCGAGGTCGGCGCCCATCTCCAGCATCAGCGCGTGCGGCAGGTTGGGCAGGACGCGCACGCGTTCCCATTCCTGCGGCGCGATCCAGGGTTCGATATCGGCGGCGGGGTCGGTGCGCCGCAGGCGGTGGCGCAGCGCATGCGCGAAGGCGATCGCACGCCGGATCATGCGCTCCCGCACGGCGCCGTCGGGCGTGCCGCCCGCCTCGATCAGCGACAGGCACTGGCGCGCCAGGCTGCGGCTGCGCAGGACCAGTTCGCCCCATTGCTTGCGGCCTTCCCAGTAGCGGTCGTAGGCGGCGTTGTTGCGGAAACCGAGGAAGATCGCGAGGGGCAGGCCCATCAGCGTGAAGGGGATCGCGCCGATGGCGATCTTGTGGCCCCACAGCGTGCCGTGGGTCCAGGTGACGGCGACCGCCAGCAGGGCGGTGCCGAGCAGGCTTTTCCAGATGTTCGGCATCACCGAACCGCGCATCACCAGGAACAGGCGCAGGGCGGAAGGGCGGTCGCGGACGATCATGCCGGTCCCGTTCCGCGCCGCGGCTGCGGGATGAGGGTGGGATCGGTCTGCTGCATCGTCGGATGTGAAACTGCTTGAGTTGCCTTCATTGTGCAACGGGCGCAAAAACGCCTGCGTCCGGTTGAAATGGCCTTGCACCATTCTGATACTGCCGCGCGGAAATGACTAATTACGATTCCTGATGCCCGCCATGCGGTTGGTGAATGGTGCGGCGCAGCGTAGCGAGCTCAGGCAATGCGCGCGGACTGGCTCGACTGCCAGGTGCGCAGTCCGGCGATCGCTTCCTCTTTGCTCTTGGCTTCGATCTCGATCCACGGTGCGCGCGCATAGGCCGCCGGCATCGTCGAGATCAGGTCCGCATGCTGGCGGTCGTTGAAGCCTTCGCGTCCGTTCGAGATGTGGACCATCTGGTGCGCCGGATCCGGCCAGGTGGCGCGCGCCTTTTCCAGCATTGCGGCCACGCTCGGATCGTCGTAGCTGGACAGCTTTTCGCTGACGATGTGGCGGTGGGCGTCGAACACCATCGGCACGCCGCTGCGCACGCAGACGTCCAGGATCTGCTCCGCGCTGTAGGCGTATTCGTCGTTCTCCAGGCACAGGCGCGAGCGGATCGCATCGGGCAGGCCGGCGATGCGTTCGACCAGGGCGTCGCTGCGATTGGCCTTGCCGCCGTGGATCTCGAGCACGGCCCAGGGCGAGCGCGGCTGCTCCAGCAGGTCCATGATGTCGGCATGCATCTGCAGGATCTTGACGCTGTTGGCTACCACCTCGGGCGAATCGGAGCTCAGCACCACGAACTGGTCCGGATGCATCACCAGGCGCAGCCCCATCTCCGTGGCGCGGCGGCCGGTGCCGTGCCGCAACCCAAATTCGGGGTCAGAGCACATTTCGCCCAAAATTCGGGGTCAGAGCACATTTCTGGGCAATGGCTTCTCGGTACGACCGCGCCAACCAAAAGGGGCCTGGCGAAGGAGATCCGCGCGCGCCTATCACCGTTCTTTACCGAGGCTATTTCTGCAAAAAGTGCTCTGACCCCGAATTGGGGCGGAAATGTGCTCTGACCCCGAATTTAACCCCGAATTTAGGAATTAGAGGAGGGGCAGGGTGACGGTGAAGGTGCTGCCCTGGTCCTGGCCGGGGCTGCTGGCGGAGACTTCGCCGCCGTGCAGTTCGACCAGTTTGCGGACCAGCGCCAGGCCGAGACCGAGGCCGCCCTGGGCGCGGTCGAGGGTGCGCGAGCCCTGGGTGAACAGGTCGAACACCACCGGCAGCAGGTCGGGGCCGATGCCGGTGCCGTTGTCGCGCACGGTCAGGCGCGCGCGGCCTTCGCTCTCCGCCAGCGCAACCTCGATGCGGCCGCCTTCGTGGGTGTATTTGGCCGCGTTGTTGATCAGGTTGGCGGCCACCTGCACCAGGCGGATATGGTCGCCGTCGACCATCAGCGGTGCATCCGGCAGCGTCACCTCGAGCTGGTGGCGGCGTGTTTCGGCCAGGGGCCGCGACTGCTCCACCGCCTCGCTCACCACGCGCCGCAGGTCGATCGCCTGGCGGCTGATCGTCACCAGCCCGCGCGTGACCCGCGAGACGTCCAGCAGGTCGTCGACCAGGTGGCGCATGTGGGCCACCTGGCGCGCCACGATCTCGCTGATCTGCTTGACGCGCGGCTCGTGGGAATAGGCGATGCGCAGCATGTCGGCCGCGCTGCCGATCGGCGCCAGCGGATTGCGCAGTTCGTGCGCCAGCATCGCCAGGAATTCGTCCTTGCGGCGGTCCGCCAGCTGCAGCGCTTCCTCGGCCTGCTTGCGTTCCGTGATGTCGATCGCGATCGCGTGCACCACGGTGCTGCGGCCGTCCGGACCCAGCCCGAGGCGGCCGCGGATGTCGATCCAGATCCAGCGGCCGTCGTCGGCGCGGCGCAGGCGCGAGGTGGCGTGGTAGGCGCCGTTCTCGCCGCCGTTGCCGATTGCGCGGGCGACCGTCTCGTCCAGGCAGGCTCGATCGTCGGGATGGATTTGCTCCCACAGCTCGGCGACGTTGTTCCAGTGCTTGCCGAACACGCTGTGCAGATTGGCCGAGAAGCCGACCGTGCCGGTATGCGGATCGCGTTCCCACACCGCCATGCGCGCCGCCACCAGTCCCTGCTGCAGGCGCTCCTCGCTGTAGCGCACCGCGCGCTCGGCTTCTTCGAGCTGGCTGACGTCGGTGCAGGTGCCGAACCACTGGAGGATGCGGCCGCCGGCGTCGCGCAGCGGCGCGATCGAGCAGAAGAAGCTGTGGTAACGCCCGTCGGCGCCGCGCAGCGGGAAGGTCATCTGGTCGGGGACGCCACTGACGACGGCCTGCTGCCAGCGCCGCATCACCTCGGGCAGCATGCTCGGGTCGTGCAGCTTCTGCCAGTCCGCCGGCGACACCGTGCCCGGCGCGGCGCCGGTGAACTCGTACCAGCGGTCGTTGAACCAGAGGATGTTGCCGTCGGCGTCGGCCATCCACACCATCTGCGGGATGTTGTTCGACAGCTGGTGGAACTTGCGGCGCTCCGCCTCCAGGTGGGCATGCTGCTCGTACAGGCGGTCGAGCATGCGGTTGATGGCGCCGGCCAGGCTGACCACCTCACGGCTGCCGGCCAGCGGCGCGCGCTGGGTGCTGATGCCGGCGTTGCCCAGGCTGGCCGAGAAGGCTTCCAGGCGGCGCAGGTCGCGCGTCAGCCCCAGCGCCAGGCGCGAGGCCAGCAGGAACACCGTCAGTGCCAGCGCGGCCGTGATCGCGCCGATCATCAGGTATTGCGGGGCCGGCGAACCGAGCGGCTCCGGCAGCCGTCGCTCGTCCTCGCCCAGCACCAGCTTGAGGTGGGCCAGGCGTGCCGGCAGCGGCACCCGGGCGGTGATCTCGCGCGTCCGCGCCGGGCGGGCGCCGGCGGGGGCGAGCACGGCCCAGGGCGCCGGCTTCAGGTCGGCCAGGCGGACCTTGTACATCAGCGCCCCCTCCGGCGTGCGGGTGCGCGAGTAGCGCAGCAGGTAGACCCCGAGCAGCTCGCCGTCCAGCAGGGCGGCGCGCTCGTCGCCGCTGGCCAGCCGATCGCGCAGCCAGGCGGCTTCGCGTTCGCCGAAGCCGGTGGTGCCGTTGTCGGCGATTTCCTTGCCCTCGAAGTCGGTGAACATCACCTGTACCGGGATCCCGTTGATCTGCCGCAGCCCGTGCAGGAAAGGCGTCAGGTAGGTTTCCTTGCCGGCGCTGTCGACCAGGGCGGTGGCCAGGATCGGGCTGGCCGCGACGTCCGCCAGGCGGGTGCTCAGCGCTTGCAGGTTGTGGCCGACCGTGGTCGCGTGGAAGGCCACCTCGCGCTGCTGCAGCAGGTCGTTGGCGCGGTCGCGCTGGCGGTCGATCAGCCAGAACGAGACGATCGAGATCAGCAGCATCGCGGCCGCCGTCAGGATCGCGGCCGCGATCGCGAAGCGCCGCGACAGTCCGGCGGGAAGGAAGGCCGGCGCCATCCTCACTCCTGTGCCGGCACCAGCACGCCGTCGTCGCGGTAGCGCGCCATCAGCAGGTCGCCACGGCCCAGCGCTTCGTGGCGGGACGGCGTGAACGGCGGTGCGTAGTTCTTGACCAGCCCTTGCCAGGCCGGCAGGTGTTCCAGCGCGTCGCGCACCAGCTTGCGGTCGGTGCTGCCGGCGCGTTCGATCGCCTGCGCCAGGATGTGGGTGAGGTCGTAGGCGTGGGCCGCGCCGACCGGGCCCTTGATGTCCTCGATGCGATTCACCTTCGCCACCTTGGCGGCGCTGGCCAGGAAGCGCCGCACGCGTGCCGGATCGGCCTTCCAGAAGCTGAAGGTCTGGATCACGGAAAAGTCGACCTGCCGCAGTGCCGGCCCGGCCTGCTCCGCGAACTCGCCGCCGGTCACGCCCCAGTGGCTCAGGATCGGCAGCCGCTGCTCTTTCGGCAGCGCGGCCATTTCGCGCACCAGCACCGCCGCCTCGTCGTCGTTCGCGACCAGCACGATCGCCTGGGCGCCGGCCGCGCGCAGTTGCCGGTACTTGTCGACGAGGGTGGTGTCGCGCCAGTTGTACCAGGAAGTGCCGACGATCTGCATGCCGCGCATGGACTCGGCCGCGCGGGTGGCCGCCTCGGCGTTGCTGCGGCCCCAGGACGTATTCGTCAGCAGCAGTCCGATGCGGTGCAGCCGGCGCCGCTGCGCCGCCTGCAGCAGCCGCGGCATGGCCAGCGAGTCGCGCAGCGACAGGCGGTAGACGTAGTTCGGCCGCATGTCGTTGTCGACGATCGCGTCGGCCGAGGACCAGGGCGCCATGAACAGGGTGCGGGTCGACTTCAGGGTCGGCAGTTCCTCGATGACGACGGGACTGAAGCGGCCGCCGAACACCGCCACCAGGTCCGGCATCTTCGCGAATTCCTGGATGTTGCGGATGCCGCGCGCCGGGATCGAGCGATGGTCCTTGGTCACCACGGCGAGCGGACGCCCACCGAGCACGCCGCCGGCCGCGTTGATCTCGGCGATCGCCGCGCGCATGCCCAGCTCGACGGCCTGGGCCGAGGTGCTGTTGTCCAGCCCGAACTCGCCGTCGATTCCCAGCAGCACCGGCTGCGGCGCGGCGGCCTGCGCCAGACCTCCGGCCAGGGCGAAACAGGCGAGGCCGCGGCGCAGCCAGCGGCGGAGACGGGGCGGAAAGGACGGGTTCACTGGAACGGATGACGATTTAGCAATGGGAAAGACCATTTTAACGGTTTTGCCTGCACCTCCGGATTTCTTCACAAATGGAAAAAAATGTTGCGTTATCACAACCACCTGTGATGTAAAGACAGAACTTGCGTATGATGGATCAAGAGACGCGGACATCCCGTCGGGCCAAATCCTCGCCCTTAGTCGCTGCGCTCTCCGGCCTCCATCCACGTCGCCGGTAGCGCGCAGCCTTTCTATTTCCCCGAGGTGAAAATGCCACTCCATCAGCTGAAGATCGGGACGCGCCTGGGTCTCGCGTTCTCCGCCGTACTGGCCCTGTCCATCGTCCTGACCGTGATCGGCGCCCTGCGCCTGCAGCAGGTGGTCGGCGCCACCGGGGACATGGACATTGCGATCCGCAAGGCGCGCCTGGCCGACCAGTGGCGCGCCAGCAGCCGGCTCAACCGCGCCCTGATCGACACCCGCCTGCGCGCCACCGATGCGGAAGACCTGAAGGCGGTCAACGTCCGGATGAAGGCCAACAGCACCGACATCGCCGCCATCCAGAAGGAACTCGACTCCCTCGTGGTGCTCCCGGAAGGCAAGGCGCTGCTGGCCGAGCTGGCCGGACTGCGCAAGACCTATGTGGCGGCGCGCGACGAGGTGTTTGCCCTGAAGGATGGCGGCAAGGCGGAGCAGGCCGCCATCCAGCGCCTGGCCGACAGCAGGATGATCCCGGCCGTGAATGCCTACGACGAGGCGGTCGGGCGCCTGTCGGCGCACCAGACGCGCCTGTTCGACGAGGCCAAGGCCAGGGTGGCCGAGGTGGCGGCCAGCGGACGCCGGCTGCTGGTCGCCATCGGCGTGCTGGCCGTCCTGCTGGGCGGCGTGCTGGCCTGGCGGCTGACGCGCAGCATCACGGTGCCGCTGCGCGATGCGGTCGCGCTGGCGAACGCGGTGGCCAAGGGCGACCTGTCGATTCGCGTCGGCCAGGTGGCGAAGGACGAAACCGGCGAACTGATGGCCGCCCTGAACGCCATGACCGGCAGGCTGAATGCGCTGGTGACCCGGGTGCGCAGCGGCGCCGACAGCATCGCCACCGCCGCCGCCGAAGTCGCCACCGGCAACCTGGATCTCTCGAGCCGCACCGAGCAGCAGGCCGGCTCGCTGGAAGAAAGCGCATCGGCACTCGAACAGCTGACCGGCACCGTGAGGAACAACGCCGACAACGCGCGCCAGGGCAGCGCCCTGGCGGCCGGCGCTTCCAGCGTGGCCGCGCGCGGCGGCGCAGTGGTCGGGCAGGTGGTCGCGACCATGGGCGAGATCGACGAGTCGGCGCGCAGGATCGTCGACATCATCTCGGTCATCGACGGCATCGCCTTCCAGACCAATATCCTGGCCCTGAACGCGGCAGTGGAGGCGGCCCGCGCCGGCGAGCAGGGACGCGGCTTCGCGGTGGTGGCCGGCGAAGTCCGTGCCCTGGCCCAGCGTTCGGCCACGGCCGCCAGGGAAATCAAGGCCCTGATCGACACTTCGGTCGAGAAGGTCGGCAACGGCACCCGCCTGGTGGGCGAGGCCGGCGCCACCATGCAGGAAGTGGTCGTCAGCGTGCAGCGTGTGTCCGACATCATGAGCGAGATCTCGGCCGCTTCGCGCGAGCAGAGCATCGGCATCGAACAGGTAAACGGCGCCATCGCCCAGATGGACCAGGTCACCCAGCAGAACGCGGCCCTGGTCGAGGAAGCGGCGGCGGCCACCGAATCGATGCAGGAGCAGGCGCACAGCCTGGCCGAGGCGGTGAGCGTGTTCAGGCTCGATGGCGCCAGTGGGGCGGCCAAGGCGGCGCCGAAGCTTGCCACGCCGTTCCCGCGAAAGCGGGAATCCACGCTAAGCCACAGAAATCCGTACATTGGAAGCAAGTTGGTATGATTAATGTACCGACCTTGGACACTCAGTATGGGTCCCCGCTTTCGCGAGGACGACGGACGAACATGCAAAAACTCCTCATCCTCCTGGGCCTCATCCTGCTGGCCGCCGGCCTGGCCTGGCCCTGGCTGCGCCGCCTGCCGTTCGGCCGCCTCCCCGGCGACATCCACATCGCCCGCGAAGGCTTCAGCTTCAGCTTCCCCATCGTCACCTGCCTCATCGTCTCGGTCGTCGTCTCGCTGCTGCTGTGGTTCTTCCGCCGCTGAGCGGCGCTTCTTCTCCATCCCGGTCGCATTCCTTGCCGGCGCGTGCGCGTGTCGAAAAATCAACACGCGTATTCGCGATAGCAAGATTTGACAAACATGGCCAAGAAATCAACGACACAATGCGCCCCATACGAAGACGAGAGACGCTGCAGCGTCCGCCGAATTCGACACTGGCAGCTTCACGTTGAGACATAGTTTTGGAGACGAAGACATGAACGAGTCGAAGGCAGGGAAGGCGATCGCACGCACCGCGATCGCGAGCGCGGTATCGGTGCTGGTGATGGGCATGGCTGCCCAGGCCCAGGCCCAGGAGCAGGGGGCTGGCCTGGGCGAGGCGCAGACGGTGATCGTGACCGGCGTGCGCGCCGCGCTCGAGCAGTCGCTGCGCCAGAAGCGCAACGCCGATGCGGTGGTCGAGGTGGTGACGGCCGAGGACATCGGCAAGATGCCCGACAAGAACGTGGCCGATGCGATCCAGCGCTTGCCCGGCGTGAACACCCAGTCCTCTGCCGGCGGCGAGGGCGGCTTCGGCGAGAACGACCGCGTCAGCCTGCGCGGCACCAGCCCCAGCCTGCAGCAGACCCTGTTCAACGGCCATGCGATCAGCACCGGCGACTGGTTCGTGCTGAACCAGATCGGCGGCAACGTCGGCCGCTCCAGCAGCTTCTCGCTGCTGCCCTCGGAACTGGTCGGCTCCATCGTCGTGCAGAAGAGCGCGACCGCCGACCTGGTCGAAGGCGGCGTCTCCGGCGCCATCAACGTGATCACCCGCCGTCCGCTCGACTTCCGCCAGCCGCTGACCGTCGAAGCCTCGATCCAGGCCAACTACAACGACTTGTCGAAGAAGACCGAGCCGCAGGTGTCGGCCCTGGTGAGCTGGAAGAACCCGGCAAACAACTTCGGCGTGCTGCTGCAGGGCTTTTCGGAGAAGCAGAGCGTGCGCCGCGACGGCCAGGAAGTGCTGGGCTATACCCCGATCAGCGCGACCAGCGCCGCCGCCGTCGCCAATCCGGCGCTGGCCGGCGTGTCGGTGCCGACCTTCATCGGCGCCGCCCTGTTCGAACAGAAGAAGAAGCGCGAAGGCGGCGCCTTCGACATCGAGGCCAAGCCCTCGCGCGACTTCGGCATCGACCTGAACGGCTTCTATTCGAAGCTGCAGGCGCCGCACCAGAACACCAACTGGCTGGCAGCGCCGGCAAACTCGATCAACAGCAGCGGCCTGATTCCGCAGAACCCGGTGATCCGCAACGGCACCCTGGTCGGCGCCGGCTTCGTCAGCAATTCGGGCGAGGTCGACAACATCTACCGCCCGAATGCCGGCGGCGAATCCTGGTACGTCGACCTGAACGGCCGCTGGCGTCCGAGCGACAAGCTGAGTTTCACGGGCCGCATCGGCAAGACCCACGGCGTCGGCTACGACCGCGACGACGTCTACTACCAGAACAACGTCGACGGCGGCATGGTCTATGCCCTCAACGGCCTGACCCCGGCGACCGTCAGCTACCCGGGCGGGAATACCGCGAAGCCCGGCTCGACCGCCTGGGCCGGCGGCGGCGAGGCGCAGTCGGTGGACCAGGAAAAGTATGCGCAGATCGACGGCGAACTGCGCGTGCGCGACAATCCATGGGTGAACGCGGTGCGCTTCGGCGCCCGCTTCACGGATCACGACCGCACCGCCGAGCATCCGCTCGAAACCCGTCCGGGCCCGAACGGCTTCAGCAATCCCGGCCCGGTCTGGAACGGCAGCATGTATCCGTCCGATTTCGGCAAGGACCTGGGCGGCAACGTCTTCAACGGCTACTTCAAGTACGACGGTCCGGCCCTCGGCGCCTGGGGTGCGGTGCCGGGCAACCGCCTGCTCGACTACACCTTGCGCCATAACTGGCTCGACGAATTCCGCGTCGCCGAGAAGACCGCGGCCCTGTACGGCATGGCCGAATTCGGCGGCGACGGCTGGAGCGGCAATGCCGGCCTGCGCGCGGTCGAGACCCGCCAGACCACGGTCGTGAACCTGCCGGGCGGCACCGCGCCGATCACCGGCTCGGCCTTCGGTCCCTATACCCCGACCACCTTCAAGCGCACCTACCGCGACTACCTGCCGAGCGTGAACCTGAAGTTCGACGTGCGCCCCGACCTGGTGGTGCGCGGCGCGATCGCCAAGACCGTGGCCCGTCCGGACTACAGCGCGCTGGGCGGCTCGGTGTCGCTGAACGACGACGCCCTGTCCGGCAGCGGCGGCAACGTCAACCTCGACCCGGTGCGCTCGACCAACTTCGACCTCTCGGCCGAATGGTATTTCGCGCCGAAGGCGATGCTGTCGGCCGGCCTGTTCTACATGGACTTCGGCTCCATCGTGGCCCAGGGCACCAGCACCGGCAGCTACTACAACAACAAGCGCGGCGTGTTCACCGATTACCAGATCACCTCGCCGTACAACACCGGCGCCAAGAACAAGGGCGTGGAACTGAGCTGGCAGCAGCCGCTGATGAACAACTTCGGCTTCCTGGCCAACTACACCTACGCGGACGGCGAACTGGATGACGGCGGCGAGATGCTGAACTCCTCGAAGAACACCTGGAACCTGACCGGTTTCTACGAGGACGAGCGCTTCAGCGCGCGCCTGGCCTACAGCTACCGCTCGGCATACAAGGCGGGCGTGGACCGCGGCGCCAGCCAGCACGTCGACAGCATGCCCTCGCTGGCGGCTTCCGTGAACGTCAAGCTGACCGAGCACCTGACCTTGACCTTCGACGCGCTGAACCTCACCAACGAGACCATCAAGATGTACGCGGAGAACAAGGACCGTCCGCGCGCCTTCTACTCGAATGGCCGCACCTTCTACCTCGGCCTGCGCGGCAAGCTGTAATCCGATGGCAGTCGTGGGTATCAGCTGGGAATGCCTGTCCAACCTGGTGGGAGATGAAGCCTTCTCCGCCAGGCTGGTATTGCGCAATACATCGCACGCGCCGATCGCGGCGGGATGGTCGGTGTACTTCAACACCTGCCGCCGCGTGCTGGCGAACACGGTCGATGCGGGCTACCGCATCGATCACCTGAACGGCGACCTGTTCCGCCTGCATTCGACGAGTGGAACCGACTGGCTGCCCGGCCAGGCGCTCGAAATCGGCTACGTGGCCCAGTTCTGGGCCATCAGCGTGACCGACGCGCCGCTCGGCTTCTACCTGATCGAGGCCGACGGCCGTGTCAGCGACCTGGGCGATCCCGAGATCCAGCCCTTCGCGCGGCCCGAGCAGCTGCACCGCAATGCACGCGACCTGCTGCCGCCCGCCGACGCGGCCTGGCGCTACCGCGACAACGCCGAGTCCTACCTGCTGCCGCGCGAGGCGGTCGGCCGCATCACGCCGAAGCCGCTGCGCGCGCGCTTCAATGGCGGATGCTGCGCGCTTGCCGCCGGGTCCGCGCTCGTCGCGGCCGAGGGCCTGGCCGGCGAGGAAGCCTTGCTGCGCGGGCTGCTGGCCGGCCTGCCGCCGGGAGCGGGAGCGCGCATCGAGCTGGCCGTCTCCCAGATCGATGCGCCGGGGCCGGAAGCCTATCTGCTCGAAATCAGCGCCGGCTCGGTGCTGGTGCGCGGCGCCAGCGCCCACGGCGTGTTCAACGGCATCCAGAGCCTGGCCCAGCTGCTCGAAGCCGACGGCACCCTGCCTTGCGGACGGGTGCTGGACGCGCCGCGCTTCGGCTACCGCGGCATGATGCTGGACGTGGCACGCCACTTCTCGTCCAGGGAGACGGTGCTGCGCCTGCTCGACTGCATGGCCTGCTACAAGCTGAACAAGCTGCACCTGCACCTGACCGACGACGAAGGCTGGCGCCTGCAGATCGATGCGCTGCCGGAGCTGACCGCGCTCGGCTCCAGGCGCGGCGTCGCCGCGGATGGGCAGAGCCTGCCGCCGTCCTTCGGTTCCGGCGCCGACGTCGAAAGCTCGGCCGGCACCGGCTATTACGATGCCGCCGACTTCATCGCCATCCTGCGTTATGCCCACGCGCGCCACATCGAGGTGATCCCGGAGTTCAATATGCCGGGCCATGCGCGCGCCGCCGTGCTGGCGATGCGCGCGCGTCACGACCGCCTGCGCGCGGCCGGCGATATCGAAGGCGCGGAGCGCTATCTGCTGAGCGATCCGGACGACGCTTCGCGCTACGAATCGGTGCAGATGTGGCGCGACAACGTGATCTGCATCGCACTGCCCTCCATCGACCGCTTCATCGATACCGTGGTCGCCCATGTGGCGGCGCTGTACCGCCAGGCCGGGGTGCCGCTGCGCGCCGTGCACACGGGCGGCGACGAGGTGCCGCTGGGCGCCTGGCTCGGTTCGCCCGTCTGCCAGGCCCTGATGCGCGAGCGCGGCTGGACCGACGTCGGCCAGCTGCATGCGGACTTCGTCGAACGCTGCCGCGCGATCCTGGCCAGGCACGGCCTGGCCTTCGCCGGCTGGGAAGAGACGGCGCTGAAGCATGGCGCGGCCACGGCCGAGGGCTGCGCGCCGGCCCAGCACGAGAATACCCAGGCGGTGGAGGGCGCGCCGCTGCCGCTGCCCAAGCCCGGTTTCGACGGGCCGGGCTTCCAGGTCTATGCCTGGAATAATGCCTGGGGTTCGGGCAAGGAAGACGTGGCCTACCGCCTGGCCAACGCCGGCTACGACGTGGTGCTGGCGAATGCCGCCAACCTTTATTTCGACCTGGCTTATGCGAAGGACCCGCAGGAACCGGGCTATTACTGGGCCGGTTTCGTCGAGACCCGCCACGCCTTCGTGTTCTGCCCGCTGGAGATGATCGCCAGCGCCGCCAATGACCCGATGGGACGCGCGCTGCCGCCCGCGCGCCTGGCGGCGATGGCGCGCCTGTCCGACGAAGGCCGCACGCGCATCATCGGCCTGCAGGGCCAGCTGTGGGGCGAGAACGCGCGTTCGCGCGCCCGCATCGAATACCTGGCGGCGCCGCGCATGGTGGCGCTGGCGGAGCGGGCCTGGGCGCCCGATCCCGGCTGGAGCGGGATCGACAACCCGCAGGCGCGCGCCGCCGCCATCGAGTCGGACTGGAACGAGTTCGCCAACCGCCTCGGCCAGCGCGAGCTGCCGCGCCTGGACCGCGCCCCGCTGGCCTACGGCTACCGCCTGCCGCCGCCGGGCGTGCTGTACGACGGCCGGACCATCCGCGCGAATGTCGCCCTGCCGGGCCTGGCCCTGCATTACACTCTGGACGGCAGCGAACCGGGCGCGGCCAGCCCGCGCTACACGGGCCCGGTGCAGGCCGGGCCACAGGACCGCGTGTTCAAGGTGAGGAGCTTCGACACCCGCGGACGCGGCAGCCGCACCGTCACCATCGAACTGGAACAAGCTTAGACAATAAGGTCACCGAGCATGGACAAGGCAGAGCCGCATCACCTGGCGCCCGACAGGCTGCGCCACCCGCTGGCCTGGGTGCCCAGCCTTTACCTGGCCCAGGGCCTGCCTTTCTACAGCGTGGCATTGGTGGCGGGCCTGATGTTCAAGAGCATGGGCGTGCCCAACGAGCAGATCGCGCGCTGGACCGGCCTGCTCGGCCTGGCCTGGGTCTTCAAGGCCTTGTGGAGCCCCTTCCTGGAACTCTTCCGCAGCAAGAAGCGCATCGTGGTGGTCCTGCAGGTCACGGGCGGGATCGCGTTGGCGGCGCTGGCCCTGGCCCTGCAATTGCCGGCCTGGTTCGCGCTGGCGATCGCCTTGCTGGGCGTGGTCTCGCTGGCCTCCAGCACCCACGACATCGCCGCCGATGGCCTGTACATCGCCAGCCTGTCGGCGAAACAGCAGGCCGCCTACGCCGGCTGGCAGGGCGCCTTCTTCAACGGCGCCAAGTTCCTGTCGCTGGGCGGACTCGTGATCCTGGCCGGCCACCTCGAGCAGTCCATCGGCCCGCAGGCCGCCTGGGCCACCGTGTTCGGCCTGCTGGGCGCGCTGATGGCGGGGCTCGGCCTGTATCATGCCTGGGCGCTGCCGGGGCCACCCGCGAGTGCGGGACCCGCATCGGCGCCGGCGGCTACCGTGCGCGGCACCGTCGCCGTGCTGGTCGACGTGATCCGCGCCTTCTTCGCCAAGCCCGGCATCTGGCTGGGCATCCTGTTCATCCTGCTGTTCCGCACCGCCGAAGGCCAGGTCCAGACCATCGGCCCGCTGTTCCTGCGCGATGCCCGGGACATCGGCGGCATGGGCCTGTCGACCCAGGAAGTGGGCGCCATCTACGGCACCGCCGGCACCGCCGCCTTCCTGGTCGGCAGCATCCTTGGCGGCTATTTCACGTCCTGGATCGGCCTGAAGCGCGCGATGCCCTGGCTGATCCTGGCGATGAACGTGCCCAACCTGGTGTTCTATTACCTCAGCATGACCCAGCCCGAATCGCTGGGCGTCGTCACCGCCTCGCTGGCGGCCGAGATGTTCGGCTACGGCTTCGGCTTCGTCGGCATGATCCTGTTCATCATGCAGGTGATCGCGGCCGGGCCTTACCAGACTGCCCACTACGCGCTGGGCTCGGGCTTCATGCAGCTGGGCTTCGTGCTGTCCAAGGTGGTCAGCGGCGACATCCAGCAGGCGCTGGGCTACCGGCACTTCTTCCTGTGGGTTGTGATTTCGGCAATTCCGGTGCTGGTGCTGACGCGTTTCGTGCGCCTGGCGCCGGAAAACCCATAATCGGCCCTTGAAATACTCTCCTCATACTCCACATGGAGTATAAGGAGAGTATATTCATGAAACTTGTCGAATCAAAAATCAAATTTCCGGACACCGAAAAGGTGACCATCAACCTCGGCCTCGTCGACCTGGCACAGATGGACCTGCTGGTAGAGGAAGGCTTCTATACCAACCGCACCGATTTCGTGCGGATGGCGATCCGCAAGCAGCTCGAGCTGCATGGCGAGGCGATCCGCCAGACCGTTACGCGCAAGCGCTATGTGATGGGCATGCAGCGCTATTCGAAGGCCGAGCTGGAAAAGAGCGTAGCCAGCGGCGAACGGCTCGAGATCCACGTGCTCGGCCTCGCTTCCATCGACGACGACGTCACCCCCGAGCTCGCACGCGAAGCCATCGCTTCCATCCATGTGCTGGGCGCCTTTCTCGCCTCCAGCGCCGTCAAGGCGGCGCTGGCAGACCGCATCGAATCCTGAGGAACCGAATATGAAATCCTATGAAAAATTTGTCGACAATATCCTGGGCGCGGTGCGCTCCAGCCAGGGCAAGGACCCTGCCGCCGCCACCGCGATCATCCAGGAGGCGCTCAAGGCCGCCGGCCTGATGGGGACGGCGCCATCGGCGGCACAGGCGCAGCAGCAAAGCGCGCCCTTCGTCGACCTGAACCCGCCGCCGGCGTGGGCGCCGCATGCGCGCCAGGGCAAGGCGGTACCGGATGCCGAGGCTTTCCCGGGCGCCGCGGCGATGCCGGAATGGATGGCGCGCTTCACCTCTCACCTGCCCGGACAGGGCGTTGCCGGCCGCGGCAAGGTCCCCGGTCCGGAAACGCTCGGCCCCGGCCAGTTCCTGGAAGGCAGCTTCGGCAACGAGGCCGGCACCCGCAATTACCGCTTGTACGTGCCGTCGCGGCCGGCATCCGGTCCACGCCCGCTGGTCGTGATGCTGCACGGCTGCAAGCAGGATCCGCAAGCCTTCGCCGCCGGCACCACCATGAACCTGCTGGCCGAGGAACACGGTTGCCTGGTGCTGTATCCGGAACAGGCCGCCAACGCGAATCACTCGCAGTGCTGGAACTGGTTCGACGGCGCCCACCAGGGCCGCGATGGCGGCGAGCCTTCGCTCATCGCCGGCATGACGCGGCAGGTGATGCGTGAGCACGATGCCGATGCCGGCCGGGTCTACGTGGCGGGCCTGTCGGCCGGCGGCGCGATGGCGGCGGTGATGGCGGCCGGCTATCCCGAGCTGTACGCCGCCGTCGGCGTGCATTCCGGCCTGCCGGTCGGCAGTGCGCATGACCTGATGTCGGCGCTGAACGCAATGAAGGGCGCGCGCAGGAAGAAACACAAGGCCGCGGCCGGCGCCAGGACGGTGCCGGCGATCGTCTTCCATGGCGACCTCGATGCCGTCGTCCATCCGTCGAATGGCGAGGCAGTCTACCGGCAGTTCGTGCACGGCGCCGGCGTCACGGAAACCGAGGAGCGTGGCCAGGACTACACCAGGTCCGTGGCGCGCGATAGCGGCGGCCGGCCGGTGGCGGAGCACTGGACCTTGCACGGCGCCGCCCACGCCTGGTCGGGCGGCAGCACGGCCGGCTCCTACGCGGTCGCTTCCGGTCCGAATGCCTCGGCCGAAATGCTGCGGTTTTTTCTTGCGCAGTGATTTGCTATGCTTGCGGCTTCACACATACTTTGAAGGCAGCACATCATGGTTTCCCTGCAAGAGCAGCTGCTCAAGGCCGGCCTGGTCGACAAGAAGAAGGTCAAGCTGGCCAACCAGGAAAAGAGCAAGCAGCACAAGATCGAACTGCGCACCGGCGACAAGAAGCAGAACGAGTCGCGCGAAGCGGCGCTCGAAACCCAGCGCAAGCAGGCCGAGCGTGCGCGCGAACTGAACGCCCAGCGCGACGCCGCCGCGGCGCAGAAGGCGGTCGCCGCCCAGATCGCGCAGATGGTGACGACCAACCGCCAGCCCAAGGGCAATGGCGACATCGCCTACAACTTCACGATCGGGACCAAGATCGAGCGCATCCACGTCTCGGAAAAGGTGCGCGACCACCTGGTGGCGGGCCGCCTGGCCATCGTCAGCCATGGCGGCGGCTTCGAGCTGGTGCCGCGCGTGATCGCCGACAAGATCGCCGAGCGCGCGCCCGAGAGCGTGGTGCGGGTCGCCAAGGCCGCGCCGCAGGCGGTCGAGGAAGACGATCCGTATGCCGACTTCAAGATCCCGGACGACTTCACCTGGTAAGGCAAGGCCGGCCGGCTAGCGCTTCTTGACCGGCAGCGCCAGCCAGCCGCGCCAGCGTCCCTCGGCGTCGCGTTCCACCATCTGGATGTGGGGCCGGGTGCTGTCCAGGCGCCACAGCGACTGCTTATCGAGCCAGTCCTCGTACATGAAGCGGAAGCGCGGCCACTCGTCGTGGAAGTCGAGGCAGGCGTAGCTGCCGGCCGGCAGGATGCGCATGCCCATGGCCGGGTCGAGGCCGGCGTCGTCGGCGCAGCCGAAGTCGTAGCAGTATTCGCTCTCCCCGGTGAAGCCGGGATCCTCGTCGAACACCCCGTACCAGGGCCGTCCCGCGCCCTGGCAGGATGCGATCACGGCATTGCAGGCGATCGACAGGGCGGCGCCGGACTGGCCGAAGAAGCGCTGGTAGCGCAAGGTCACCGCCGGCAGCATGCGCACGGCGATGCGCGCGGCGATGGTGCCCGGCGTCGGCGGGCAGTAGGGCGCCAGCAGCACTTCCAGGTTGTCCGGTTCGGCGACGAAGAAGCTGACGTCGCTCTCGCGTCCCACCTGCTGGTCCATGTACGCGCGCCAGCCGCCTTCGCGCCAGGCCTTGGCCGACATCGAGAACTGCTGCCTGAAGGCCTTGGCGAAGGCCGCGTTGGACGGAAAGCCGCAATCCTGGGCGATGCGCACGATCGCCACGTCCGGCTCATGGCGCAGCAGGTGGGCGGCGCGGCGCAGGCGGCGCTTGCGCTGGTATTCGACTGCCGAGAAGCCGGTCAGCTCGCGGAAGATGCGGTCGAAGTGGAAGGACGAATAGCTGGCCGAGGCCGCCAGGCTTTTCAGCGCGAGCGGGTCCCCGACCGAATCCAGCATCAGGTCCATCACTTCATACAGGCGCGACACGCGCGAGGGCGGCTTCATGCGAAGGTTGTTTTACGAAATAATTACAAATATGAAATAAGACTATTCCGTAAATAACCCCTGTTTGGCAAGCAATTACGTGGTATGCATGCCCTAAGTGTTGTCAACGTGTCTGCCTGGTCTCCTCCAGCTTGTTCACATCGAAGCCCTGGCGCTCGAGCCGGTCCAGCAGGGCGGCCATGGCCTGGCGCGGCACCGTGGGCGTGCGCGACAGGATCCACAGGTATTCGCGCTTCGGTTCGCTGACCGCCGCCAGCTGGTAATCGGGGTCGAGGTCGATCACCCAGTAATCTCCCCAGACCATCGGCAGGAAGGACAGCCAGCCCGGCGCGAAGCGCACCTGCAGCTTCGGCGAATCGGCGGGGCCGACCTGGCGGGCGCTGCCGACCGCCTCCTCGAAGCGGCCGTCGGCGCGGCGGCAACGGTTGATCACCTGGATGCCGCCGTCGCGCTCGAGGCTGTAGTGGGCGGTGGTGAAGCCGTCGCACTGCTTCTGGAAGCGGTTCGGGTATTTCGCGATCTCGTACCAGGCGCCGAGGTAGCGCGGCACGTCGAGGGAATCGATCGGGACCAGGTCGGACTGCTCGTGGCGTTCGCGCGCGGCGGCCAGCACGGTGAGGGTGGCGCCGAGCAGGCCGATGGCGACGAGGGCGAGGCGGGATACGGGCATGGCGTCGATGGGTTGCTTGTCGGAAGCCCATCCTAGCAGGATGGGCGGCCTGGCGTCGCCATCGAGCCTATTCGAGCGTTCAGGCAGGTGAACTCATGCCAGCATCAAGCGGGCATCGCCGGAACGCGCGCCCGGCACGGCAGGACGGTGCGCTTCGCCTGCGGTCTCGAACATGGTCATCAGCCCGGCCAGCGCAGCGGCCTGCTCGCGCAGGGCGGTAGTGGCCGCCGCCGCTTCCTCGACCAGGGCGGCATTCTGCTGGGTGGTCTGGTCCATCTGCGTGACGGTCTGGGTGACCTGGGCGATGCCCGAGGATTGCTCGTGGCTGGATTCGACGATGTCGGCCATGATCGTGGTGACGCGCTCGATGCCGTCGACGATGCCGGTCATGGTGGTGCCGGCCCGCTGGGCCAGCGCCGTGCCGTTCTCCACGCGCCGGGTCGAGTCTTCGATCAGGGCCTTGATTTCCTTGGCCGCGGCGGCGGAGCGGTGGGCCAGGGCGCGCACTTCGGTGGCGACCACCGCGAAGCCGCGTCCCTGTTCGCCGGCGCGCGCCGCTTCGACGGCCGCGTTCAGGGCCAGGATATTGGTCTGGAAGGCGATGCCGTCGATGACGCCGATGATGTCGGCGATGCGCTTGGACGACTCGTCGATCTGGCCCATGGTGTCGACCAGCTGGCCCACCATCCGGCCGCCTTCGCGGGCGACCGCGGCCGCCTGGCCGGCCAGGTCGCTGGCGTGCCGGGCGTTCTCGGTATTCTGTCCCACCGTCTGCGTCAATTCTTCCATCGACGAGGCGGTTTCCTCCAGCGCCGCGGCCTGGCGCTCGGTGCGGCTGGACAGGTCCTGGGACTCGGCCGAGATCGTATGCGTCGACTGCTCGATCGCGATCGTGCTCTCGCGCACCTGGCTCACCATGCCGGCCAGGCTGTCGCGCATGCGGCGCATCGCGGCCATCAGGCTGCGCTCGTCGCCGGCGGCGAGCTTCACGTCCACGCGCAGGTTGCCGGCGGCGATCTGGGACGCCACGTACACGGCCTGGGCCGGCTCGCCGCCGAGGCGGCGGAACAGGGCGCGCGCGAACAGGGCGCCGGCGGCGATGCTGGCCACCAGGGTTGCCAGGCTGAGGCCGATCAGCATGGTCTGGCTGTGCTGGGCGCTCGCCAGCACGGCGCGGGTCTGCTCGTCGATGGTCTTCTGCTGCAGCGCCAGCAGATCCTGGACCTTGCCGAGGTATTGGTCGGTATGCGGCTTGAAGTCGCGGTCGAAGGCGGCCAGCGCCTCCTCGTGCTTGCCGTCCGCCTTGAGCTGGGTGACGCGCTCGCGGTCGCCGATGTACACCTTGCGGATCTGCCCGATGGCGTCGAACAGGGCTTTTTCCTCGGGCGTGACCAAGAGTTCGCTGACCTTGTTCTGGAGCGCGCTGGCGGTCGCGGTCGATACCTTGGCTTCATCGGCATAGAAGCTCGCCAGCTCCGGATCCGCCGAACGGACCACGGACGCCGTGCGCTTCGCGCCCACCGAGGTGTTCAGCAGCCACTTCGAGATCAGGCGTTCCTTCGCCAGTGGCTGTTCGGTGAGTGCCTGGGTATCGCGGGACAGGGTCTGCAGGCGCCAGATCGCCAGGCCGGTGGAAAGGAAGGAAATCGCGATCACGATCCCGAAGGCCAGTTTGAGTTGATGGCGCACGCTGGCGCTTACTGCTTGAATCACATTAGCTCCGCTACAATAATGACCCGTTTATAACAGGTGTTGCAAGATAGAAAGTCCGCAACAATACCAGCAGTTATTGAACGATGTAGTCTCTTCGCATAAAAAAGCCAGTAGGCGTGCCGTATTTACCACATAAAAAAACGCCAGCCGATGAGGCTGGCGTTCGATGGGGAGACCGCGCGGTCTTATTGCAGCCTGCCGGCGCGCTGGGCCTGCAGTTGCTCGCGGATCTGCTCGCGCAATTGCTGCGCGTTCGAATGGGTGTAGTCCTTGTTGACCTCGAGCTTGATCAGCGGCTTGATCTGCGGGTGCAGGTAGCTGCGCAGGGCGCCGAGGAATTGCGGCGAGGCGGAAATCACGAGCTGCTGGAAACGGCCTTCCTGGTGGGCGTCCATCAGGTATTTCGAGATGTCCTTCGCGAACAGCTCGGCTTCGTGCTCCTGCGGCGTCTGGGCCGGCTGGTAAGTCTTGTTGGGTGCGCCGCTCTTGGTACTGTGGGCGAAGCCCGCCGCCTCGTTGCCGCCGATGTTGTGGCTGCTGCTGCCGGCGGCCGTGCGCCCGGCCTCGTCGGTGTTGATGTCCGAGGTGCGCAGGCGCGCGGCGGAATTGACCATGTCTTCGATTTCTTCCAGCGGTTCCGACGGATCGGCTTCCGAAAAAATCCTCGCTCGGCCCGCGTTGGCCGACACAATCCAGGTCGTCTGCATATTACCCCCTGTCAGTCTATGAAGCGTGAAGGTGGACCGGCGATTGCATCCGGGAATGCCCGACTTGCACGCCGATCATGGCTTGAATTCAGTATAGCCAAGGTCGCAAATGGCTGGCGTTACGTATCCGGGCGGTAAGGTACGCGGCGCGGGAGGCCGCCATGTTCAAATGACTGTCCAGGACAAGGAGGCATCGTGAGCCAGACGTTCAAGGCGGGCGACAAAGTGGAATGGCATTCGTCGCAGGGGACGATACGCGGCACGGTCAGGAAGAAGCTGACCGCGCCGACCGAGATCAAGGGCCACCGCGTGGCCGCCTCGGAAGAAAATCCGGAATACCTGGTCGTCAGCGACGAGACCGGGGCCGAGGCTGCGCACAAGCCATCGGCACTCAAGAAAATCTGAGCGCTCCCCCGATTCGACCCTATGGCGCAGCATGCGCCAGGCTCCCTCGCGCCGGTCCGCAATGGACCAACCCCTGCTGTTTATGAAACAAGGGTAGCCCCTCGTGCCGGGCGCCCATGTGGATCGGATGCGCGATGCAGGCGATGTTTACGAAAACACGGCTAAACTGCATGCCTTTTTTTAAATCTTGTTGAGCTCCCCTCGGCAACTTTTGTATAAAAGCTACAGGGCGAAGTGCGATGCCCGAAGGCGTAGGGGATGCCAGGACCGTTTAGTAAATGTTCCCTGAGCCTGCCACCGGGTTGCAGAAAAGAAGCCCATCCATAGGGCACGACAAGGAGACTTAGATGATGTTCAGGAACGTTCTTGCATCGCGACAGGGCATGCGCCTCTGCGCGACCCCCATTGCCACGGCAGTCGCCATGGCGCTGTTGAGCATTGCCACCGCCCAGGCGCAGACCGCGCAGGCCGACACCGCGGCCGATACCCAGGCGGATTCCAAGACGCCGGAAAAAGTGGTGGTGACCGGCTACCGCTATTCGATCCAGAAGAGCCTCGACCAGAAGCGCGAAGCGAATGCGATCGTCGACGTGGTGACCGCCGAGGATATCGGTAAATTCCCCGACAAAAACGTGGCCGACGCGCTGCAGCGCGTGCCGGGCGTGATCATCGACCGCAGCGGCGGCGAGGGCAAGAACGTCAGCGTTCGCGGCCTGTCGTCGGAGCTGACCCTGACCGAACTGAACGGCAACTACGTCGCCACCGCCGAATCGAACGGCGATCCGACCCGTTCGTTCAACTACACCCTTATGCCGTCGAACATGCTGTCCAGCGCCGAGCTGTTCAAGACGCCGGAAGCGCGCATCGACGAAGGCGGCATCGGCGGCACCGTGATCCTGCATACCCGCCGTCCGCTGGACGTGAAGTCGGGCAGCGGCTTCGTCAACGCCGAAGGCACCTGGGCCGACACCACCAAGAAGGGCGACGGCCAGTTCTCCGGCCAGTACGCCTGGCATGACGAGAGCAACCGCTTCGGCATCCTGGTCGGCTACACCCAGCAGAAGCGCACCACCCGCACCATGAGCGCCAGCACCGAGAACTGGCAGTGGTATGGCGACGACTACGATGCGCATCCGGCCACCGACGTCAACGGCAAGCCTTCGAAGCTGAGCTCGTACTGGTGGGGCCAGTCGGGCTTCCATGACCAGAACGGCAAGTACTACACCAACTTCATGATGCCGACCTCGGTCAACGAGAGCGTCAAGACCGAAGACCGCGAGCGCAAGGGCGGCCAGCTGACCTTGCAGTTCAAGCCGATGCGCAATCTGAACCTGACGGCCAACTACTTCCGCTTCGACCTGTCGCAGAACTCGCAGACCAATACGCTGAAGGTCCCGGAATGGAACCTGGCCCGTTATGACGGCGACGGCAACTGGGCGGGCGGCCGCATGCTCGACGGTTTGACCTTCGACAAGAGCGGTACCATCGTCACCGGCGCGAACTACAGCGTCCATCCGGGCAAGACCTACTACTGCAGCGAAGACCAGGCCAAGGCCGCGGGCCAGAAGCCGGGCGGCTGGGGCCCTGACGACTGCACCATCCCGACCCCGCAGATCACCGGCAGCTACAACCGCGAAAAAGCACGCTCGCAGGTCTTCGACATCGGCGCCGAATGGCGCGGCGAGTCGCTGGACGCCGACTTCAAGGCCGGCCGCACCTGGGCCGGCGGCGGTCCGTCGCTGCAGTTCACCATGCCGATCAAGCCGCGCGTGCAGAATGCGGACGGCAGCTGGACCCTCGGTAACTATGCCAGCGCCTGGAGCACGGCCGGCACGCCGACCATGACCTTCTCGCCCGAGCTGATGGCCAACCTGGCGAAGGGCATCGGCGAGATCGACCTCGGTTCGACTTCGTCCTCGTGGACCCGCAACAGCAACCAGCAGAAATATGCCCAGGCCGACTTCACCTGGCATACGGATGTCAGCTTCCTGGACTCGCTGCAGTTCGGCGCCAAGTACCGTGACGGCGGCATCCACCGCAACACCGGCAACAACTACTGGGTGTGCCCGGGCAAGGATCCGGCCAACTACGACAACCGCTACCAGGCCGGTTGCGACCCGACCGCCAACAAGTTCCAGCCGTCCTTCCTGTACGGCCAGTCCCTGGGCAATATCGCCGGTGGCATCAAGGCCAGCGCGTTCCCGGCGATCGACTACGCGACCTACGTCAATTACCTGAACAAGACCTACGGTCAGATGCAGACGCGTAACGAAGACAACTTCGTCTACAACGTCGACGAGAAGATCTCCTCGGCCTACCTGCAGGCCAACATCAAGGCCGACCGCCTGCGCGGCAACGTGGGCGTGCGCTTCGTACGCACCAAGCAACATGCCGACTCGACCGACCAGGTCGAGAACTACAAGGACTACTTCTTCAACGGCCCCAACGGCACGGCGGCGCCTTGCCAGGCAGGCGGCGCCCCGGCCGCCGGCGCACCGGCCGGTTCGGGTTGCGTCAGCGGCTTCACGACCCTGCCGGACAGCATCGCACGGACCCAGTCCTTCGTCGTCAGCTCGCTGGACCGCACCTACAACGACGTGCTGCCGAGCCTGAACCTGGCCTACGACATCACCGACTCCCTGCTGCTGCGTGCGGCCGCATCGAAGGTGATTGCGCGTCCGAGCTATGGCGACATCGCTTCGCCGGGCGGCCTGCAGAACTTCAGCCAGGAATACGTCAACGACCGCCGCCTGATCGGTGGCGGCGGCAACCCGGGCTGGTTCGGTTCGGGCAGCAACAAGAACCTGCAGCCGTACAAGGCCACCCAGTTCGACCTGGGCCTGGAGTGGTATTACCAGCGCGGCTCGGTGCTCGGCCTCGACCTGTTCCGCAAGAACGTCAGCAACTTCTCGGTACCGGTGGTGATGGACGTGAACCTGAACGTCGGCGGCCAGAACGTGACGGTGCAGAACTACTCGACCAGCGCCGGCGGCCGCAACGGCGTGTCGCAGGGCGCCGAGCTGTACGCCCAGCACACGCTGGCGTCCGGCCTGGGCTTCCAGTTCAACTACACGTACAACAAGACCAACCAGGCCGCCATCACGCTGGAAGACGGTACCGAAATCGGCCAGTCGCCGCTGGTCGGCAGCGCGAAGAACCAGCTCAACCTGACGGTGTTCTACGAAACCGACAAGCTGCTGCTGCGCGCTTCGTACAACCGCCGCGGTGAAGTGGTGGACGGTCTGCAGAACGGCCTGAACGTGTATGAGGATCCGTACAGCCAGATCGACCTGAACGCGGCCTACAACATCACCAAGCAATTGAGCCTGACCGCTTCGGTGCTGAACCTGACCAGGCAGGAGACCCGTGCCCACCTGGGCAACGACACCAAGGACCGCTTCTACTCCAGCGGCTACGCCGGCCGCATTGCGTACGTGGGCCTGAACTACAAGTTCTGAGTCCACCCCTTCCTCCCCGGCTTGGTCAAGCCGGGGAGTTTTTTTTGGAGGACGCAATGAGCACGCAGAACCGTATCACCAGCATCACCATCGTCGGTGGCGGCAGCGCGGGATGGATGGCCGCCGCGGCCCTCGCCACCTACCTCGGCAAGGGCGCCTCGATCCGCCTGGTCGAGTCCGAAGAGATCGGCATCGTCGGCGTCGGCGAGGCCAGTGTTCCCCACATCCGGCTGTTCAACGGCCAGTGGCTCGGCATCGACGAAGCCGAGTTCGTCAAACGTACCCAGGCCACCGTCAAGCTGGGCATTCAATTCAAGGACTGGACCCGCATCGGCGACAGCTATATCCACGGCTTCGGCGCCATCGGCCGCTCGCTGGGGCCGTTGCCCTTCCACCAGTTCTGGCTGAAGCTGCGCCAGGCCGGACGCGCCGGTCCGATCGGCGAGTATTCGCCGCAGACCGTGATGGCGCCGCGCGGCAAGTTCGCGCCCGGCGACCATAACGCGCCGCCGAATTCGCCGCTGGCCGACATCGCCTACGCCTACCATTTCGACGCCACCCTGTACGCGCGCTTCCTGCGCGAACTCGCGGAACAGCGCGGCGCCACGCGCATCGAAGGCAAGATCGTCAAGGTCAACCGGCGCGCCGGCGACGGCTTCGTCGAATCGGTGACGCTGGAAAGCGGGCAGGTGGTCGACGGCGAACTGTTCATCGACTGCTCGGGTTTCCGCGGCCTGCTGATCGAGCAGGCCCTCGAGAGCGGCTGGGAAGACTGGTCGCACTGGCTGCCCTGCGACCGCGCGCTGGCGGTGCCCAGCGCCAGCACCGCCCCGATCACGCCCTACACCCACTCGACCGCGCGCGCGGCCGGCTGGCAGTGGCGCATTCCACTGCAGCACCGCACCGGCAACGGCTACGTCTATTCGAGCCGCCACGTCAGCGACGACGAAGCTGCCGCGACCCTGCTGGCCAACCTGGACGGCGAGGCGCTGGCCGAGCCGCGTCCCTTGCGCTTCACGGCCGGCATCCGCAAGAAAATCTGGAACAAGAATGTGGTGGCGGTGGGCCTGGCCAGCGGCTTCCTGGAACCCCTGGAATCGACCAGCATCTACTCGGCGCAGTCGGGCATCACCCGCCTGCTGAGCTACTTCCCCACGCGCGACTTCGATCCGCAGCTGATCGAGCGCTACAACCGCGAAGCCGCCTTCGAGTACGAACGGATCCGCGACTTCATCATCCTGCATTACCACGCCACCGAACGCAACGACACCCCGTTCTGGGACCGCTGCCGCACGATGGAGGTGCCGGAGACCCTGCGCCAGACGATCGAACTGTTCCGCACCGACGGGCGCTACTTCCGCAACGGCGAGGATTTCTTCGCCCTGCCGAGCTGGGTCCAGGTGATGCTGGGGCAGGGCATCGAGCCGCGCGGCTACCATCCGATGGTGGACGAGATGCCGGAAGACCGGCTGGTCGAGCTGGTCGAAGGCATGCGCGGCTCGCTGGCGCGCGCGGTGGACTCGATGCCGACCCACGAGGAGTGGATCCAGCGCTACTGGAAGGCGCCCGCGCGATGAGCGGCCGTCCATTCCTGCGCTCGGGCGCGCGCCTGCTGCTGGGGTTTTGCCTCGCGGTGGCGGCCGCCTCCGCCATGGCCGTCGCGCCGGAGGGCGTGCGCATCGACAGGGGCTGGAGTTTCCGTCTCCTGCCCGGCAATCCCCAGGGCGCCGCCCACGCCGAAGCCGCGCCCTGGCGTGCGGCGACGGTGCCGGGCACCGTGCATACCGACCTGTTCTCGAACAAGCTGATTGCCGACCCTTATGTCGGCGCGCCCGAGGCGAAGCTGCAGTGGATCGGCCTGGCCGACTGGGAATACCGCACCCGCTTCGACGCGCCGCGCACGGCACTGGATTCTGCGCGCAGCGACCTGGTGTTCGAAGGCCTCGATACCTATGCCGAGGTCTGGCTGAACGGCAGCAAGGTACTCGATGCCGATAACGCCTTCCGCACCTGGCGCGTGCCGGTGCAGGGCAAGCTGCGCGCGAAGGGCAATGAATTGCGCGTCGTGTTCCGCTCGCCGATCGCCAGGCTGCTGCCGGGCGTGCAGGCGATGCCGCACAAGCTGCTCGGCAACTATCCTTCGCCCTACGGCGACGAGCCGAAGGACGCGATGACCGCCAACTTCGTGCGCAAGCCCGGTTACCACTACGGCTGGGACTGGGGACCGCGTTACGTCACCGCCGGCATCTCGAAACCGATTGTCCTGCAGAGCTGGGACGCGCTGCGCATCGACGACCTGCAGCTGCGCCAGGACCGCGTCGAGGAAGCGCGCGCCGACCTCGCCGCGGTCGCCTCCCTCGACGCGGTGCGCGAGGGCACCTTCACGCTCCGCCTGTGGCAGACCGCACCGGACGGCAGGCGCTCGCTGGCGGCCGAACGCCGCGCCGAGCTGCATGCGGGCGCCAACCGCGTCGAACTGCCGGTGCACGTCGACCGTCCGCAGCGCTGGTTCCCGAACGGCTATGGTGCGCAAGCGCTGTACCGCTACGAGCTCGAGGTGGACGGCGGCCAGGGCGCGGTCGCCAGGGCCGGCGCGCGCACCGGCCTGCGCAGCATCGAACTGCGACGCGACCCCGACGACAAGGGCCGCAGCTTCTACTTCGCCGTCAACGGCATTCCCGTCTTCGCCAAGGGTGCGAACACCATCCCCTTCGACATGTTCCAGCCGCGCGTGAGCAAGGCCCGGCTGCGCCGGGTGTTGCAGTCGGCAGTTGATGCCAACATGAACTTCCTGCGCAGCTGGGGCGGCGGCTACTACGAAAGCGAGGACTTCTTCGACCTGGCCGACGAGCTGGGCCTGCTGGTGTGGCAGGACTTCATGTTCGGCGGCGGCATGCCGCCGGCCTATGACGACGCCTTCCGCGCCAACGTGGTGCTGGAAGCGCGCGACCAGGTGCGGCGCCTGCGCAACCACCCGAGCCTCGCGCTCTGGTGCGGCAACAATGAGGAAGAAATCGCCTGGAAATACTGGGGGGCGGGCAAGGAGCTGAAGGCCGCCGATCCGGCTTTGGCCGACAGGGTCTGGAAGGGCTATGTGCAGCTGTTCGGCACCGACCTGCGCAAGGTCGTGGCGGAAGAAGGCGGCGGCATCGCCTACTGGGCCAGCTCGCCCGGCGACGACCTGGCGGAGGTCGCCAACACGCCCGCCAGCGGCGACATGCACTACTGGGAGGTCTGGGGCAACCCGGCCTACCCGCCGTCGAAGTACCTGGAGATCACGCCGCGCTTCATGTCCGAATACGGCCTGCAGGCCTGGCCGGTGCAGCGCACCATCGACGCCTTCGCCAGGCGCGCGGAGCAGGGCATCGCCACGCCGGTAATCGAGGCCCACCAGAAGTTCCTGGCCGGGAAGGGCAACGAAAGGCTGATGAAGTATGTGGACTACGAATTCGGCCAGACGAAGGATTTCGCGACCTTCGTCTACCTGGGCCAGGCGGCGCAGGCCGAGGGCATCGAGCTGGCCGCGCTGCACCACCGCGCCAGTCGTCCCTTCACCATGGGTTCCCTGTACTGGCAGCTGAACGACGTCTGGCCGGGCGCGTCCTGGTCCAGCGTGGACTGGTTCGGGCGCTGGAAGGCGCTGCAATTCCACGCACGCCGTTTCTATGCGCCGGTGGCGGTGGCCGCGCTGCGTTCTCCCGACGGCAAGACCACGGTCAGCCTGCTCAACGACCGCACGCATGCCGTGAAGGGCGAGCTGCGCCTGCGCCTGACGACCCTCGACGGCAAGCTGCTGCGCGACGAGCGCAGGCCGGTCGAGCTGGCGCCGCTGTCGGCGGCGAAAGCCCTCGATTACAGCGACGCCGAGCTGCTCGGCGGCGCCGATCCGGCGTCCACCGTCGCGGTGTTCGACCTGCGCGTCGACGGCGAACCGGCGTCGCGCGGCGCCGTGTATTTCAGGGCCGCGAAGGACATGCGGTGGCCCGATCCGGGCTTGCAGGCGCAATGGCGCCGCGACGGCGACGGCTATGCCCTCGAACTGCATGCGGCGAAGTTCGCGCGCGCCGTGTGGATCGATGCCGGCGAACTCGATGCCGAGCTGTCCGACAATGCCCTGACCCTGCTGCCGGGCGAAAGCATGGTGCTGCACGTGGCATCGAAGTCCGGCCTCGAATCGCTGCGCCAATCGCTGCGTTTACGATCGCTGGCCGGCATGCAGATGTTTACTAAATTGCGCTAAAAACCGCTCCGATGCGGCCGCCGTCATTGACGCAGGCGGCGGCTGCGATAAAACTAACCGAGCAGTAAGCAAGCATAGCCCACGCCTGAAAACGCACACATAAGCGTTTAATAAACAAAGACATTGGAGACTCTTCATGCACTCGATTTCCAAGGTGCGGCCGTGAGCCAGGCCACCCTCCGCGACATCGCGGAGGCCACCGGCCTGTCGATCGGCACCGTGTCGCGGGCGCTGAAGAACCAGGCCGGCATGACCGAGACCACGCGCAGCAAGGTGCGCGAGGCCGCCATGCGACTGGACTACGACTTCGGCCAGCTGAAGAAAGGACGCATCCGCCGCATCGCCTTCCTGCTGCACAGCCAGCACAACACGCTGGCGTCCAGCCCCTTCTTCTCGCCGGTGCTGCAGGGCGCCGAGGAAGCCTGCCGGCGCGAGGGTGTCGCCCTGTCCTTCATCGCGGTCGATCCGGCCGAGCCGGTGCTGGCCCAGATCCGGGTGCACCAGCCGGATGCCATCGTCTGCGCCGGCTTCTTCGAGCCGGAAGTGCTGGCCGCGCTGCAGCAGGTCGGCAAGCCGATCGTGCTGGTGGACATGCACAGGCGCGGCTTCACCTCGGTCAACCCGGACAACCTGCGCGGCGGCTACTTGGCCACCCAGCACCTGCTGCGCTGCGGCCGCAAGCGCATCGCCATGCTGTCCGGATCGCTGGCCCACTACAGCATTCAGCAGCGCAACCGCGGCTTCCGCCAGGCGCTGTTCGATGCCAGGGTCCATGCCGACCCCGGCCTCGAAGTCAGCATGCCCTTCATCGACGAAGGCGAGGAGGCGGTGGCGGAAGCCATGCGCAGCCTGTTCGCGCTGCCGAAGCCGGCCGATGCGGTCTTCTGCTACAACGACAGCACGGCGCTGGCCGCCATGAAGTTCTGCCTGAACGAGGGGATGAAGATCCCCCACGATATCGCGATCGTCGGCTTCGACGACATCGCGGCCGCCGCCGCCGCCATTCCTCCGCTCAGCACCGTCCGCGTGGACAAGGAAGCGCTGGGGCGGGCCGGCATCGATTTACTGCTTCACCAACCGGACGACAACCCATCCCAGATAACCGTGCCCGTCGAGATGATCGTACGCGAGAGCAGTTGCGACGACTGATGCACATCCAACCATGCCTACCATGACTACTCTCCCGAATTTCCGCGACCCCGCCGTCCTGCTCGACCATGCGCAGCACACCATGCGCTTCTACCATCCGCGCGCGATCGATCCCGCCGGCGGCATGTACCAGTATTTCAAGGACGACGGCGCGATCTACGACCCGCGCCACCGCCACCTGGTCAGCAGCACGCGCTTCGTGTTCACCTATGCGATGGCCTATCGCCACTTCCACGATCCGGCCTACCTGGAGGGCGTGCGCCACGCCGTGCGCTTCCTGCGCGAGGCCCACCGCGCGCCGGACGGCAGCGGCTACGCCTGGATGCTGGACGGCCGCGCCATCGAGGACGGCACCCAGCACGCCTACGGCGAAGCCTTCGTGCTGCTGGCCTACGCGCATGCGGCGATGGCCGGCGTGGAAGAGGCGCGCGCCTGGATCGGCGAGACCTTCGAGCTGATGGAGAAGCGCTTCTGGAACGAGGCGGACGGCCTGTACGCCGACGAAGCCAGCCAGGACTGGAGCACGCTCTCCAGCTACCGCGGACAGAACGCCAACATGCACGCCTGCGAGGCGCTGCAGGCCGCCTGGCAGGCCACCGGCGAACGCCGCTACCTGGAACGCGCCTACACCGTGGCCTACAACATCACCCAGCGCCAGGCGCAGCGCTGCGGCGGCCTGATCTGGGAGCACTACGACGCCCAGTGGCAGCCGGACTGGAAGTTCAACATCGACGATCCGGAAAACCTGTTCCGCCCCTGGGGCTACCAGCCCGGCCACTTCACGGAGTGGGCCAAGCTGCTGGTGCAGCTGGAGGCGCGCGCCAAGGGCGTGCTGGACCAGGACGTCGACTGGATGCTGCCGACCGCCGAAAAACTGTTCACGGTGGCGGTGGAGAAGGGCTGGGACCCCGAGCACGGCGGCCTGTGCTACTCGCTGGCGCCCGACCTGACGATCTGCGACTGGCACAAGTATTTCTGGGTACAGGCCGAGAGCGCCGCAGCCGCCGCCATGCTGGCCAGGCGCACCGGCAACGCCACATACTGGGACTGGTACGAGCGCCTGTGGGCCTACAGCTGGACCCACATGGTCGACCACCAGTACGGCGCCTGGTACCGCATCCTCGACCGCGAGAACCGCAAGCTGAGCGACGAGAAGAGCCCGGCCGGCAAGGTCGATTACCACACCATGGGCGCCTGCTACGACATCGTGGCCGTGCTGCGGGAGGCCGGCGATGCCTGATCCGACCAACACGGCGCCGCTGATGCTGTGCGCCGGCGAGGCGCTGACCGACATGATCCACCAGGGCGGCGAACAATGGGTGAGCCGCGTCGGCGGCTCCGTATGGAACGTGGCGCGCGCGCTGGCGGTGCTGGGCGAACCCACCGCGTTTGCCGGCGCCGTCAGCTGCGACCGCTTCGGCGACGCCCTGTGGCGCGCCAGCGAGGAAGTCGGCCTGAACCTGGGCCTGATGCAGCGGGTGGAGCGCTCGCCGCTGCTGGCCGTGGTGGAGCAAGGCGAGCCGCCGCGCTACTTCTTCGTCGGCGATGACAGCGCCGACCTGCATTTCGATCCCGAGGCGCTGCCGGTGGAGTGGCTGGATTCGCTGCGCTGGGCCCACTTCGGCGGCATCAGCCTGGCGCGCGAACCGCTGGCCTCGAAGCTGGTCGCGCTGGCGAAAAAACTGAAATCCCACGGCGTCAGGATCAGCTACGACCCGAATTACCGCAACGTGATGGGCAGGGAGTATGCGTGGACCCTGCAGAGCATGGCGACCCTGGCCGACGTGATCAAGGTGTCGGACGACGACCTGCGCGGCCTGCTCCCGCACTACGAACCGGACGAGGCGCTGCAGCATCTGCGCGGCTTCAATCCGGACGCGATCTGCCTGCTGACGCGCGGCGGCCAGGGCGCCAGCCTGTACCGCGGCGCGGAGCGCTGCGATGCGCGCGCGCCCAAGGTGGCGGTGGTGGACACGGTCGGCGCCGGCGACGCCAGCGTGGCCGGCCTGCTGCACAGCCTGGCGGGCCATCCGGATCGTCCGCTGCAGGCCCACCTGCATGCGGCGCTGGCGGCCGGTTCCGCCGCCTGCCTGCAGTCCGGCGCCACCCCGCCGCCGCCGGCGGCCATGCAACAACTATTCGAACAGCTCGAAGGAGAAGCCCCGTGATGAGCCGTACCCGTTTTGCCCTGTTCCAGCCGGCGCTGTGCGCCGCGCTGCTGGCGGCCTTCGCGCTGCCCATGGCCGCGCAGAGCGCGTCCGCGCCGGCTTCCCTCCCTGCCGCTCAGTCAGCTGGTCCTATGCCGGTCAACACCTTCATCGGCACCCAGGACGAAGGCAATACCTTCCCCGGTGCCTCGGCGCCGTTCGGCATGATCCAGGTCAGCCCGACCGCCGACCACTACGCCGGCTACCGCTACAGCGACAAGCGGATCCGCGGCTTCGGCCATTCCTACGTGTCCGGCGCCGGCTGCTGGGAGCAGGGCGGGCAGCTGCCGGTGCTGCCGGTGACCGGCACCATCGGCCCCGGCGGCGATTTCGACACCAGCAAGCCGGGCAGCTTCGACTACAAGAAATACGGCGCCGAATACAGCCACGAGGGCGAGGTCGGCCAGGCCGGCTACTACAAGGTCCAGCTCACCAGCTACGGCGGCATCACCGCCGAGGCAACCGCGCTGACCCGCGCCGCCGCCGAGCGCTACACCTTCGCGCCCGGCGCCGCCACCGGCCACGTGCTGCTCAACCTGGGCCAGGCCAACGAACGCCACAACGTGGTCGGCAGCGAAGTGAAGGTGGTGGACGACCGCAGCGTCGAGGGCAAGATCGTCACCAACAGCTTCTGCGGCGGCGCCAAGTACACCACCTGGTTCCGCATCGTGTTCGACCGCCCGGTGATCGCCCACGGCATCTGGGACGACCGCGGCGGCTGGCCGAACGCGAACGGTCCCAGCCAGGCGGGCGAAGCCAAGCCGCATGGCGTCTGGCTGAGCTTCGACCTGAAGAACGGCCGCGCCGTCACCGCGGTCAGCGCGATCTCCCACGTCGACGCCGAGGGTGCGCGCAGCAACCTGCGGGCCGAGGGCATGGCCGCGGGCAAGCCGATGAGCTTCGATGCGATGAAGGACAAGGCGCAGGCGGCCTGGCAGCGCGAACTGGCCAGCGTGCGCATCGAGGGCGGCAGCAACGACGACCGCACCGTGTTCTACACCGCGCTCTACCACGCTCTGCTGCAGCCGATGACCGGCAACGATGCCGACGGCCGCTACCGCGGCTACGACGACAACGTCCACACGGCCAGGGACTGGACCTACTACGAGTACTTCTCGCTGTGGGACACCTACCGCGCCCAGAACCAGCTGCTGGCCATGCTGCGCCCGCAGCGTGCGCGCGACATCGCGAATTCCGTGCTGAAGATCCGCGAGCAGGGCGGCTGGCTGCCGCGCTGGGGCTATGCCAACTTCGAGACCAATGTGATGACCGGCGACCCGGTCACGCCCTTCCTGGTCGACCTGTGGCGCTACGGCGCGCTGAAGGGCCGCGAGCGCCAAGCTTATGAGGCGCTGCGCCAGAATGCCTTCGGCGTCCCGCCGTTCAACATCCGCCCGCAGGGCCGCTCGGGCAACCCCAGCTACCTGCGCCAGGGCTTCGTGCAGTACGACCGCACCTTCATGGCCAAGGGCATGGACACCGACCCGCACCACGGCGCCTCGGCGACCCTGGAGTATGCGCTGGCCGACAGCGCGCTGGCGAAGATGGCCTGGGCCCTCGGCGAGGAAGACGACTCGATGACGCTGTCGCAGCGCGCCCTCAACTGGAAGAAGATCTGGGACGCGTCGGTGGTCGACGCCCCGACCGGCCAGCGCGGCTTCCCGCGTCCGCGCCTGAACGACGGCAGCTGGTTCGCCGACGTCGGCAGCGGCTTCGATCCGCGCGGCGACCACGGCTTCCACGAAGGCACGGCCTGGCAATACCAGTGGCTGGTGCGCCAGGATATCCCGGGCCTGGCCGCGGCGATGGGCGGCAAGGCCGAAGCCCTGCGCCGCCTGGACCTGTTCTTCGACTACGACGCCGTGCTGGCCGACCCGAACGCCGTGCGCAAGTCCTGGGTCGTGGGACCGTACAGCTACTACAGCCAGTTCCGCTACAACCCGAACAACGAGCCCGACCTGCACGCCCCCTGGGTCTACACCCTGATGGGCCAGCCCTGGAAGACCACCACCGTGCTGCGCGCGGCCGAGACCCTGTTCGGCAACGGCCCCAGCGGCGTGACCGGCAACGACGACCTCGGCACCATGTCGGCCTGGTACCTGTTCAGCGCGCTGGGCATGTATCCGGACACGCCGGGCAGCGGCCGCTTCATCCTGCATGCGCCGCGCTTCGCCCGCGCCGAAGTCGACATGGGCAACGGCCATACCCTGCGCATCGAGGCGCCGGAAGCCAGGGCCGGCGAGCGCCGCTTCGTGCAGTCGGTGAACTGGGCCGGCAAGCCGCTGTCGCGGGTGTGGCTGGACTGGGAGCAGCTGCAGGCCGGCGGCACCCTCGGCTACCGCCTCGCGCCGCAGCCGGACACCGCGGGCTGGGGCACACAGGCGGACGACCTGCCGTCAGCACTATAAGCACGATAAAAAATCGATAGGAGACACCGTATGGAACATATTTCGCAGCCGGCGCTGCGGCCGCAATCGGAAGCCCGCACGGGCAATACCGGGCCGCTGGTCATCATCACCATCCTGTTCTTCATGTGGGGCCTGCTGACCGCGCTGAACGACGTGCTGATCCCGCACCTGAAGGCGCTCTACACGCTGAACTACGTGCAGGCGATGCTGGTGCAGTTCTGCTTCTTCGGCGCCTACGCCATCGTCTCGCTGCCGGCCGGCATGCTGATCAAGAAGATCGGCTACCAGAACGGCGCCGTGACCGGGCTGGTGATCGCCGCCTGCGGCTGCGCGCTGTTCTATCCGGCGTCGATGAGCGGCTATGCGCTGTTCCTGCTCGGCTTCTTCGTGCTGGCGGCCGGCATCACCATCCTGCAGGTGGCGGCCAACCCCTATGTGACGGTGCTGGGCGACCCGCGCACGGCCTCGAGCCGCCTGTCGCTGACCCAGGCCTTCAACTCGCTGGGCACCACCATCGCGCCCATCCTCGGCGGCATCCTGATCCTGGCCGAAGGCGCCCAGGTCAGCGAGGCGGCCAGCGTCCAGAAGCCCTACCTGACCCTGGCCGGCGCATTGCTGCTGCTGGCGCTGCTGTTCGCCTTTGCCCGCCTGCCGAAGATCGAACACGCGGACGACGGCGTGGTGCAGCTCGACAGCACCACCAAGGCCTCGGTGCTGGCCCATCCCCACCTGCTGATGGGGGCGATCGGCATCTTCCTCTACGTCGGCGGTGAAGTCAGCATCGGCAGCTTCCTGATCAACTTCATCGGCGAGCCGCACATCGCCGCCCTCGGCCCGGCGGACGCGGCCCACTACGTCAGCTACTACTGGGGCGGCGCCATGGTCGGCCGCTTCGTCGGCTTCGCGGTGATGCGCTATGTCAGTCCGGGCAAGACCCTGGCCTTCAATGCGGCCGTCTCGATCGCGCTGATCCTGGTCGCCATCTTCGGCCACGGCCAGGCCGCGATGTGGGCCATCCTCGCCGTCGGCCTGTGCAATTCGATCATGTTCCCGACCATCTTCAGCATGGCCCTGTACCGCCTCGGCAAATTCACCGGCCAGGCCTCGGGCATCCTGTGCATGGCCATCGTCGGCGGCGCCGTGGTGCCCTTCGTGCAGGGCCTGCTGGCCGACTCGATTGGCCTGCAATGGTCCTTCGTGGTGCCGGCCGCCTGCTATGCCTTCATCCTGTACTTCGGCCTGAGGTTCGCCGGCCTGTACGGCGCCGGCAAGCAGCAGTGAACGGAAGACGGCTCCTGCCGGCGCTGGCGGGAGCCAGCCTGCTGGCCCTGGCCGCCATGCCGGCCGCTGCGGCCCTGCGCCCCGCCGGCAAGGTCGTGCAGGCCCTGCCGTCCGCCGACGGCGTGGACCTGCGCCTGTCCAGCGGCGCCCGGGTCCATGTCGGCTTCGCCACGCCCGACGTGGTGCGGGTGCGGATGGCGCCTTCCGGCCGCTTTGCGCCTGACCTCTCCTATGCGATCGAGGGCGCGCCGCCCACCGCCAGGGCGACCGTGGCGAAGCGGGGCGCCGTGACCGAATTGCGCTCCGCCAGCGGCACGCGGGTGGTGATCCGCAACGCGCCCGAGCTGGCGATCTCGGTGTACGACGGCACCGGCCGGCTGGTGCTCGCCAACGACCCGGCGCGTCCGATGTCCTTCGACAGGGAGGAGGGCGCGGTCGAAACCGCGATGCGCCGCGACCACTACGAGCTGTACTACGGCTTCGGCGAAAAGACGCTGCCGCTGTCGCGGCACCAGCAAGCCACGGTGATGTGGAACTCGGACGTCGCTCCCTATGCGGTGGGCCACGATCCGTCCTACCAGGCGATTCCCTTCTTCATCGCCCTGCATGAGGGCAGGAGCTACGGCCTGTTCTTCAATAACACCTGGCGCAGCTGGTTCGACATGGGCAAGCGCGAGCCCCACCGCTACAGCTTCGGCGCGAACGGCGGCGAGCTCGATTACTACGTTTTCACCGGCGGCGAACAGCGCAGCCCGGCCGGCGTCCTGCGCGACTACACGGCCCTCACCGGACGCGGCGCCCTGCCACCGCTGTGGGCGCTGGGCTACCAGCAATCGCGCTGGTCTTATATGAGCCAGGAAAAGGTGCTCGACATCGCGCAGGAGTTCCGCAAGCGCCGGATCCCGGCCGACGTGCTCTACCTCGACATCGACCACATGGACGGCTTCCGCGTCTTTACCTGGAATGCCCGGACCTTCCCCGACCCGAAGCAGATGCTGGACCGGCTGCACGGAGAAGGCTTCCACGCCGTGACCATCGTCGATCCGGGCATCAAGCTCGATGAGAATTATGCCGTCTACCGCAGCGGCAGGGAGCAGGGCGTCTACGTCCGCAAGCCCGACGGCAGCGAGCTGCACGAGAAGGTGTGGCCGGGCATCTGCGCCTTCCCGGACTTCACCCTGCCGGCGGCGCGTGCCTGGTTCGGCAGCCTGTACGCATCGGCGCTGGACCTCGGCGTCGACGGCTTCTGGAACGACATGAACGAGCCGGGCGTGTTTCCGGCCGACGGTTTCGACAAGCCGGAGCTGTCGCTCGGGCCGCAGCGGACCTTCCCGCTCGACGCCCGCCACGCCGGCGACGGCCGGCCCGGCAGCCATGCGCAATACCACAACGTCTATGGCATGCAGATGGCGCGCGCCAGCTTCGAGGGCTTGCGCAAGCTGCGGCCGGAGCGCCGACCGCTGGTGCTGACGCGCGCCGGTTTCGCCGGCGTGCAGCGCTACGCCGCGGTCTGGACCGGCGACAATTCGCCGACCTGGTCCCACCTGGCGCTGACGATTCCGATGCTGACCAACCTGTCGGTGTCGGGCGTGCCCTTCGTCGGTGCCGACGTCGGCGGTTTCATGGGCAGTCCGGGCGCCGAGCTGCACACCCGCTGGCTGCAGGCGGCGGCGCTGACGCCTTACTTCCGCACCCATTCGAACGACGTCTCCGCCGCGCGCGAGCCCTGGGCCTTCGGCGCCGAACTCGAAGGCATCAACCGCGCCACCATCGAGCTGCGCTACCGCCTGCTGCCCTATCTGTACACGCTGTTCGCCGATAACGAACGCACCGGCATGCCGCCGATGCGTCCGCTGTGGTTCATGTACCCCGGCGATACGCGCGCCAGCCTGGTCGACGACCAGTTCCTGCTCGGCGGCGACCTGCTGGTGGCGCCGGTGCTGCAGGAAGGGCAGACCAGCCGCGAAGTGGTTTTCCCGAAGGGCGATGCCTGGATCGCTTGGTGGGACGGCAGCCGGCATGCGGGCGGCACGGTGGCGCAGGTGGCCGCGCCGCTGGACCGGCTGCCGCTGTTCGTCCGCGCCGGCGCCGGCATTCCGACGGCGCCGGTGGTGCAGCACACGGGCGAGATGAAGACGGTGCCAATGACCCTGCTTGTCGCCGCCGGCGCCACCGGCAGCAGCCACGTGTTCCAGGATGCCGGCGACGGCTACGGCTACCGCAGTGGGGCATCGCGCACCATCGGGATGCGGCAGGAGGAGGGCGGCCTGCGGCTGGAGATCCCGCCGAATGCCGGCTACCAGCGCGTGGGCGCCGTCGAGTTCCTCGGCATCGACAAGCCGCCGGCCGCCATCCGCATCGACGGCAAGCCGGTGGAGGACGCGCACTTCGATCCGGCCACGCGGCGCCTGCGCATCCCGCTGCCGGACGAAAACGTGCGGCGCATCGAGCTCGAACACTGAAAGCTAATTGAAGGGGAAGCACGGTTAGAGTGGCGTCATATTCACCAGACCTATCGTTGGTATTCATGAAAAACGCTAACCGACTCCCGCTCCAAAACGCGCCGGCCCAAGCCCAGACCGAGGTACAAGCGTCCGCCCCATCCAGGTCCCTTCCGTTCTGGAAACTGATGGACATGCGTCTCGGCATCGTCCCGCTGCCGGTCTATCTGCTGCTGCTGGCGCTGATCGGCGGCTTCGTCGCGACCGGCAAGGTGCCGAACGATATCTGCGTCTCGATCGCCATCCTGACCGTCGGCGGCTTCTCGTGCGCGGAACTGGGCAAGCGCCTGCCGTTCTTCCGCAACATCGGCGCCGCCGCGATCTTCGCCACCTTCATCCCGTCCTACCTGGCCTTCAGCCACCTGATCCCGGCGCCGGTGCTGAAGAACGTGGTCGACTTCACCAAGTCCACCAACTTCCTCTACCTGTTCATCTCGTCCATCATCGTGGGCAGCATCCTGAGCATGGACAGGTCGGTGCTCATCAAGGGCTTCGTCAAGATCTTCGTCCCGCTGGCCGTCGGCTCGGTGGCGGCCGGCATCGTCGGCACCGCCGTCGGCGTGGCGCTGGGCAAGGGCGCCTTCCACACCTTCTTCTACCTGGTCGCGCCGATCATGGCCGGCGGCGTCGGCGAAGGCGCGATCCCGCTGTCGATCGGCTATGCCGGCATCCTGCACGAGGCCCAGGGCGAGATCTTCGCCCAGGTACTGCCGCCGGTGATGCTGGGCAGCCTGACGGCGATCCTGCTGGCCGGCATGCTGAACGCGATCGGCAAGAAGCATCCGCACCTGACCGGCGAAGGCCGCCTGCAGCCGGGCGAGCAGGACGATGCGAAGCCGCTGGCCGAAGTCATTCCCCTGCACATGGACATCGGCCATATCGCGGCGGCCGGCATCACCTCGATCTCGCTCTACATGGTGGGCATGCTGGCCTTCCGCCTGTTCGAGTTCCCGGCGCCGGTGGTGATGCTGTTCGTCGCCGTGATGTTCAAGCTGTCGCGCGGCGTCTCGCCCCAGCTGCAGCAAAGCTCCTACGTCGTGTATAAATTCTTCTCGACCGCGGTCACCTATCCGCTGCTGTTCGCCATCGGCGCCTCGATGACGCCCTGGGACAAGCTGGTCGCCGCCTTCAACGTGAGCAACCTGGTCATCATCGTGTCGACCGTCGTGACCCTGATGGCCACCGGCTTCGTGGTGGGCCGCAAGATGAACATGTATCCGATCGAGGCGGCGATCGTCAACGCCTGCCACAGCGGCCAGGGCGGCACCGGCGACGTCGCCATCCTGACCGCCGCCAACCGCATGCAGCTGATGCCCTTCGCGCAGATCGCCACCCGCATCGGCGGCGCGATCACCGTCACGCTGACCCTGATTGCGCTGGCAAGGCTGCACTAATCGTCCGCTTGTTTAGGAAACAGCACTAAATTGCAGCCCGATGCGGGGGATTTGCTGAAACGGCCGACGCTTCCTTTGTACTATCCGGAACGATCGCTCATCCTTCACATCGGAGTCATGCATGTTCGCTCGTCTTCGGCCGTCGCTGCTGGCCTGCGCCCTGGCCGGCACTCTGGCCACCTTCGCCAGCTTCGCCGCCGCCCCGGCACCGGGTAATCCCCATCATTCCGCGGTCTTCGGCGGCGGCCCCTTCTACAGCGGCGGCCAGGCGGTAATGGACGACCTGCGCGCATCCGGCTTCGACACGGTGATCCTGTGGAGCATCCACGTCGACGCCAAAAGCGGCAACCTCATTCTCAACGACAAGCTGCTCGTGGCCAACGGCCGCTACGTGGGCGATCCGGACTGGCCGTCCCGGCTTGCCACGCTCAAGCGGCAGCCGACCGGGGTCAGGCGCATCGAGGTGTCGATCGGTTCGGGCGGCACCAATGATTTCGCGGCGATTCGCGACCTGGTCGCCGCCCAGGGCAGCGGCCCGAGCAGCATCCTGTACCGCAACTTCCAGGCCTTGAGAGCCGCGACCGGCGCCGATGCCGCCAACTTCGACGACGAAAGTACCTACGACCTGGCGTCGTCGGCCCGCTTCGGCACGATGCTGGCGGCCCTGGGCTACAAACTCGCGCTGGTGCCCTACACGAAGCAGGCCTACTGGCGCAGCCTGAAGGATGCGCTCGGCGGCAAGGTCGACACCATCTACCTGCAGGTCTACGACGGCGGCGCGCGCAACGATCCCGCTGCCTGGTCGTCGGCGATGGGCATGCGCGTGAACCCGGGCCTGTGGTCCCTGCACGGCAAGGCTTGCCGGCAGGGAGATTCGCCGGCCGTCGTGCGGAAAAAGATGAGCGCGTGGAAGGCGGCGGCCGGCATTACCGGCGGTTTCATGTGGTTGTACGACGATATGCAGGCCTGCGGCGCCAGGGCCGGCGCCGCGCAGTATGCGCAAGCGATCGAAGCGGCAATCACCCCCTGAGCGTACCGGTTTTCGCCTTGGCGAAACATCACTAGCACATTCCAGTTTGGAAGGCTACTGGACTTTTGCGTCTGTTTGCGCTATCATTCCAGCAATATATTTGTTCAAAAGTATCTCCGCAGTACCGTATTTCCTCTCAACGAGCAGGAAATAATTCTTGGGCCCCAGCGCCCGTATCCGTCGTTAAAAGTCCTGAAACCCAGCCTCTTTTAACGCGCCCATGACACCCTGGTACCGGCACCAACGCCGCCGGAAAAGCGTGCCTCGTCCTGTTCGTCGCTTGCGCACGCCGATGCGCCGTTGCATCGCCAACGGCCCAGGGTTTCATTGCCTTTGCAAAATCGAAGGAGAACCACTACGTGGCAAAACAAATCATCATCGACCATGTCTTCAAGGTCTACGGCGACCAGCCGGAACAGGCATTGGAACTGGTCCGGCAAGGAGCCGGCAAGCAGGAAATCCTGGCCGAGACCGAATGCACGATCGGCGTGTTCGACGCCAGCTTTACCATCGAGGCGGGCGAGATCTTCGTCATCATGGGACTGTCCGGTTCGGGCAAGTCGACCCTGGTGCGCATGCTGAACCGCCTGGTCGAGCCGACCGCCGGCCGCATCCTGATCGACGGCGAAGACATCAATACGCTGCCGGATGCGCAGCTGCGCGCCCTGCGCCGCAAGGACATCAGCATGGTGTTCCAGTCCTTCGCCCTGCTGCCGCATGTGTCCGTGCTGGACAACACGGCCTTCGGCATGGAACTGGCCGGCATTCCCAAGGCCGAGCGCCATGCGCTGGCCCGGCAGGCGCTCGAGCAGGTGGGCCTCGCGGCCTACGACGCCAGTTATCCCGACGAATTGTCCGGCGGTATGCAGCAACGCGTGGGACTGGCGCGCGCCCTTGCTTGCGACCCGTCGATCCTGCTGATGGACGAGGCATTCTCCGCGCTCGATCCCATCATGCGCACGGAAATGCAATCGGAGCTGCTGCGCCTGCAGCAGATCAAGCGCCGCACCATCGTCTTCATTTCGCACGACCTCGATGAAGCCATGCGCATCGGCGACCGGGTCGCCATCATGAAGGACGGGCATGTGGTGCAAGTGGGCACGCCCGAGGAAATCCTGCGCAAGCCCGCCAACGATTACGTGCGCAACTTCGTGCGCGGCGTCGATGCGGCGGCCGTCTTCAAGGCCGGCGACATCGCCCGCAAGAGCCAGATCGTGGTGTCGGAATCGCCGAGCCGCGGTTCGCGCGCGGCGCTGTCGATGCTGGAAGAGCAGGACCGGGCCTACGCCTATGTCGTCAATCCGCGGCGCCAGTTCCTCGGGGTGGTGTCGGCCGATTCGCTGCGCAGCGCGCTCGACGGCCATACCGGTCCGCTGGGCCTGTCGCACGCCTACCTGCCGGATGTGCAGACCATTAATGCGGACGAGCCCGTTGCGGGCCTGTTCGGGCAAGTGGCGCAACTGCCGTATGCGGTGCCGGTGGTGGCCAGCGACGGCAGCTTCCGCGGCGCCATCAGCAAGACCACCTTGCTGAGGTTCCTCGACCGCGATACGCCTCCCATTGCCGAGCCACAAACACAGAAAGGACAAGCATGAATCCCAGTACCGTCACCGCCCAGGCGAACCCGTGGCTGCCGACCCCGCCGACCGATACTTCCTGGCTCGACGCGGCGGCGCCGGCCGTCACGCCCGACCCCGCCGGCGGCTTCCAGCTGACGCAACTCTTCGATGGTTCGCTGCCGCTGGAATCCTGGATCAACCAGGGCCTGGGCTGGGTGGTCGCGCATTGCCGGCCGTTCTTCCAGGCCGTGCGCGCGCCGATCGACGCCACCCTGGGCGGCATGGGCGAGCTGCTGCTGGCCGCACCGTCGATGGTGGTGATCGCCATCATCGGCCTGCTGGCCTGGCAATTCACCAGCCGCGCGCTGACCGTCGGCACCGTGCTGGCGCTGCTGGCCCTGTCGATGCTGGGCGTCTGGCCGGAAGCGATGATCACCCTGTCGCTGGTGCTGACCTCGCTGGCTTTCTGCCTGGCGATCGGTTTGCCGCTGGGGATCTTCCTGGCCAGCAGCGAGCGCGCGCAGAATATCCTGCGCCCGCTGCTGGACGCCATGCAGACCACGCCCGCCTTCGTGTACCTGGTGCCGGTGGTCATGCTGTTTGGGATCGGCAATGCGCCCGGCGTGATCGTGACCATCATCTTCGCCCTGCCGCCGCTGGTGCGCCTGACCAACCTGGGCATTCGCCAGGTCCGTCCCGACCTGGTCGAAGCGGCGCGCGCCTATGGCGCTTCCCCCTGGCAGCTGCTGACCCGCGTGCAGTTCCCGCTGGCCATGCCGTCGATCATGGCCGGCATCAACCAGTCGCTGATGCTGTCGCTGTCGATGGTGGTGATCGCCTCGATGATCGCGGTCGGCGGCCTGGGCCAGATGGTGCTGCGCGGGATTGGCCGCCTGGACATGGGTCTGGCCACCGTGGGCGGCCTCGGCATCGTGCTGCTGGCCATCACCCTGGACCGCCTGACGCAGGCACTGGGGAAACCGCGCCGCGGCGTGCGCCACTGGTACCAGACGGGCCCGGCCGGCTTCATCCTGCGCCTGGCGCGCGGCGGTCCGGCGCGCGGCGAAGCGTCGGCGCCCGCCAGGTCCGTCACTGCACAATAAGAAGAAGGGAAACTAATGGATCGTATCGAACACTACGAAGTCACGCACAAGGCGCAGCGCAGGTTCCGGTGGTTCTCGGCCCTGGCGCTTGCCGCGCTTGCCCTGACCACTAGCCTGGCCATGGCGCAAACGCCGGATGCCGGGCTGCCCGGCAAGGGCATCAAGGTACAGGCGCTGCAAAGCCCGATCGCCGAAGAAACCTTCCAGACCATGCTGGTCGACCGCGCCCTGGAAAAGCTGGGCTACGAGACGCAGCCGATCAAGGAAGTCGACTATCCGACCGCGCACATTGCGATTGCCAACGGCGACGCGACCTTCCTGGCCGTGCATTGGGACCCCCTGCACCAGGACTATTACGACAATGCCGGCGGCGACGGCAAGCTGCTGCGCGTAGGCCAATACGCCGGTCCGGCCGCGCAAGGCTACCTGATCGACAAGGCGACGGCCGACAAGTACCACATCACGAATATCGGCCAGTTGCGCGACCCGGCGCTGGCGAAGCTGTTCGACCAGGACGGCGACGGCAAGGCCGACCTGACCGGCTGCAATCCGGGCTGGGGCTGCGAAGCGATGATCGAAAACCACATGGACGCCTACAAGCTGCGCGCCACGGTCAAGCATGTGCAGGGCAGTTATTCGGCCCTGATCGCCGATACCATCGGCCGTTACCAGCGCGGCGAACCGATCCTGTACTACACCTGGACACCTTACTGGGTGAGCGGGGTGCTGGTGCCGGGCAAGGATGTGGTCTGGCTGCAGGTGCCGTTTTCGTCGAATCCGCAGAACGCGAATACCCGTCTCGACGACGGCAGCGACTATGGGTTTGCCGTCAACACGACGCGCATCGTCGTGAACCGCGCCTGGGCCGACAGGAATCCCGCGGCCGTGAAGCTGTTCGAAGTCATGCGCCTGCCGATCGCCGACATCAATGCGCAAAACGAGCGCATGCGGGCCGGCGAAAACAGCCAGGCCGATATCGCGCGCCATACGGCAGGCTGGATCAAATACCACCAGCAGCTGTTCGATGGCTGGATCGCGCAGGCGCTGGCGGCGGCGAAGCCCTGAGTCGAGCGCCGTTTGCGGCTTCCCCTCGTGGTGAGGGATGCCCGACTGACCGTGTCACGGCAAGGCACTCGTCAACGCGATGGCCTCTTATGCACGCGGAAGCTTCGTTTGGCGGGCGGCTTCGACACCGCGCCAACAGGGCCATGCCCGGCTTGCTTATGCCTGTCTTCGATATAGACGGGGTTGGAGCGCTCCATGATGCCAATGGCCCGAACGGAATCGAGTTCAAGCGCTCCGGTAAGGGTGATGACGTGGCGTCCGGGCAGGAAGGCCGATTCGTCTATTCTCTCAGGTGCATGGTGCCAGGGCCCGAATAGCCGCGTGAGTATCTGCTTGAGCGTTCCCCCGTGACCGGCGTCGGCTACGCGTTTGGTATCGTCAACCTCGGGAGGACTGACGAGTGAGGTTTCGGAGCGCGGAAACCCGGAGCGGAGCAATTCGTCCAGTACATCCTGGGCGTCGACCGGGTTGTTGAAGACTGCTGTGAGATCGTGGCGCATGACCTGCCTCTTTTCGCTTGCTCGTTCAATCAGGCGGCAGCCTTGTTCCAGACGTCTGCTGGAGCGACAGGTGCCGATGCATTTGGTGTCAGCGAAGCAGCTGACGGGTTCAGGCTATTCGACGAATTTCCCGGCAATGGCGGCTTCGGCGGAACCAAGGATGACCCGCGCCTGCTTTTTGCGTTCGGCCTGTGCCTGGCGGGACATGGCATCCTGCAGCACGACCGGTATGGCAACATCGCGAATTTCCACGGAAATTTCCTGTACAGATAATGGCATCCAGTGGCGGCGCTCCCTTTTCGGGAGTGCGCATCGCGCGGACGCACCGATCAAGACCTTACGCGCTCCCAGCCATGGCGTACCGCCGCCTTCACTTTGGCCCAGACCGGCGCGGCACTGCCTGCGTGTTCGGTTTCCCCTGGCACTTCGGGCGTGGCCATGTGCGTCGTTTCAGTGCCGGGCCTCGTTTCGTATGAATGGCCGGCAGTCTCCTTTGTATCCGTATCCAGCCGAATCCGGTTCCAGCCATGGGTTACGGCATTCTTGAAGTTTCCCCATGACGATAGTTGCCCCGCGTGGCGCGCGTTCCAGGCGTCCTCGACATCGGAAGGGGAGCTCCGCCAATCGCGGCTGCGATAATTCTCGCTGCGCTGTGCTTCGCTGTCGGACGGGGAGGCCGGGGCGTGCTCCCCGTACTCGCTATCGCTGGCACCGTGCGCGTATATTGCGTTCCAGTGGGTACGGTAATAACTGTCGTCGTCGATGTCGGGTGAGGTGCTGTTCCAGCCGCGGCGTACGGCATTCCTGCTTTCGTCCCAGGTCGCAGCGCCGTTCGCGCCTGCTTCCCAGCCGTTCTTCAAGCTGGGCTCGACCTCGTCCCAGGAACGGTTGCGGTACTTGTCACTGGTACGCATCTCCTTGCCATAGCGGTAGGCCGCCATGTCGTCGCCGTGTACCGCGCCGTGCGAATCCGCAAAGGTGGGCGGGGTGTGGACATATAGCCTGCCGTCGTCGGGATGAACCCATTGGGAGTCCGCGCCCATTATTTCCTGGAAGGTGTTGCCGGTCGGCGGCGCATCGGCACGCTGGGTGCCGAAGTAGCGACTGTCTTCATGGGCGCGGCTCTGCAGGGCGCCTGGCTCGGTACCGGGCGGGTAGGCGCGGGCCATCCGGCCGGCACCTCGTCCAGCGCCGACGCTGCCATGGTCCCAATCGTCATCGTGCGTTTCGATGCCGAGCGGACCGAAGCGCTCGATGATGGCGACCGCGCGCGCGATATCCGGTTCGGAATCGGCCGTGAGCGTCACGACGTGGTGTCCGCGCAGGAATGCATCGGAATATGCGACGCTATGCTCGCGCTGTCCGGTGTGGAACAGCCTCGCGGCGAGTCGTTTTACCGGGCCGCCGGCTTTTGCGTCCTCGCCGTCCAATCCGGCGTCGTCGTCTTGCGTAGTTGGGAGCTCGTTCGACAGGGCCGTATCGGCGGGCGAATATCCAGAGGCAAGCAATTCGTCCAGGACGTGCTGGGCATCGCTTCGGTGAGCGAAGACGGCTTTCAATGTGTGGCGCATGATGTACTCCCGATGTGACCGTTGCAAGCAGGAGTGGCGGGCGGGGCGGGGATGTGTCATGCCGTCGAGTGTGGCGACGACCGGTAGAGACCTCGCACGCTCCCCTGTACTACTTGCGTCGTGCCGGGAGTGGCCGTCACTAGCGGCCGTGTTCCGTGCATTGCCGTTGAATTACCGCGACCAGGCAGTGTGGGTCACTTCATGCAGTACGGCGCTTGAATAACAAAAGCATACGCCTAATCGGCGTCCCGTGTGCTCTATTTCACGCCGAGACGGTCAACGCCGGTCCGCAATGCGTCGCGCATAAGCTTTCATCAAGGGGCCAATCGACATGCCATGCGCCAGCATGGATGTTGTGCTACCAGGCATACAGGAAGATTCCTGGCGCCATAAACAAAAACGCCAACCCGCATGGGTTGGCGTTTTTGTTCACGGCATTCTTGGTGGCCCGGGGCGGAATCGAACCACCGACACAAGGATTTTCAATCCTCTGCTCTACCAACTGAGCTACCAGGCCAAGGCGGCGCATTGTAGCACGAAGTTACGATAAATCCATAATTTCGTGCACAAGGCGCCACGTTCCGCGAAGCTCGGCCGATTACCAGCCCAGATCCTTCAGCAGCGGCAGCGTCAGGTCGTACGGCGGCACCACGACGGTGGTCAGGTCGGGGTTGATGTTCGGCTCCATCAGCAGGTTCGGGAAGGCGGTCACGTCCCAGTGCGATACCGACGAGCCCGACACCAGCGGGTTCGGCGTGTACAGCAGCGGGTTGCCGTTGGCGTCCGCACCGGCGATGCGCACCGGATCGACGGTCAGGACGGCGGTGACGGTGCCCGGCTTGCTGCGGCTGCCGTAGGCGACGGCGGTGTTGACGGCGGACTTCAGCGCGTTGCCGTCGGCCTGGGTGACGCCGACCGCCGGGATGACGATGCTGCCGTCGCTGCCGCCAGGGATCAGGGCACCGGCTGCGTTGTTCGCCAGGATCACGCCGACCGCGCCGGCATTCTGCGCGTTCCTGACCTTGTCGACGAAGGGGCAGCTGCCGCGGCTGATGATCGCCACCTTGCCTTTCACCGCTGCCGTGTTGGCGGCGTCGAAGGGGCTGCAGCCCGGACCCGCTTCGCCGGCCTGGGTTGCAACGTTGGCCAGGACGCCCAGGGTGCCGCTGCTCGGGGGCAGCGGGCCGAAGCTGGCCGTGTTGAAGTCGATGTTCATGCTGCCGCCGGGCGCCGGCGAATTGGTCTGGATGATCGGGATGCGCTTGAGCATGCCGGCGCCTGCCTTCACGTTCGGGCCGATCCAGGCCAGTTGCAGCGGGTTGATGGCCGAGGCACGGCGCTCCAGGGAAGTCATGTTCAGCCAGGTCTTCTTGGCCGTGTTGTCATACATGTACTGTTCCCAGATGCTGGGCGTGCCGCCGGTGGCGACGTAGCCGGTGCCTGCGGCGTTCAGGCGGTTGCCGGTCGAGGTCTGCACGGTCAGCACCGAGAAGCCCAGGCCGTGGCCCAGTTCGTGCAGCAGGGTCTCGACGAAGTTGACCTTGGAGCCGGCATTGCCGTCCAGGCCCAGGTAGAACGGCGAGCCGTCCAGGCAGCCCGTGTTGCCCAGGTTGATGTTGAACTGGGTCTTGATGTCGACGTTGCCGTAGCCGCTGCCGTCGTCCGGCTGGCCGGCGCTCAGGTCGCTGCCGGCCAGCTTGTTGGCCAGCGCTTGCGGATACCAGGTGCCAGGCTTGGCGTTCGGGAAGTCGCGCCAGATGTTCCACGCGCCGGCGCTGCCGAGGGTGGCCGAGGTCGCGCTGCAGGTCAGGGCTTCCCAGCCCGCGCTGACGTTGATGGTGACGTTGCTCTGCAGGTTCTTTTCCCAGATGCCGGCCACGTAGCGGTAGACGTTCCAGCGCTGCTCGCCCAGGGTGGTGCCCGGGTTGCCGCCCACCGGTGCCACCGGGGTCGGGTCGTTGAAGCCCTTGCCGGCCGGGTCGCGGCTGGTGATGTTGATCGTGGCGGCCTGGGTAGCCAGGCAGGTCAGGGCGCAGGCGGCGGCGATCAGCGAACGCGAAATGACGGGGGTGAGCATGGATTACTCCGTAACTGGGGTGTTGGCGGCGGAATGGACATGGGCAGCGGCGGGTTGGCTGCCATGCGCGTCGGTGCAGACCATTTCGAGCTTGCCGTCGGCGGTGCGCACGACCGTCGAAGCGGTCAGGAACTCGTCGGTCAGGCGTACGCCGGTGGCGCCGTTGAGGTGGAATTTCTGCAGGGTCGGCTTGGGCGCTTCGCGCGCCAGATTGGCCTTGAGCGATTGCAGGGTGGCCTGTTCGGCGGCGGTGGCCGGGCGCAGCTTGCCGGTGTCGGCGTCACGGGTCACGGTTTGCGAATCGGTGGATTGCACGGCTTCCTGCTGCGCCTGTTGGGCGCCGGCGGGCAGGACGAAGGCGCACAGGGCCAGTCCGGCGGCGCCGGTGCCCAGCAGGCGCTGGATGGAATTCAGTTTCGACATGAGAGTCTCCAGAAATCGTGACGGGAATGATCAGGCGCGCGAACGGCGGCGTGCCGCGCCCAGGCCCAGCAGGCCGCCGACGATCAGCGCCATGCTGGCCGGTTCCGGCAAGTCGACGCGCAGGCTGTCCACGCCGGCATAGTTGGCGTTGTCGGCCGAGCCGGTGTACTGGAAGGCGAAGCGGACCGAGCCCAGCGTGCTGGTGCCGACCGAAGCGGTGTACTTGACCCAGTCGCTGTCCGGGACCGCGCTGACCGAGGTCAGGCCCAGGCCGGTCAGGGTGCCGTTGGCATTCACGAAGCCGAAGTTGATCTGGTCGAAATAACCGTCGAGGTGGTCGGCTCGCAGGTAGAAGGAGACGGTGGCGCCATGGCTGGCGTCGAAGATCGGGGTCAGCATCCAGGCATTGAGCGTGCCGCCGGCGGGTGCACCGTTGTAATTCGCTGCCGCGTACGAGTAGGGGCTGCCCGCCTGGCCGCCGAAGATGTTCTGGTCGCCCTGGAACCAGCCGGGAGTGAGGCCGCCCGGGGTACTGTTGTTGGTGAATACCCATCCCTTGGCGGCCAGGCCTGCCACGTTCTCGAATCCCTCGCTGAGCACGACCCCGGCCTGTGCCGACATCGCCGTTCCTGCAAGTGCCATTGCGGCTAACGCTTTCTTTATCATTTGTATTGCGCTCCTGTGTATGAACGATGGGTGGGCCTTGCCTCGCGCCCCGGATTGGCGGGTAGCCAACGGCGTATGTATTGCACGATACGTGCCAGGACTGTAAGCAATTGATTTCGTATAGGGAAATTTTAACAAAAGCAAAAATGTCATCAAAATGTAAGATTTTTCGACTGGAAAGTAATTTTTAACAAGAAATTACTGTTGTTCCATTGAATTAAATGAAATTCTATGCTCATAAATGACACAAGGAAATTTCACGTAAAATTAACAATTCTCCTGTGAAGGCCGTTGTCGATACGATCGGCAAAGCGGGGTGAGGAAGACGCCGGAGCAAGGCTGAGCCGCGTTCGAGCGGGTGTAAAGATTGCCGACAACGATTACGCCGGCGCAGCGGCGAAGAGGCAGTAAACGCAAACAGGCGCCGGTCGGCGCCTGTGTGCGGTCAGGAGGATGGGAGGGTCAGGCGCGTGCCTTGGCGCGCTCGGCGTGCTGGCGGTCGAGCGCCAGGCGTAGTTCCTTGCGCCCTTTCGCTTCTTCGAAACGGCGGGCTTCGTCGGGCGTGGACGGCTGCAGTGGCGGCACCGCCACCGGTTTCTTGTCGTCGCCGACGGCCACCATGGTGAAGAAACAGCTGTTCACGTGGCGTACTTCCTGGGTACGGATGCTCTCGGCCAGCACCTTGATGCCGATTTCCATCGAGCTATGGCCGGTATAGTTGACGGCCGCCAGGAAGGTCACCAGCTCGCCCACGTGGATGGGCTGGCGGAAGGTGACCTGGTCGACGCTCATCGTCACCACATAGGCGCCGGCATAGCGGCTGGCGCAGGCATAGGCCACCTGGTCGAGCAGCTTGAGGATGTGGCCGCCGTGGACGTTGCCGGAAAAATTGGCGGTATCGGGGGTCATCAGCACCGTCATGCTCAGCTGATGGTTGGGAAGACTCATTCTTTCTCCTTGCGTATTTCCTGGTACTTGATACCTGACACCGCATGCTGACATGGAAACCCCGGTGAGGCAACCGCAGGCTCAGGCCCCTAAAATTGCTACCTTACCCAGAAAGGATCATCCGATGGCTCTTCTGCTCGTCCCCGGCTTCATGGCCGACGACACCCTGTGGCGCGACCTCGAGGTGCCGCTGGCGCGCTTCGCGCCGGTCCACCACGCCGACCTGCGCCACGACGGCACGATCGAGGCGATGGCGCGCCGGGCGCTCGAGACGGCACCGCCGTCTTTCCTGCTGGTCGGCTTTTCGATGGGCGGCTACGTCGCGCGCGAGATCGCCCGCCTGGCGCCGGAGCGGGTGCGGGCGCTGGTGCTGATCGCCACCTCGACCCGTCCCGACAGCCCGGCGCTCAGGCAGCGCAAGGGCGCCATCGGCAAGGCGGCGCCGTCGCTTGCCTTCAGTGGCCTGAGCCGCATTGCGGTGGCGTCGTCGCTGCATCCGAAGCAGCGCGACAACGAGGCGCTGATCGAGCGGGTGCGGGCGATGGGGGTGCGGCTGGGAGGCGAGGTGTTCCGGCGCCAGTCGATGCTGGAGCGCCCCGGCGACCTCGATCGCCTGATTGAAATCCGCTGCCCGACCCTGGTGGTGGCGGCCGCCCAGGACCAGTTGCGCAGCCTGGAGGAGGCGCGCGAGCTGCAGGCCGGCATCCCGGGCGCCACCCTCGAGGTGATCGAGGATAGCGGGCACATGATCCCGATCGAGGCGCCGGCGCGCCTCGCCGCGGTCATCGTGCCCTGGCTGGAGCGCCACGGCGGCTGACCGCAGTCCGTCCTGATCAGGCCTTGTTCGCGCGCGCCTTGATCGCCTCCGCCACGCCCTGGCCATAAGCCGGATCGGCCTTCAGGAAGTGCCCGATCTGGCGGTCCTGGATCGCGGCATCGGCCTGGGAGAGGGAGCCGGCGATGTTCTCGATCAGGTTGCGCTTTTCTTCTTCGTCCAGCAGGCGGAACAGATTGCCGGCCTGGCTGAAGTGATCGTCAAGGGCGCGGGTGTCGTAGCGGCCCGCCGTTCCCTCGAGCTGCCAGCCGGCGTCGCCGTGGCCGAAACCGCCCGCCGCCGGGACGCCGGCGCGCACGGGATCGTAGTTGGGCGCAGCGCCGCCGTTGGCGATCGCCATCGCGCCGTCGCGCTGCTGGTTGTGGAAGGGGCAGCGCGGACGGTTCACCGGCAGGTGCTGGTGGTTGGTGCCGACACGGTAGAGCTGGGCGTCGTGGTAGGCGAACAGGCGCGCCTGCAGCATCTTGTCCGGGCTGTAGCCCAGGCCCGGCACGATATTCGACGGCGACAGCGCGGCCTGCTCGACGTCGGCGTGGTAGTTGTCCGGATTGCGGTTCAGTTCCAGGATGCCGACCGGGATGCGCGGGAAATCGCCCTGGGGCCAGACCTTGGTCAGGTCGAACGCATCCCAGCCGGTTTTCGCTTCCCAGGCGGCGCGCTGTTCGTCGTCCATCACCTGGATCTCGACGCTCCAGCGCGGATAGTCGCCTTTCGCGATCGCGTTGAACAGGTCGCGCTGGGCGTAGTCCGGGTCGACGCCGGCCAGGCGCACCGCCTCGGCGGCAGGCAGGTTCTTGATGCCCTGCAGGGTCTTGAAGTGCCACTTGACCCACACGCGCCGGCCTTCCTCGTTGATCAGGCTGTAGGTGTGGCTGCCGAAGCCGTCCATGTGGCGGTAGCCGTCCGGGGTGCCGCGGCTTGAAAACAGAATCGTCACCTGGTGCAGGCTTTCCGGCGCGCGGCTCCAGAAGTCCCAGACATGCTGGGCCGATTTCAGGTTGGTCTGCGGATCGCGCTTCTGGGTGTGGATGAAGTCCGGGAACTTGATGCCGTCCTTCAGGAAGAAAGTCGGGGTGTTGTTGCCGACCAGGTCCCAGTTGCCTTCCTCGGTATAGAAGCGCAGGGCGAAACCGCGCGGATCGCGTTCGGTGTCGGCCGAACCCTTTTCGCCGCCGACCGTCGAGAAGCGCAGGAAGGTCTCGGTCTGCTTGCCGATCTCGCTGAACAGCTTCGCTTTCGTGTACTTGCTGATGTCATGGGTGACGGTGAAGCTGCCGTAGGCGCCCGAGCCCTTGGCGTGGACCACGCGCTCGGGGATGCGCTCGCGGTTGAAGTGCTGGAGCTTTTCGATCAGGTGGAAATCCTGCAGCAGGACCGGACCGCGCGGACCGGCGGTGATCGAGTTCTGGTTGTCGGTGACGGGAATGCCGGAGGCGGTGGTGAGATCGGTCATGTCAGCTCCTGTGAGGATGATTTTCTATCGGTTTCAAGGGTTCGATAGCGTTTATTGATGAATCCATGGTAGAGCTTTCATCTCATATGCGCAATCTATCTATTTATATGGATCCGATAGAAAATATAAATTCACTCGGCATGGGCGAAAAAAAAGCGCCGACCCCGAAGGGCGGCGCTTTTGAATCCGGCTGAGGCCGGCGTTTACACCAGGGTCAGGGTGACGTCGATGTTGCCGCGGGTCGCGTTCGAGTAGGGGCAGACGCCGTGGGCGGCTTCGACCAGTTCCTGTGCCTGCGCACGGTCCATGCCCGGCAGGCTTACCGCCAGTTCCACCGCCAGGCCGAAACCGGCCGGGATCGGGCCGATCGAGACGCTGGCGTCGATGGCCGCATCGGCCGGCACCGCGATCTTCTTCTGGCCGGCGACGAATTTCATCGCGCCCATGAAGCAGGCCGAGTAGCCGGCGGCGAACAGCTGTTCCGGATTGGTGGCGTCACCCTTGCCGCCCATTTCCGTCGGCGGCGCCAGGCGCACGTCCAGCAGCTTGTCGCTGGAGACGGAACGGCCTTCGCGGCCGCCGGTGGTGTGTGCTTTTGCGGTGTACAGGACCTTGTCGAGCTTGGTGGTCATCGCTTTACCCTTTCGTGGTTGATGTGTCGTGTGTGTCGTGTGCTTCGATGGGATGAATCATAGCGCGAAATTAAATAGCGTGCTATTTAATTGTCGCTATCGAAACGATAGCGGAAAACATGGCAGGTCCCTTACTGCCCTGTTGGCCGGCCGAACATCTGGGTCCAGAAGGGCGTGCGGTTCTCGTTGGCCGGATTCACGGCATAGGCCGCGCCCATCTCCGTGAAAGCCGGATTCATGATGTTGGCGCAATGGCCGGGGCTGCCCAGCCAGTCGCTCACGGCTTGCGCCACCGTGCGCTGGCCGGAGGCGATGTTCTCGCCGATCCGGCTCCAGTGGTAGCCGGATCGGGTGGCGCGCTCGGGCGGGTCGCTGCCGCCTGGTTCCTTGTGGCTGTGGTAGTGCTTGGCGGCCATGTCCTGGCTGTGGCCCAGGGCGGCCGCGGCGAGGGTCTCGTTCCAGGCCAGGGGCGGGGCCGCGCCAAAGGCCTGGGCGCCGCAGTTGCGCGGCGTGGCGCGCGCCTCGTTGACGCGGGCCAGCAGTTCCTGGCTCAGTTGCGCCGGATCGGGCAGGGCAGGGTAGACCAGCGGATGGGCCAGGATCACCTGCCACTCGTTGCCGCTGCGCGAAACGCCGACCGCCGAGAACTCGGCGCTCAGGATACGGCCGCAGTACTTGCCGCGGATGACGTCCAGCGCTGCCTGCGCATCCTGCGGCCCGCTCACCGAGATCATCTCGGCGCGGTCGGCCGCGTAGCCGGCCTGCTTCAGGGCCGGTTCGAGAAAGGTGCCGAAGCCGATGCGCAGCCTGGCCAATGCGGTCTCGTTCGCCAGCGGCGCGAGCGGGCGGACGGCGCGGCCCGCGCAGCTGCCGGGCGCGGCGCGGTAGGCGTTGATCAGGGCTGCGAGTTCGTCGCCGTCGCGCGCGAAGGCGGGCGCCGCGGCCAACACGGCACAGGCGAGCGCGGCGGTGAACAGTCGGGACGATGCGGGCATGACGGGATGATGGGGCCGGCGAACCGGGATCGCAAGGTGAAGCATTCTCGAAGCAACACATGCATATGCGAAAACCATGATGAAACCTTGGCATCAGGCAAAGATTAAATTAGGATCGACGGTTCGAATCACCCGATCTACCTTGGAGACAACACAATGAAGCGTACCCTGTGCAGCGCCCTGATCGCGGGCCTGTTCGCCAGCCTTGCCCACGCCGGCACGCCCGCCAACGTTGCGGCAGCTGAACCATCGGCGGCCTCGAGCGCGGCAGCCGGCTTCCGTTCCGGCGTCGACGCCGGCGCGCTGGACGCCGCGGTACGCCCGCAGGACGATTTCTTCCGCTACTCGCAAGGCAAGTGGCTGAAGGACGTCGACATCCCCAACGACCGCTCCAGCTGGGGCGCCTTCAACATCGCCGCCGACAAGGTCGAGCAGCAGATCCGCACCCTGATCGAACAGGCCGCCCAGGACAAGAACGCGAAAGCCGGTTCCGACACCCAGAAGATGGGCGACTTCTACACCAGCTACGTGAACCAGCAGCGCCGCGACGAACTCGGCCTGGCCCCGCTGAAGGGCGAGCTGGCGCGCGTCGCCGCGCTGAAGGACAAGAAGGCGCTGGCCAGGCTGGCCGCCCACTTCGAGCGCATCGGCGCCGGTTCGCCGGTGAACATGGGCGTGCGCCAGGACAGCCGCGATTCGACCCGCTACATCGTCGGCATCTCGCAGTCGGGCCTGGGCATGCCGAACCGCGATTTCTACCTGCAGGACGAGGCCAGATTAGCCGACACCCGCGCCAAGTACCTGGCCCACGTCGAGAAGATGCTGAGCCTGGCCGGCCACAAGGATGCCGCCGCCGAAGCGAAGGCCATCGTGGCGCTGGAAACCGAGATCGCCAAGGTGCAGTGGAGCGCCGTCGAGAACCGCGACCCGGTCAAGCGCTACAACAAGATGAAGGTCGCCGAGCTGAAGACCCTGGCCCCGGGTTTCGACTGGGCCACCTACCTGAAGGACACCGGCGTCGGCAAGGCGACCGAAGTCGTGGTCAGCCAGCCGTCCTACCTGCAGGGCCTGGATAAAATCATTGCCGCGACCCCGGTCGAGACCTGGCAGTCCTACTTCAGCTTCCGCCTGATCAGCGCCTATGCGAACTACCTGTCGCAGGCCTTCGAAGACGAGAGCTTCGCCTTCCGCGGCGCGGTGCTGAGCGGCACCAAGGTCAACCGCCCGCTGGAGAAGCGCGCGATCGCCCAGGTCAACCGCGACCTCGGCGAAGTGGTCGGCAAGGTCTATGTCGAGCACTACTTCCCGGCCGAGCGCAAGAAGCAGGTCGAAGAGATGGTCCACAATTTCATGCTGGCCTACAAGGAACGCATCGAGACCCTGGACTGGATGAGCGACGAGACCAAGAAGGCCGCCCAGGCCAAGCTGGCAAAGATCTCGGTGAAGGTCGGCTATCCGGACAAGTGGCGCGATTACTCCTCGCTCACCATCAAGCGTGACGACCTGGTCGGCAACGTGATGCGTACCCGCGAGTTCGAGCACAACCGTAACGTCAGCAAGCTGGGCAAGCCGGTCGACCGCAGCGAATGGGGCATGACGCCGCAGACCGTGAACGCCTACTACAGCCCGACCATGAACGAGATCGTGTTCCCGGCGGCGCGCCTGCAAGCCCCGCTGTACGACGCGGACGCCGAGCCGGCCATCAACTACGGCGCGGTCGGCATCTCGATCGGCCACGAGATGAGCCATGCCTTCGACGACTCGGGTTCGCAGTACGACGGCGACGGCAACCTGCGCAACTGGTGGACCAAGGAAGACGGCGAGAAATTCCGCGCCAAGGCCAAGGTGCTGGTGAACCAGTACGCCGGCTACAGCCCGGTCGACGGCTACCACCTGAACGGCGAGCTGACCCTGGGCGAGAACATCGCCGACAACGCCGGCGCCATCATGGCCAGCCGCGCCTACAGGATCTCGCTGAAGGGCAAGCCGGCACCGGTGATCGACGGCTACACCGCCGAGCAGCGCATCTTCATGGGCATGGCCCAGGCCCGCCGCGGCAAGGCGCGCGACGCCGCCCTGATCGCCCAGGTCAAGTCGGACCCGCACTCGCCGGCGGAATTCCGCGTCAACGGCAGCCTGCGCAACCACCCGGGCTTCTACGAGACCTTCGACGTCAAGCCGGGCGACAAGATGTACCTGGCGCCGGAAGATCGCGTGATTTTCTGGTAATCGCTGTCGCTTGAAATTCGTCGTCCCCGCGCAGGGGCCTCGCGCAGCGAGGCGCCTTCGCGGGGACGACGTTTTGTGGCGTGTACGCCGTCTTTTCAGTCCGATTGTTACGTCATACGTAACGAACAATCCCCTCCATCGCTATTTTTCGCTTCGTTTCCGGCGATTACCATTTGCCTGTCAGAAAAACGCTACAACAAGCGACTGACGTGCCACCGACGCCAGGTGGCACACCAGAACAACGCGCGGCGCCGTGGCGGCGCCGCGCACATAGAAACGGAAACGAACATGAAAACCAAGCTGATCCTCCCCGTCCTCACCGCCATGACCCTGGCCGCCGCCAGCACCGCCGCCTTCGCCGGCGTCCAACAGGCCGACCTCCGCGGCAATGCCGCGCCGGCCCAGGCCGCGGTCGACCAGGTCATCGTCGTCACCGACGCCACCCGCCACGTCAACGTCACCGGCGGCTCGACCGTGCGCTTCGTCGTCGGCGACCGTTCCTTCAGCTGGACCTTCCAGAACGGCAGCGCCCACGTGGTTCCCTTCGACCTGGCGCTGATCGCGCCGCAGGGCCTGCTGAACCACCCCGTCACCGCCTACGTGTCGGACAACCCGCTGTACCAGGGTAACTAAGTACTAAGGCGCGCACGATGCCGCGCGCCGCGCGCTGGTAATATGGCGGACTATGCGCAAGGATCTCGATTACGGACTGCTGCACGCGATGAACGCCTTCGTGCACGTCATGGATGGCGGCAGCTTCACCGCCGCCGCCGAACACCTGGGCATGTCCAAGGCGCAGGTCTCGCGCCTCGTGACCCTGCTGGAAAACCGCCTGCAGACCAAGCTGCTGCACCGTAGCACGCGGCGCATCTCCGCCACCGGCGCCGGCGAGCGCTATGCCGAGCATTGCAAGGCCATCCTCGACATGGTCGCCCAGGCCGAGGGCGAGGTCGGCGGCGCCGCCCACCAGTCGTCCGGCCGCCTGCGGGTGATGAGCATGACGGCCTTCGGCAACCGCTACGTGACGCCGCTGGTCTCCACCTACTGCGCGGCGAATCCGCGCGTGATCCTCGAGTACAGCTCTTCGCAGAGCCCGCCCGACCTGCTGGCCGAGGGCATCGACGTCAGCATCTACCTGGCGCCCTACCTGCCCGATTCCGCCCTGGTGGCGCTGAAGCTGGGCCGCATGTTCTCGGTGCTGTGCGCGGCGCCGGACTACCTCGCGCAGCGCGGCACGCCCCAGCATCCTCAAGACCTGGCCCGGCACACCTGCCTGCGGCTGGTGACCTCCTCGTTCAGCTCCTGCTGGCAGCTCGACCGCGGCGACGAGCACGTGACCCTGGATCCCGAAGGCCCCCTGATCGGCAATACCGCCGAGGTGCTGCTCGACGGCGCGCTGCGCGGGCTGGGCATCGCCCTGCTGCCGGCCTACAGCGCGGTCGACGACCTGCGCAGCGGCCGGCTGGTGCAGGTCCTGCCCGGCTGGCGCTCGCCCGAGATCGCGATCTTCGCGCTGCTGCCTTCCGGCCGCTTCGTGGATGCCAAGACGCGCGCCTGGATCGACCTGCTCAAGCGCGAACTACCGCCGGCCATCGGACGCGACATGGCCTACTTCGGCGACCTGTGACTCCGCCGCCACCTTCTGCAGCGCGGCCGCGGTGTCGGCGCCGATGCCGAGTTCCTTCGCCACGTAGTCGCCGGCGCCCAGTGAGCGCGGATCGCGGCCGGTGACGCTGCCGAAGATGGTCAGCGCCTCCAGGTAGTAGCCGTAGACGCTGGCGTGGTAGTCGTCCGGCGCCCACAGATTGATTCCCGTGTCCATGCCGTCGTAGGGATTCGGGTCCGCCAGCCCGCTGGCGATCGCGCGGTTCCAGGCCTGGCCGACCGGGATCACGCCGCCGATCAGCGGCGACGCCCGGGCCGCCTTGTCGTAGCCGGCGCGCACGTCGAGCGCCATCTGGTACACCGGCTGGCCGTACCAGGCGCCGCCCGGCTTGTAGGTCTGGTCGGCGCGCGACCAGGTCGCGGCCAGGCGCACGTCGACCTTCGGATTCTTGTCGTGGAAGGCCTGGGCCAGCAGGCCGGAATACTTGATGAGCGTGGCCGGATCGCCCGGCCTGGCGGCATCCAGCGTGCTGTAGCTCTGCAGAACGACCTTGTCGAAGGGGCGGGCGATGGTGGCGAGCTTGTGCTCGTAATGCCAGTCGACGCCCTTGCCGGGCGAGGTTTCCAGGCTCACCTCGTAGTCCAGGCCGGCCTGCACGGTGAAGGCCTTGAACAGGGCGGGTACGCCGCCGATGTGGGTGCCGTTCAGGTCGGTGACGCTGTCCGGCCGGTAGCCCTGCACCAGCGGCGCCGCACCCGCCGGCGCGCCGAAGGTGAAGCTGTTGCCGACGAAGAGGATGGTGGTGGCCGGCGCGGCCGCGGCCTGCAGGGATGCGGCGCCCAGGAGGGCGAGGATGGTGCGGGGCAGGACGTGGCGGATGGGCATGTCGTCTCCGGTATCTGGTTATCTTCCGCAGGATTGTACAATCGGACATCCCATCGAAAGGAAAGCCCATGCGTCCAGCCGTCATCCTGCCCGTCCTGCTGCTTCTTTCCGCATCCTCCGCCCGGGCCCAGGCCCCGCTCGACGTCAGGATCGGCAGCGCGTCGCCGCTGTCCGGCACCGGCGCCCACCAGGGCAAGGACATCGAGAACGGCGCGCGCATGGCGATCGACGACCTGAATGCGAAAGCCCCGGTCATCGGCGGCAGGAAGGTCCGCCTCGTGCTGCAGGCCGAGGACGACGGCGCCGATCCGAAGATGGGCACGGCGGCGGCGCAGAAGCTGGTCGACAACGGCGTGGTGGCGGTGGTCGGCCACCTGAATTCGGGCACCACGGTGCCGGCCTCGAAGATCTACAACAACGCCGGCATCCCGCAGATTTCCCCGGCGGCGACCACGCCGTTGTATACCCGGCAAGGCTACAAGACCGCCTTCCGCGTGGTGGCCAGCGACAGCCTGGTGGGCCACACGCTGGCGGCGTATTCGATCAAGACCCTGAAGGCGAAGAAGATCGCGGTGATCGACGACCGCACCGCCTTCGGCCAGGGCCTGGCCGACGAATTCACGAAAGGCGTGAAAGCGGTGGGCGGCGCCCAGCTGGTCAGCCGCCAGTTCACCAACGACAAGGCGACCGACTTCAACGCCATCCTGACCCAGATCCGCGCCCACAAGCCGGACGTGATCTTCTACGGCGGCATGGATGCGGTGGCCGGTCCCATGCTCAAGCAGATGAAGGCGCTCGGCATCGGCGCGACCCTCGTCTCCGGCGACGGGGTGTGCTCGGAAAAGCTGCCGCAGCTGGCCGGCGACGCCCTCGGCAACGGCAGGGTGATCTGCGTGGTGGCCGGCGGCGTCGGCAGCGCAGAAGAAGAAAAGGCCGCCGCCGCCTTCGCCGAACGCTACCGCCAGCGCTACAAGATTCCGCTGCAGACCTATGCGCCCTATGCCTACGACGCCACCATGGTGTTCGCCCAGGCGATGCAGCAGGCGAATTCGACCGACCCGGCGAAGTTCCTGCCGGCGCTGGCGAAGATCAAGTACCACGGCGTCACCGGCGACATCGCCTTCGACCCCAACGGCGACCTGCACAATGCCGCGCTGACGCTCTACACCTACCGCGACGGCAAGCAGGTGAAGCTGCAGGTGGTGCGCTGATCGCTGGGCGGGGGGGCCTGTGCGCTACATGGATCTCAGTTCCTGGCAGGGCGTGTTTACCACGCTGATGAGCCTTGCCATCGTCACCCTGATCGGCGTCGGCATCCGGGTGCTGATGATGCAGACCATCCAGCAGCGCCGCGAGCGCATGAACCGCCAGATCAACGAGCGCCTGCGGACCCTGATCGCGGCCTACCGGACGCTGGGCGGCTCCTTCACCGGCGAACTGACCGTCGATCCGACCCACCTGCGCGAGCTGCGCGCGGCGCCGCCGGCGGCCGATGGCACTGTGCCGTCAGCGGCGGAGGCGGCGCGCGTGAATTCCGAGCGCTCGCGGCGCATCCGCGATGCCGTCGAGGCGGCGCTGGCCGACATCCTGCTGCTCGGCACCGAGGAACACTGCCGGATGGCCGGCCAGGCCGCCAGCGACATGGCGGCCGGACGTCCGATCCACACGGCGGAGCTGGTGGTCTCGCTGCGCGACTTCATCCGTGAGGCGCTGGACCTGGGGCCGATGCCGCGGGATGTCGCGATCCCGCTGCAGGGACCGACCCGCACCCAGGGCAGCGGCGGCGCGCGCGGCAAGGGAGAAGGCGGCGCCGGCGCCGGTAAGGGCGGCGGTGGCGGTGGAGGAGAAGGCGGCGGCGGCATGGGAATGGGCATGGGACTCGGTCTCGGCCACGCCTCCGGCGACCACGACCACGACCACAACAGCTAGCGCGTCACGTTCCTGTCACGATGCCGGTCTAGAGTAGGCGGCAACCATCTTTCGGGGGCCGTATGCCAGGGGAATGCAGATCGTGAGGGATACCGGCTTCGACGCGCCCATGGCCGGCAAGAAGATCCTGCTGCTCAGCGTTCCCGCCGGCGCCGGGCACACGCGGGTGGCCGAGGCCATCCAGGCCTGGGCCGCGGTCGCCGGCGTGCAGGCCGACGTCGGCCACCTGGATGCCACCGCCTTCGCCACGCGGCGCCTGCGCCGGGTCTACACCGACCTCTACCTGTTCCTGGTGAAGCGCATGCCGGGGTTGTGGAGCGCCATCTACCGCTGGACCAACCGCGAGCGCGCGGACGGCTGGATCGACCGCCTGCGCCGCCGCATCGAAGCGCGCGACAGCCGCCCCCTGGTCGAGGAAGTCGCCAGGCGCGACCCGGACATCGTCGTCTGCACCCACTTCCTGCCGGCCGAGATCCTGGCGCGCGAAGCCGGCAGCGGCCGCCTGCGCTGCCGGGTGTGGGTACACGTCACGGACTTCGACCTGCACCGCATGTGGGTCCATCCCCACGTCGCCGGCTACTTTGCCGCCAGCGAGGAAGTGGCTTTCCAGCTGCGCCGCCATGGCGTGTCCGGACAGGCGATCCACGTCACCGGGATCCCCGTCATGCCGGGCTTCGCGGCGCGTCCCGGCCGCATCGAATGCGCGCATGCGCTCGGCCTCGACCCCTGGGTGAGTACGGTGCTGCTGATGGGCGGCGGGGCAGGTCTCGGCGATTTGAGCGGCGTGGCCCGGCGCCTGCTGGAGGCGGACAGCGGCCTGCAGATGATCGTCCTGGCGGGGAGGAATGCGGCGCAGCTGGCCGCGCTTCGGCGACTGGCGGCCGACTTTCCCGGCCGGCTGGCGCCGCAGGGCCATACCGACAAGGTCGAGCGCCTGATGGCCTGCGCCGACCTGGTCATCACCAAGCCGGGCGGCTCGACCACGGCCGAGTGCCTGGCGATGGGCCTGCCCATGATCGTCAATTCCGCGATTCCGGGGCAGGAGGAATGCAATGCCAACTTCCTGCTCGAGCAGGGCGCTGCGCTGAAGGCCGCCGACCTGCCGGCCCTGGAATACCGCGTCCGTGCGCTGCTGGCCTGTCCATCGCGGCTGAGGGCGATGCGCGTCCGCGCCAGGGATCTGGGGCGCCCGCGCGCCGCCATGCAGGTGCTGGCGGTGGTCCTGCAGCAAGCCGAAAGCCACGATGCACACTCTTGAGTTCACACTGGCCGGCGTGCTGGTCGCCGCCTATTTCTTTGCGCGCGTCGAAGTCGAGATCGAAGGAGACGGCGGCTGGGCCGCCAACCTGCCCACCTGGCGGATCGAGAACCATCGCCTGCTCGACCTGTTCTGGGGCGGCCGTCCGATGACGGGCTACCACGCCTGGATGTTTTCCTTCATCGGCATCATCTTCCATTTCCCGCTGTGCTTCATGGGCGAGTGGTCGCTGCGACTGGAGGGTCGGGTGCTGGCCTGCATCATGCTGTTCTGGGTGGCCGAGGATTTCCTCTGGTTCGTCGTCAATCCCGCCTTCGGCTGGCGCCGTTTCCGGCGCGAGTACGTGCCCTGGCACAAGCACTGGTTGTGGGGCGCGCCGGTCGACTACTGGGTCTTCGGGGCCGCCTGTATTCTGCTGTTCAGGGTTACCTGCTGAGCGGGATGGTGGCCGAGGCCGAGGGCGTGCCGCACCCGCAGGCACAGCTCGGCCGAGGTGCGCGAGATCAGCTCGTGCGGGATGTCGAATTTTTCCGTCAGCCGTCCGTAGTCTTCGAAACCGTAGGAGACCATGAAGGGATGCATGCCGGAGCCGATCGCGGCCGCGAAATCCTTGTGCTCGTCCCCGCACACATAGGCGCGCGCCGGGTTGATGCCGAACTGCTCGCGGATCGCGCGGAACTGGCTGGTCTTCTTCTCGCTGAGCGGGATGTGGACGAAGAAATCGAGCTCGCTGATGTCGATGTCGTAGCGTGCGAACAGTTGGCGCAGCGTCTCCAGCGGCTCGTTGGTGATGTTGCGCGTGACCATGCCGACGGCGATGTCGGGCGCCGCGATCAGGGTCCGGACCAGTTCGGGAATGCCCTCGTAGAGCCGGGCTTCCTGCCGGTAGACCTCGGTGAGGCTGTCGACCAGCCGCGCGCGGCTGCCCTTGCGCAGATTGTTCTTGATGATCGAAGGGAACTCCTTCAAGCCCCCCAGGTATTTCAGCAGGTGGCGGCGCTTGCGGAAACTGGTCTCGTCGCCGATCGCCAGTCCGTGCCGCGCGAACGCCGCTTCGATGGCGGAAAACGCATCGATGGTCGTGCCGTCCGCGTCGAGGATCAACAGCCGTTTGTCGCTTTTGTACATGAGTGCCTGGCGCCCGGTTTTCCTTGCTGGAGTTCACTCATCATACAAGCGCGATCGTTACCGGTGTATGACGCCGCCACCTGCTTATCGCTTCTTAATCGGTGACGGTATGCCACATGTCCTTCACCTTGTCGCCGGCCTTGTCGCCCGGCTTCTTGTCCTTGACGAAGGTGTACAGCGGCTTGCCGTGATAGGCGAGCTGCTTGCTGCCGTCTTCGCGCGTGACGGTGGAGTAGGGCGGGGACAGCGTGGCGTCGCCCGCCATCACCGGCATCCAGTTTTGCGCGCAGGCGCCGCTGCAGGCGCTCTTGCCACTGCCGGCGGCGTCCTTGTCGAAGGTATAGACGGTCATGCCCTTCGAATCGACCAGCATGCCGTTGACCTTCTTGACGGGCAGGTCGGCCGCGTGTGCGGACAGGGAGAATACGGCAAGCAGGATTGCAGAACCAAGGCTGACTGATTTCATGTTCATGGAAGTCTCCTGTGAATGCTTCAGACCGCGGATAGGTTGTGAACTGCCGGGCCATTGTAGTCCTGCGCGGAAGCCTGCCGGCGCACTTTGTGTATTAGCGTACGGACAATGGCATCCTTGCAAGGCACCATGGATCCGTACTCATTGCATAACTTCGTAAAGGAGCACGATCATGGGCAAATATTTCCTGGCGTGGATTCTGGGCGTGCCGGCCATCGTTCTTGTACTGATCTATCTGTTTTTCCACTGATCAGCGTAAAAAACGCCAACCCGTCGAGGTTGGCGTTTTCATATCTACCCGCGTGCAGCGCTTTCGCATCCTTCCTTTGCGTTGACAGGCCTCATGGGCGGAAGTCTTGGGCAAAACTCGGCACTGTGCCGACGGCTCAAAGTACTAGCTGACTTCTTAACTTGGGGAAAAAATGCGACTCCTACATGGAACAGGTGGACCGGGAAGGTCTTCGCTCTGGCTGCTGCCTTGCCTGCTCGCCGGCCTGGCGACCGCGCATGGCGCCGGGCCTGCCGGGCCGCAGACCGCGGTAACGCCGACGCGCTATCGCGTGATCAACCTGGGCAGCGGGGACCTCAGCGAACTGCCGGTCATCAACAGCAAGGGCCAGGTGTCGTTCTCGATGCAGTCGGGCGCCGGCTCGCGCGGCTACTTCTACGACGGCACCGTGACGACCGATATCGGCACACTGGGCGGTCCGGGCACCAATGCCGTCGACCTGAACGACGCGGGACAGGTGACCGGCCATTCCTCGCTTCCTTCCGGCCTCGAGCATGCCTTCGTGTGGCGCAGCGGCAGCGGCATGGTCGATCTCGGCGTCGTGCCCGGGGCCTCGGCGTCGGCGGGGGCGGCGATCAACAACCGCGGCGTGGTGGCAGGCACCTCCTGGGGCAGCCTGACGCCGCCGCATGCCTTCCGCTGGAGCGCCGCCAGCGGCATCGAAGACCTGGGCGCGTTCACGGCCGGCATCGCCAGCTTTTCCAGCGCGAGCTTGATTAACGATGCAGACCTGATCGCGGGCAATTCCGATACGGCCGCCATGAACCGCGCGGGATTCGTGTGGACGCGGGCAAGCGGCCTGATCGATATCTCCGGCCCCGGCGGCGGCGATGCCTACCCCTACGCGCTCGGTCCCAAGGACCAGGTCGCGGGCGCTTTCTCCGGGCCCGCCAACGGCTACCTTTACCACGCCTTCGTGTGGACCCGCGCCGGCGGCATGCTCGACCTCGGCACGGCCGGGGGCACGGAATCCTTCGTGCTTGCGATGAACCCCCAGATGCAGGCCGCCGGCGTGATCGATTTCGGCACCGACAGGCAGCACGCGATGGCATGGACGCGCACCGGCGGCATGCGCGATCTCGGTACGTTCGGCGGTCTGCAATCGCGCGCCATCGACATCAACGGCAAGGGGCAGATCGTTGGTTCAGCCGACAATGCGAGCGGCGATTCGCGCGCCTTCCTGTGGTCCGCGCGCCAGGGCATGATCGACCTGAACACGCGCCTGCGCGATGCGCCCGCCGGGCTCGCGCTGGATGATGCGTTGGCGATCAACGACAAGGGCGCCATCGTGGCGACGTCGAACGCCGGCCTGGTGCTGTTGGAGCCGGACGATGGCGGTACGGGGACTTACGCCCTCGGCCCGATCGCGGCGGCGGACATGGTGAAGGTGGGGGCGCCGCTGGCCGTATCGCTCAGCTTCGGCGATGCGGGCGGGCGCGCGGCGCGCGGCATTACCTGGTCATGGGGGGACGGCAGCGCCGGCGCCGGCAGTGCCACCGCCAGCCACAGCTACGCTGCGCCGGGCATCTATCCGGTGCGGGCCACGGTCGTCGACGCTGCCGGACGCAGCGCCACGGTCGGCCGCAAGGTGGTCGTCTACGACCCGTCCGGCGGCGTGGTGGTGGGCAGCGGCAGCGTCGTTTCGCCGCCGGGCGCGATCGGGCGGGCGCCGGGCCGTTCCGCCAGGGCGTCTTTCCGCTTTTTGTCCGGCGCCGGGGCCCGGCTGCATTTCGATCTTCCCGGATTGAGCTTCCGCAGCGCCAGCCTGAAGCCCGTGGCCTTGAAGGGGGCGGATGGACAGTTCGAGGGCAGCGGCACGATCAATGGCGCGGGCGATTACAGGTTCAGCCTGAGTACGACGGCCGGCAAAGGCGGACGGTTCGGCCTGAAGGTCTGGCATGCCGATCCCGTGACGCACAAGGAGGTGGTCGATTACGACAGCCAGGGCGCGCGCCCCGGTCTTGCCGGCGGCGCGCTGGTGGCGGGGAGGATACTGCGGGAGTAGCGAGCGTCGGCGGCGTGCTTAATTCTTGCGCACGAATTCCGACTTCAGGCTCATCGCGCCAAAACCGTCGATCTTGCAATCGATGTCGTGGTCGCCCTCGACCAGGCGGATGCTCTTGACCTTGGTGCCCTGCTTGATGACGCCGCCACCGCCCTTGAGCTTGAGGTCCTTGATGACGGTGACGGAGTCTCCATCCTGCAATACATTGCCTGCCGCGTCGCGCCATACGCGCGCCGCTTCTTCCGGGGCGGCATCGGCAGCGATCGGCCATTCATGCGCGCATTCGGGGCAGACGTAGTTGCCGGAGCCGTCTTCGTAGGTGAGCTCGGAGCTGCAGGCGGGGCAGGGAGGTAAGGTCGTCATGGGCAGTATCGGTGTTGGCAAGATGGGAAGAAGACGCTAACGGGAGCTGGTGTCTTCTTAAAATTTCGGTGATCTGGGGCGGAATCAAATCAGCGACACGAGGATTTTTCATTTCAGCGTCAAGTGTCGACCTCAGTCGCATCCAGTTCCTATCAGATCATACCAAACCCGGCTCTATGATGAGCGTTGCTCTGGCGCATCTGCATGTAAATGAATTACCTTAACTCAAAGAAGGTGGATTAATATACAACTATTTCTTTGGGGCTTATATGGCGGAACTTCTTCAATATTCGAACAATGCCGAAAAAGTATTTGTGTTCGACCAAGTCTATCCTCTGAGTGCTGCCACCGAGCAGGCAAATCAGAAAAAGTTGAATGCTTTTGGACTGCTGGCGAAGTTGAACCCTTTCAAGCGTCCCAAGGAAGAAACTGTTCTCCTTTCGAAGCACGTATTGCGTTATGAGCCCTTCTGGCATGTGATGACGACGCGCTCGGTCGATTATTCACGCGAGCTTACCTATCCTGTAGAGATCGGTAACGCGTATGCGAACAAGGTGCTCATCAACGGGAAGGAATATTCGGTCGCGGAACAGGGAAACAAACGATCGATCAATCTGCAGGCAGTCGAGTACTCCCATAGGAAAATCAATTACGAAGACTATCTTGACGGGCTATCGCGCGACCTTAAGAAGAGCGTTTTGTCGAATTACATCAACAAATACAAGGTGCAGGAACATACGGTACTAGAATTGTCCGAAGCGATTGTCCCTCAATTGCGCTTGCCGATGTTGGTACAAAAGATCCGCCAGACGCTGGACGCAGAGGTAATCCATGCCCATGAGTTTCAGGAAGACATCGTAACGATTGAAAAAATTTTCCTGTATTACCGCCCGGTGTTTGCGTTCGAATTTACCTGGACGACCGAGGACAAGGTGGGCGTGATTGAAGTTGACGGCCTGACGGGTGAAGTGATCGAGAACGGTCAGTGGTTCAAGGAAAAGCTTCAGGCGATCACCACGCGTGAAATGCTTTTCGAAATGGGATCGGAGTTGGCCAGTGCATTGGTCCCCGGCGGTGGGACGGCCGTCAAAGTGTTCGAAAAGATCACCGCCAGCTGAGGATGAACTCAAAAAAGACGAGATCTGAGCCTCCCGGCCGAACAGGTTTGTCCAAATCTCGTCTTGCTTCCACGATAGGACAACCGTCGCGTCGCGGAAGCCGTTCAGGAAACCGGCCGAAACAGACGGTCTGCCACGGCCCCGCTGCCTGCTCGACAGGCGTTGGACAGTTGGTTTGACTGGATGATGGACAGGCTGACTTCATCGCCGTAAGGACCCGTGATCACGGGCCCTTGGATCATACGCCAAATTGGTAATGCAACTTCACACTTAGCGCTCTGGAATGAATGTACCAGTCTGGGAACTCAACCAGCGCGCCGCGAATGCTTCTGGTGGCTGTGGGCGGCCAAACCAGAAGCCTTGGGCTTCGTTACAGCCGAGCGCGCACAGGGCATCGGCCTGGGCGCGCTGCTCGACGCCTTCGGCAACTACCTGCAGGCCCAAGGTACGGGCCATGCCGATGATCATGGTGACGATGGCGTAGTCCTGCCGATCGACAAGCATGTCTCGCACGAACGAGATGTCGATTTTGAGCTTATCCGCCGGGAGGCGCTTCAGATAGGCCAGCGATGAGTAGCCGGTGCCAAAGTCGTCGATCGAGATCGACAGGCCGGCACGTTTGAGCTGGTCCATCATGGACGTCGCATGTTCCACGTTGGTCATCAAGCCGCTTTCAGTCAGTTCTAGCCCGATGCATTCCGGCATCACACCAGCCCCGTCCAGCGCGTGGCGAACGTCTTCGATTAGATTGGTGTCCTCAAGCTGCTGGACGCTCAGGTTCACCCAGAGCCGCCCGGGGAAGCGGATTCCCATCTCCCTCCACGCCTTCAGTTGCGCGCACGCGCTACGCAGCACCCACTTTCCGAGGGCGCCGATCATTCCGCGCGCCTCGGCAATCGGGATGAAGGTTGCCGGGCTAACCCAGCCACGCAGTGGATCGTGCCAACGCAGCAGCACTTCGGCGCCGACCAGTTCGCCTGTCGCAATATTGACCTGTGGCTGATAGTGCAACTGCAGGGCATTCGCCTCCATCGCCTTGCCGAGGTCCCGGGCGAGGTCCATGCGTTCCGCCAGGCCCTCGCTCATCTGCGGCGCGTACGACATGTGGCCGCCGCCGCTCGCCTTCGCACGATACATGGCGATGTCGGAGTGCTTCAGCAGGTCCTCCATCGTCGTGCCATCGGCCGGATAGGTCGCGATACCGATCGACACGCTGACTGAAAACGTACCGCTGCACGACACGATCGGTTCGGCCAGCGTCCGTTCCAGTCGCTCTGCAAGGATCACCCCGGTCTGCGCCGATTTTCCCTCCACCAGGACGACGAACTCATCGCCGGCAAGCCGGGCAAGCATCTCATCTTCGCGAAGTATGCTACGGAACCGGCGCGCCACCTCGACCAGCACTTCGTCGCCGGCGACATGGCCGTTGATGTCATTGATTTCCTTGAAACGGTTCAAGTCGATGAAAAGCACAGCCAGCCCGATGTGGTGGCGCCCCGCCGCGGCGAGCGCTTCCGCGAACCGCTGCGCGAGAAGTGTCCTGTTCGGTAGACCGGTCAGGGTGTCGTAGAGCGCGAGGGTACGGATCTTCGCGTCGCTTTTCTTGCGCTCGCTGATGTCGGTACTGATCGTGAAGATCGCCTTCGGATTGCCGTTCGCGTCGCGCACCAGCGTCCAACGTTCCTCGACCGCGATTTCCGAGCCGTCCCGGCACCGCTGCGTCAGTTCGCCGTACCATTCCCCGTCATCCTGAACGGCGGCGAATGCCTCATTCAGCGCAGTCCCCGGCCCATACAGGATGCCGAGGATTTGCTGGCCCAGCAATTCGTCGGCACGCCACCCGTACAGCCGCTCGGCGCCCTTGTTCCAGTACAGTACGGCGCCGTCCAGGCTGCGCACGATGATTGCGTCGCGTGCCTTGTCGAGCAGCGAGGCCTGGTCGCGGTGACGCTCCGCATGTTCGTGCGCCAGCTCGCGCAGGCGGTATTCCTCGGTAATGTCCTCCACAAGCCCCAGCAAGCCATGGTCGCCATCTTCGATCTCGACATGAGCAAGCGCGACCCTCAGGCGCTTGCCGGCAACCCCGAACTCGATGCCGTGACGGGCAGCGCCTCCGTCAAGAATGGCGCGTGCGCCGTCCCGCAAGCCATCCTCCGGCAGCACTTCCCTGATATCGCGATCGATCAGGGCGGACTCGCTTTCATCCCCGCAAATGCCGCAGAAAACACTGTTCGCACTCCGGATCCGCAAGTTCGCGTCGAGTACAACCAGACCTACCGGCAGCGTGGCGATGATCGTTTCCGCATACCGCTTCAGGCTGACCAGCGCATTGCGATCAGTAAGGTCGGTCAGCGCACCGGCGCAACGCAAGGCCCGGCCATCTGGACTGCGCTGGGTGTGTCCGAGCGCGCGGAACCAGCGGAATTGCCCATTCCGGCAGCGTAGCCGGTAGGTGACATCGTAGGGTGTGTTGCCGGTAAGATCCTCGATGTGCGCCCGAAATGCTTGCAGCGTCGGCCCACGATCATCCGGATGGAGCAGATCGGACCATGAACGCAGGACGTTGGGGAAGTCGGTTTCGTCGTGAAAGCCGAGGAGACGCCGGAACTGATCGGACCACCAGAATGGGTTGTCGGCGGCAGTAACATCTGCGTTGGTAACTTCCATGTCCCACAGGCCGTCCGACGTTCCCTGCCGAATGAGGTCAAACCTTGCCTGTAGCCTCTGATGCTGCGCACGCAGCCTTGCAAGAGCGTATCGTATTCCAGTGCTGCGGGGGCGGCGCCTCGACGTGCGCTTGCGAAATGATCCGAACCTCATCTTTGTTCCCGTGGTTTGTTTAAAGCAGAAGGCCGTGAATACAAGCGGTGTCGCCACAGAACTGTTGCGCATCAGCGACTTCGCCAGCGGGTCCGGGAATCGCTGTGAGCTTTGCACGCGAAGCTCGGACTGCGCCAGCGTGCCTGTTGGGGAAATCTTAACCGACCAGGGACAAACCCGTCGACGTGGAGAACTAAATGAGACTGCAGGGCGTACCGTAAGGAAATGGTCGAAGCGCTTAGGATGAGTGGCCTGCGTCGGATGCCCTGCAAGTCAAATTGTTCGCCGACTATCATTGGGAAACTGAAACTGGCGGACAGCGAGGCACTAACCAGGAGCACGCTTTTGGTGGTCCCAAAAGGGCTAGCCCGGAAAGGGACCGGACACGACGGCTGCGAATCCCAGAAACGACAACGCCCACTTGCATGAGTGGGCGTTGCGCGAACGATGTTCTTGGTGGCCCGGGGCGGAATCGAACCACCGACACAAGGATTTTCAATCCTCTGCTCTACCAACTGAGCTACCAGGCCAAGAGAGGCATGATTATAGCCAGTGACTTCCAAGGTCGCAAGTCCTGAGCGGCAATTTTTTCACGAGCCCGCGGAAGCGCCCCGCGGCAGGCGGGCGAAGCCGTCCCAGGGCAAAGCGATATAATGCCTGCATGACTACTCAGACCTCTTCCTCCGCACATTATCGTGCCGACGGCCGCCGCCAGAGCGACGTCTGCATCGTGGGTAACGGCGCGATCGCCAAGACCGCCGCCCTGGGCTTTTCCCAGGCCGGGCACAGCGTCACCTTGCTGGTGCCGCCTGCGCGTCCGGGCGCGGAAGAGGCGGCCGGGTCGGCGCCGGGTGGCGAGAAGCCCTGGGATGTGCGCGTCTACGCGCTCAACCATACGGCGCAGAAGCTGCTGTCTTCGCTGAAGGTCTGGGGCGCCCTCGACATGACGCGCGTGGCCCCGGTCGACGCCATGGACATCAAGGGCGACGGCGAGCAGGGCGGCCACCTGGGCTTCGACGCCTTCGGCGCCCATACCGGCACCCTGGCCTGGATCGTCGAGGACAGCAACCTGAACACCGCGCTGGACGCCGCCCTGCGCTTCGCCCAGAACGTCGACATCGTCACCGGCCGTGCCTGCCGGCTGAGCTGCAGCCCGCTCGGGGCCAAGGTCGAACTCGAAGAGGGCGCACCGATCGAAGCCCAGCTGCTGCTGGGCGCCGACGGCCGCGAATCCTGGGTGCGCGGCCAGTGCGACATCGGTATCGATTACCGCTCCTACCACCAGCACGCCATCGTCGCCAATTTTTCCTGCGAAAAACCGCACCACAACGTCGCCCACCAGTGGTTTACTTGCAGGGACGGCATCATCGCCCTGCTGCCGCTGCCGGGAGACAAGGTCTCGCTGGTGTGGTCGGCGCCGGAAACCCTGGCCGATACCATCATGAACGAGTCGCTCGGCGAGCTGGCGATCCGCCTCGGCGAATACTCGGAAACGCAGCTCGGCCTGCTCAAGCCACTGCAGCCGGAATCGGTCAAGGCGATCCCGCTGGCGCTGGTGCGCCCGCACGCGATCACGGCGCCGCACGTGGCCCTGATCGGCGACGCCGCCCACGCCGTGCATCCGCTGGCCGGCCATGGCATGAACCTCGGTTTCGGCGACATCGTCGACCTGCTGCGCATCGTGAATGCGCGCGAAACCCACCACGGCATCGGCGACGAACGCGTGCTGGCGCGCTATGCACGTGCACGCAAGGAAGACGTCCTCCTCATGCAGCTGGCAACCGATGGGCTCGAACGTTTGTTCGGCGCCAATCTCGAGCCGGTGCGCGTGGTGCGCAATTTGGGATTAAACTTGCTGGATAAGTTGCCCTTCGTAAAGCGCAGGCTGATCTCCCACGCACTTGGCAAGTAAGCGGGCGGCTAGCCCCAACAATCTTTAAGGAATAGTTTTCATGGGTAAGACCAAACTCGCCGTCCTGCTGGCGGCCGGCCTCGTCACATCCTGCGTCGGCGCGCAGAACTCGGTCGAGGCGACCATCAAGAAGAATATCGAGCCGCGCCTGGGCGGGGCAAAAATCGAATCGATCAAGGAAACGCCCTACGGCGGCCTGTACGAGCTGCGCGTCGCCGGCGACATCCTGTACACCGACAAGAAGGGCGAATACCTGATCATCGGCCACGTCTACGATGCCAAGACCACGCGCGACCTGACCCGCGAGCGCATCGACGACATCAACAAGATCAAGTTCTCCGACCTGCCGTTCAACGACGCGATCAAGCAGGTCCATGGCGACGGCAAGCGCGTGATCGCCGTGTTCGAAGACCCGAACTGCGGCTACTGCAAGCGCCTGCGCCAGACCACGCTGAAGGACCTGAACAACGTCACCATCTACACCTTCATGTACAACATCCTGTCCGACGACTCCTTCGTGAAGTCGAAGAACATCTGGTGCGCGCCGGACCGCGGCAAGGCCTGGGATGACTGGATGATCGGCGGCAAGGCGGCCCCGGCGGCCCCGGCCAGCTGCGAGACCCCGAACGACAAGATCCTGGCGCTGGGCCAGAAGCTGAAGATCCAGGGCACACCGGCGATCTTCTTCACCGACGGCTCGCGCATTCCGGGTGCGGTCGACCTGCCGACGCTCGAGAAGAAACTGGAATCGATCAAGCAGTAAGATTTGCGTGGGCACGGCGCCCACCTACGCCATCAACGATATGTGCGTGGCACGGGGTGCCCACCCCACGACGTCAACAACATGTAGGGTGGGCACTCCGTGCCCACGAACACAATAAAGAGCAGCAAACCCCGTCCAAAACCTAGGGAGTAGAACTTGGTCACTCTGAACATCAACGGGCGCGACCAGCAAGTCGACGCCGATCCCTCCACGCCCATCCTCTGGGCGCTGCGCGACAACCTCAACATGACCGGCACCAAGTTCGGCTGCGGCGCGGCCCTGTGCGGCGCCTGCACCGTACACCTGAACGGCGAGGCGATCCGCTCCTGCGTCACGCCGATCTCGGCGGCCGCCGGCCAGAAGATCACCACCATCGAGGCGATGGAGTCGGACAAGGTCGGCAAGGCGGTGCAGGACGCCTGGGTCAGGCACGACGTGCCGCAGTGCGGCTACTGCCAGAGCGGCCAGGTGATGAGCGCCACCGCGCTGCTGCGCGTGAACAAGGCGCCGAGCGATGCCGACATCGACAACGCCATGAGCGGCAATATCTGCCGCTGCGGCACCTATCAACGGATCCGCGCGGCCATCAAGGATGCCGCTAAAACCATCGCCACCGCGTAAGGAGCCGACATGCGACCACAATGGTTCAACAACGCGGGCCTGCCGGGCACCGCGCAGGGCAGCGCATTCGCTACGAGCTCGCGCCGCGGCTTCCTGAAGGCCGGCGCGGCGGCGACCGGCGGACTGGTGCTGGGCTTCGTGCTGCCGTCCGGCGGACGGCTGGCGCGCGCAGCCGATGCGAAACCCGTCGTCTATGCGCCGAACGCCTTCCTGCGCGTGGCGCCGGACAATACCGTGACCGTGATCGTCAACCGCCTCGAATTCGGCCAGGGCGTGCACACCTCGCTGCCGATGGTGATCGCCGACGAACTCGATGCCGACTGGGCGCAGGTGCGCGCCGAGCTGGCGCCGGCCGCCGACGTGTACAAGGACCCGGCGTTCGGCATGCAGATCACCGGCGGCTCGGGCACCATCGCCCACTCCTTCACCCAGTACCGCGAAGTCGGCGCCCGCGCCCGCGCGATGCTGGTGGCGGCCGCCGCCGAACAGTGGAAAGTCCAGCCGGCCCAGTGCCGCACCGCCAAGGGCGTCGTGTACGGCCCGGCGGGGCAGAAGGCGAGCTACGGCTCCCTGGCCGACGCCGCGATGAAGCAGCCGGTGCCGGACACCGTCACCCTCAAGCAAGCGAAGCAGTTCCGCTACATCGGCAAGCCGGTGAAGCGCCTCGACGCGCGCGCCAAATCCAGTGGCCGCCAGCAGTTCGGCCTCGACTTCAAGCCGGAAGGCGGCAAGCTGGCCGTCGCGGTGGTCGCGCATCCGCCGGTCTTCGGCGCGAAGGTGGCGAAGTTCGATGCCTCGAAAGCCAGGGCGATCCGCGGCGTGCTCGAAGTGGTGGAGATTCCGGTGGACCGCGGCGGACGCGGCGTCGCCGTGATCGCCGAGGGCTACTGGCCGGCCAAGCAGGGCCGCGACGCCCTCGGGATCGAATGGGATACCGGCGCCGTCGGCAAGCTCGATTCCGCCGCCCAGCTGGCCGAGTTCACCGAGCTGTCCAAGACCCAGGGCGCGGTTGCCCGCAAGGCCGATACCGCGGCCGCCAGCGCCGCCAGGACCATCTCGGCGGTGTACGAATTCCCCTATCTGGCGCACGCGCCGATGGAACCGATCAACTGCACGGTCGACCTGAAGGATGACAGCTGCACCCTGTGGGTCGGCTCGCAATTCCAGACCGGCGACCAGGCCGCGGCAGCGAAAACCGCCGGCCTGAAGCCCGAGCAGGTGACCCTGCACACGATGATGGCGGGCGGCGGCTTCGGCCGGCGCGCGGTGCCGACCTCGGACTTCGTGGTCGAAGCGGTCAATATCGCCAAGGCCTACAAGGCGGCCGGCCGCAGCGGTCCGGTGAAGATGATCTGGAGCCGCGAGGACGACATCCGCGGCGGCTACTACCGTCCGTCGCACGTGCACCGCGCCGACCTCAAGCTGGACGCCCAGGGCAGGATCGTCGCCTGGGACCACGTCATCGTCGGCCAGTCGATCGCCGCCGGCACGCCGTTCGAGAACTTCATGATCAAGAATGGCGTGGACAGCACCATGGTCGAAGGCATCGGCGAACCCTATGACGTGCCGATGAACCTGTCGGCCCACATCGCCAAGGCCAACGTGCCGGTGCTGTGGTGGCGTTCGGTGGGCTCGACCCACACCGCCTTCGTGATGGAGACCCTGATCGACGAGGCCGCGCATGCCGCCGGCGTCGACCCGGTCGCCTACCGCAAGAAGCTGATCGACAAGAAGCACGTTCGCCACCATGCGGCGCTGGACCTGGCGGTGGCCAAGTCCGGCTACGGCAGGAAGACCCTGCCGAAAGGCCATGCCTGGGGCGTGGCGGTGCACGAGTCCTTCAACACCGTGGTCGCCTACGTGGTCGAAGCATCGATGAGCAAGGACGGCACGCCGAAGCTGCACAAGGCGGTCGCCGGCGTGCACTGCAACCTGGCGGTGAATCCGCTGTCGATCGCGGCCCAGGTCGAGGGCGCCGCCCTGATGGCGCTGGGCACCACGCTGCCGGGCGCCCGCATCACGCTGAAGGATGGCGTGGTCGAGCAGCAGAACTTCGGCGACTACACGGTGGCGCGCATGAACGACATGCCGCAAGTCGAGGTGCACATCGTGCCGTCCGAGGATCCGCCGACCGGCCTGGGCGAGCCGGGCCTGCCGCCGCTGGCGCCGGCCTTCGCCAACGCCCTGTTCAAGCTGACCGGCAAGCGGCTGCGCAAGCTGCCGTTCGACCTCGCCTCAAGCTGAGCCTGTCATGAGCACGCTCCCTGTCCTTGGCATCCTGCTGGCCGCGGGCAGGGGGCGCCGCTTCGATCCGCTGGGGCAGCGTAACAAGCTGCTCCAGGTCCTGCCCGGCCCCGGCGGCGAGCCGGTGGTCGCCGCCAGCGCGCGCAAGCTGCTGGCCGCCGTCTCCGGCGTGATTGCCGTGGTGCCGCCCGACGATGGCGGCGTGGGCGCGCTCCTGTCCTCCATCGGCTGCGAGGTCACCGTCTGTCCCGAGGCGGATACCGGCATGGGCGCCTCGCTGGTGCACGCGATCCGTGCTTCCCTGCCGAGAGAACCCGCAGCATGGCTGGTGGCGCTGGGCGACATGCCGCATGTGGCGCCGGCCACGCTGCGCCTGCTGTCCGAGGCGCTGGCCGCCGGGGCGCCGATCGCCGCCCCCGTGCTGGATGGCCGGCGCGGCAATCCGGTCGGCTTCGGCCGCGTCCACCTTGACGCGCTGCTGGCGCTGCGCGGCGACCAGGGCGCGCGCCGCCTGCTGCAATCCTTCCCCGTCACCGGGATCGCGGTCGCGGATCGCGGCATCTTCCGCGATATTGACACTCCCGCCGACATCTAGATACTGTACGGTTTGAACCACCTCCGGCCGAAGAATCCGATTAAACTACGGCGGATAAGAGAGAGATTGTTCAATACCATGAAAAAAACAAGTCAGAAGAAGCCGGCCGGTGTGCAGTACACCATCGTGCCGAAGGACCTCGCGGGCCACCTGTTCAACGTCACCGTCACCGTCGCCGTGCCAGACCCGCAAGGGCAGGTGTTCGTGCTCCCGGCCTGGATCCCGGGCAGCTACATGATCCGCGAATTCGCGCGCAATATCGTGCGCATCCGCGCCGACGCCGCCGGCCAGCCGGTCGACCTGGTCAAGCTCGACAAGCACAGCTGGCGCGCGGCGCCGGTGGCCGGCCCGCTGACCCTGCACTACGAAGTCTATGCCTGGGACCTGTCGGTGCGCGCCGCCCACCTCGACCAGACCCACGGCTTCTTCAACGGCACCAGCGTGTTCCTGCGCGTGCAGGGCCAGGAAGCGGCGCCGCACCAGGTCGACATCCAGCGCCCAAGCGACCCGGCCGCCGCCGACTGGCGCGTGGCGACCTCGCTGCCCGAACTGGGCGCCAGGCGCTACGGCTTCGGCACCTATATCGCCGCCGACTACGACGACCTGATCGACCATCCGGTGGAGATGGGCGATTTCGCGCTCGCCTCCTTCAAGGCCCATGGCATCCCGCACGACATCGTCGTCACCGGCCGCGTGCCCAACCTGGACATGGAGCGCCTGCAGCAGGACCTGAAAGCCATCTGCGAAACCCAGATCGCCTTCTTCGAGCCGAAGACCAAAAAAGCGCCGATGGACCGCTACGTCTTCCTGACCATGGCGGTCGGCGACGGCTACGGCGGCCTGGAACACCGCGCCTCGACGGCCCTGATCTGTTCGCGCGCCGACCTGCCGACCACCGCCGCGCCGAAGACCGCCGAGCGCAGCGAAGGCTACGTGACCTTCCTCGGCCTGTGCAGCCACGAGTACTTCCACACCTGGAACGTCAAGCGCATCAAGCCGGCCGTGTTCGCGCCCTACGACCTGCAGGTCGAGAACTACACGCCGCTGCTGTGGCTGTTCGAAGGCTTCACCAGCTACTACGACGACCTGATGCTGGTCCGCAGCGGCATCATCAGCGAGGCGACGTATTTCAAGCTGCTCGGCAAGACCGTCAGCAACGTCTGGCGCGGCAGCGGCCGCACCAAGCAGAGCATCGCGGAATCCAGCTTCGACGCCTGGACCAAGTACTACCGCCAGGACGAGAATGCGCCGAACGCCATCATCAGCTACTACACCAAGGGCTCGCTGGTCGGCCTGGCCTTCGACCTGAGCATCCGCGCCAAGACCGGCGGTGCGAAATCGCTGGACGACCTGATGCGCGCGCTGTGGGAACGCTATGGCCGCGACTTCTACGCCGGCGCATCCGGTAGCGGCCGCGGGGTCACGGACAAGGAGGTGGAAGCGCTGTTCGACGAAGTCAGCGGCCTGCGCCTGAAATCGATCTTCGACCGCCATGTGCGCGGCACCGAGGACATCCCGCTGACCAAGCTGTATGCGCCCTTCGGCATCAAGGTGACGGATGAGCGCAAGAGCAGCAAGCCTTCCCTGAACATCGGCGTCGGCCGCGACCCGCTGGGTGTCAAGCTGAGCCAGGTGCACGAAGGCGGCGCGGCCCACCAGGCCGGGCTGTCGGCGGGCGACATCCTGATCGCCGTCGACGGCCTGCGCGTGAACGGCAACCCGTCGAACCTGGACCCGCTGCTGTCCCGCTACCGCGTCGGCGACACCGTCACCGTGCACGCCTTCCGCCGCGACGAGCTGATGCGCTTCGACGTGGCGCTGCAGGGCTGCGTGGCGCCGGTCATCACCATCGGGGTGGTGCCGGGTACGCGCCGGGCGGCGGCGATCGCGCGGCCCAGCGCCAGCTGAGCGGCTTGCCCTTGCCGGCGGCCGGCCCGCATCGCATCCTGATCGTCGGCCTGCCGCCGGCCCAGATGCTCGACATCACCGGCCCGCTGGATGTGTTCACGGCTGCGAATGAGCTGAGCATGGCGGCGGGCCGCCCGGCGCCCTACGAGGTCGGCCTGGCCGGCCCAGGCGCCGGCATGCTCGCCACCACTTCCGGCATCGCCTTGCAGGCGCAAGCCAGCATCTTCGATGCGGCGCTGGCCGCAGGCACCGTGCTCGTCGCCGGCGGCCGCGGCGCCCGCGTGGCCGCCGAGGATGCGCGCCTGGTCGCGGCGCTGGCGGGGCTGTGCGAGCGCGCGCAGCGGGTCGCTTCCATCTGCACCGGCGCATTTCCGCTGGCGGCGACCGGCGTGCTGGACGGCCGCCGGGCGACGACGCACTGGGCGCATTTCGACGAGTTTTCCGCGCGCTTCCCGGCGGTGCACATCGACCGCGACGCCCTGTTCGTCGGCGCCGGCAAATTCCATACCTCGGCCGGCATCACGGCCGGCATCGATTTTTCCCTGTCGCTCGTCGAGCACGACCTGGGCAGCGAGCTGGCACGCGCGGTGGCGCGCGAGCTGGTGGTCTTCATGAAGCGTCCGGGCGGGCAATCGCAGTTCAGCACCCGCCTGATGCACGCCGCGACCGGCGACCAGCGCGAACGCTTCGACGCGCTGGCGCACTGGATGGCCGAGCACGTGGGCGAGGACCTGTCGATCGAGGCCCTGGCCGCGCGCCTTGCCATGAGCCCGCGGAATTTCGTGCGCCGCTTCACGGCCGCCATGCGGGTCACGCCCGGCAAATACGTGCAGCTGCTGCGCATCGACGAGGCGCGGCGCCTGCTGACGGACGGCGACCTGTCCATCGCGCAGGTGGCGGCGCGCTGCGGCTTTCATTCGGCCGAGGCCATGCGGATCGGCTTCCAGCGCCAGCTGCATACCTCGCCCAGCGAATTCCGGGAGCGTTTCCGCAGTGCCGGCAGTTTGGCAGAAATCTTGGGGTGAATGTCATTGCTGCCAAATATGCCTTCCCTTACGCTGTCGTTTGATTGCATAAGGGAAGGAAGCAATGAACTGGAGCTTGAAGGGATGGATGGCGCATGCGGCCCTGTTGCTGGCCGGCCTGTCATCGCCGTTTGCCGATGCAGGGGCGACCAAAGACTTGCCGTCTACGGGTTATGCTTCCCAGGCGGACGCCCTGGTACAGGATTACGTGCGCAACGAGCTGTTCAGCGGCACCGTACTGGTCGCCAGGAACGGCAAGCCGCTGTTTCGCAAGGGCTTCGGCGCCGCCAACCGCGAATGGGGAATTGCGAATACGCCGGACACCCGGTTCCGGATCGGATCGGTGAGCAAGCAATTCACGGCCGCCGCGATCATGCGGCTCGTGGATGAGCGCAAGCTGCTGCTCGACGATGCGGTCGGCAAGCATGTCCGCGACCTGCCGCCGGCCTGGCAGAAGGTGAGCATACGGCAGTTGCTCCAGCATACCTCCGGCATACCCCGCTACACGATGCTCGACGGCTTCGACGACAGGATCAGCCGCATCAGGCACACGCCACGCCAGCTCATCGACCTGGTGAAAGACCTGCCGCTCGAATTCGAGCCGGGAACGAAGTTCGAGTACGACAATACCGGCTACGTCCTGCTGGGTTGCGTCATCGAGGCGGTCAGCGGCATGCCTTACCGGGATTATCTTGAACAGAAGCTGCTGGGACCGCTGGGCTTGAGGCATTCCGGCTATGACGACGGCCGCGGGATACTCGAGAAGACCGCGCAGCCCTATGCCGATGGCGTCGACGGCGTGGTCCGGGCCGGACCGGCCGACATCAGCAATGCCTACGCCGCCGGCGCCATGGTCAGCACGGTCGACGACCTGCTGGCCTGGCAGCAGATGCTGGTGAAGGGCAAGGTCCTCGGCCCGGACAGTACTGCCGCCGTGTTCACCGATGGCGGGCACCATTACGGCCTGGGCTGGTTCATCGAGAACCGGCTCTCGCGCAAGGTCTATCAGCACGGCGGCTCCTGGAACGGCTACGAATCCGTGCTCGCGTATTACCCTCTTGAACAGCTGACCGTGATCGTGCTGGGCAATCATGGCGAGCAGGCGACGGTCGGACGGATCGCCGACGAGCTCGCGCGGCTGGCGCTGGGGCTGCCGCCGGCGCATCGCGAGGCCAGGGTCGATCCCGCCGTCTTTTCCCGCCTCGTCGGGCGCTACCGGCTGGCGCCGGACATGATGTTCAGCGTGACCAGCAAGGACGGGCAGCTGTTCGCCCAGCTGTCCGGACAAAGGCAGCTGCAAATCTACCCGGAAGCGGCGAACCGCTATTTTTTCAAGGCCGTCGATGCGCAACTGGTGTTCGACGAGCGTGACCCGGAGCGGGCCGGCTTTCTGGTCCTGCACCAGAACCGCGAGCGGATCACGGCCCCGCGGATCGATTGAGAGCCTCTACAAATTCAGGAGAACACGATGCTTCAAATGCGTCCCAACTGCGAATGCTGCGACAAGGACCTGCCACCGGAATCGGCCGAGGCAAGGATCTGTTCCTTCGAGTGCACCTTCTGTACGGATTGCGCTACGAAGGTCTTGAAAAACACCTGCCCGAACTGTGGCGGCGAGATGGTCGCCCGTCCCGGAAGAGCCCTGGAAAAGCTCGCGAACAATCCCGCATCGACCGAGCGGATCGTGAAGCAGGGCGGTTGCCCTCAGGCGGCATAGCGCCGCCATTCAGGGCGTCTGCGGCCCGGCCAGGCTGCGCAACTGGTAGCGGTTTGCGTCCGCGAACAGGAAGGTTTCCGAGAAGGTCAGCGTGCCGGTCGCCTGCGCCAGCTGTTGCGGAGGCGGCAGCGGGGTACTGCGGCGCATCGAGTCGAGGGCGATCTGCGAGGCGTCCGGATCGCGCGAGCGCTGCACCGCGACCTCGGCCAGGCGGCCGTCGCGGTCGACCGTGATTTCCAGCACCACGATGGCCGGCAGCATGGGCGGCAGCTTGCCGTTGAAGTTGCGCTCGGGATTGTGCTGCAGGACGTGCTGGGCGACCTGGGTCTTGTAGTCGTCCAGTCCCGCCGGAGAGGGTTTCGAGGGCGGGGAAGAGGTGAAGGGGCGGACGACTGCGCTGGCGACATGGCCGACCGAGGAGGCGACGGCCGTCGTGGCCGTGATCACGCTCGAGCATCCGCTCAAGCCTGCGATCAAAAACATGAGTGCCAGGCAAGTGCGGTTGATCGTCTTCATGACCGGAATCTCCCAAAACCTGCTGTCGCTCGCGACGGTCTTCCGATAGTACTGCTAGTCGAATAAACGCCGCAACTCCGTGCCAGGATCGGGCGCGCGCATGAAGGCCTCGCCCACCAGGAAGGCATGCACGCTGGCGTCGCGCATGCGCTTGACGTCGGCCGGCGCCAGGATCCCGGACTCGGTCACCACCAGGCGCTCCGCCGGGATGTTCGGCAGCAGGCCGATGGTGGTGTCGAGCGTGACCTCGAAGCTGCGCAGGTTACGGTTGTTGATGCCCAGCAGCCTCGTCTTGAGGCGCAGCGCAGCGTTCAACTCGTCGCCGTCATGTACTTCGACCAGCACATCCATGCCGAGTTCCTGGGCACAGGCTTCCAGTTCCGCCATCAGGCCATGATCGAGGGCGGCGACGATCAGCAGGATCGYGTCGGCGCCCATCGCGCGCGCTTCGTACACCTGGTACAGGTCGACCATGAAATCCTTGCGGATCACCGGCAGTTCGCAGGCGGCGCGCGCCTGTTTCAGGTAGTCGGGGGAGCCCTGGAAGAACTGGGCGTCGGTCAGCACCGACAGGCAGGAGGCGCCACCCTTTTCATAGCTCTCGGCGATGGCGGCCGGCTGGAAGTCGGCGCGCAGCACGCCCTTGGACGGCGAGGCCTTTTTCACTTCGGCGATCACGCCGGCGCGCCCGGCCCCGATGTTGCGGCGCAGGCTGGCCTCGAAGCCGCGCAGATTGCCGCGCAGTTCGCTGTCGCCCTCGACGTCGGCGCGCAGGCTGTACAGGTCGCGGTATTTTTTGGCGGCGGCGACTTCGTCGGCTTTCACCGCCAGGATCTTGTTCAGGATGTCGGACATGATGGACCTTCAGGATTGCTTCGACAGCGCCAGTTTGACGCCGAGCCAGACGAACAGGCTGCCGGTGATGCGCTTGAGCCACAGGGACACGACGGGGTCGAGCTTGAGGCGTGCGCTCGCCCGGGCCGTGAACAGCGACAGCGCGTTACACCACAGCATGCCGTTGAGATTGAAAATGCAGCCGAGGACGATGAAGGCCAGGGCCTTGTCCGGCGCGTCGGCACGGATGAATTGCGGAACGAAGGCGAGGAAGAACAGCGCCACCTTCGGGTTCAGCACATTGGTGAGAAACCCCTGGGCGAAGATCGTCCGGTAGGGCAGGCGCGGCAGCGCCAAGGCCTGGACCTGGCCTTCCTGCTTCTTGCTGCGCAACAGGCCGACTGCCATCCACAGGATATAGGCCGCACCGACCAGCTTGACCGCCGTGAAGGCCGCGCTCGACGTCGCCAGTACCGCGGACAGGCCCAGCGCGGCGGCCAGGATGTGCACGCAGGTGCCGGCGCCGATGCCGATCGCGGCCGCGCTGCCGGCGCGCCAGCCCTGGGTGGCGCTGCGGGTCATGATGAGCAGGGAATCGGGGCCGGGCAGGATGTTGAGCAGCAGCCCCGAAACGATGAAGACGGGCAGGTCGTGGATGCCCAGCATCTCAGTTCGCGGCGCCGAGCTGGCGCGTCACGCTGACGAACTGGTCGAGCTTGGCCAGCGCGGCGCCCGAGGCGATGGCGGCGCGCGCCTTCTGCAGGCCCTCTTCGATCGAGGCGGCGACGCCGGCCGCGTACAGTGCGGTGCCGGCGTTCAGCGCCACGATGTCGTGCGCCGGACCCGGTTCGCCGCGCAGGGCTTCCAGCACGCGCGTCTGCGATTCGGCGGCGTTCGCGACCTTCAGGTTGCGGCTGGAGATCATGGCCAGGCCGAAGTCTTCCGGATGGATCTCGTATTCGCGGATCTCGCCGTTGACGAGTTCACCGACCATGGTGCCGGCGCCCAGCGAGACTTCGTCCATATTGTCGCGGCCCCACACCACCACCGCGTGTTCGGCGCCCAGGCGCTGCAGTACGCGCACCTGGATGCCGACCAGGTCGGGGTGGAACACGCCCATCAGGATGTTCGGCGCGCCGGCCGGATTGGTCAGCGGTCCCAGGATGTTGAAGATGCTGCGCACGCCCAGTTCGCGGCGCACCGGCGCCACGTTCTTCATCGCCGCATGGTGGTTGGGCGCGAACATGAAGCCGATGCCGGTCTGGGCGATCGATTGCGCGATCTGCTCGGGCTTGAGGTCGATCTCGGCGCCCAGGGCTTCGATCAGGTCGGCGCTGCCGCTGGACGAAGACACGCTGCGGCCGCCATGCTTGGCCACGCGCGCGCCGGCGGCGGCGGCCACGAACATCGAGGCGGTCGAGATATTGAAGGTGTGGGCGCCGTCGCCGCCGGTGCCGACGATGTCGAGCAGGTTGGTGGTGTCGGCCATCGGCACCTTGGTCGAGAACTCGCGCATGACCTGGGCCGCGGCGGTGATCTCGCCGATGGTTTCCTTCTTCACGCGCAGGCCCATGGTGATGGCCGCGACCATGGTCGGCGACATCTGGCCCGACATGATCTGCCGGAACAGGTGCAGCATCTCGTCGTGGAAGATTTCGCGGTGTTCGATGCAGCGCAGGAGCGCTTCTTGCGGGGTGATCATGTCAGCGCTCCAGGAAGTTCTTCAGCATGGCGTGTCCGTGCTCGGACAGGATGGATTCGGGATGGAACTGCACGCCCTCGATGTCGAATTCCTTGTGGCGCACGCCCATGATTTCGCCGTCGTCGGTCCATGCCGTCACTTCCAGGCAGGCCGGCAGCGAGGCGCGCTCGATCGCCAGCGAGTGGTAGCGGATCACGGTGAAGGGGCTGGGCAGGCCCTTGAACACGCCTTCGCCCGTGTGGGCGATCTTCGAGGTCTTGCCGTGCATGACCTGCTTGGCGCGGATGATCCTGCCGCCGAAGGCTTCGCCGATCGCCTGGTGGCCGAGGCAGACGCCGAGGATCGGCTTCTTGCCCTTGAATTCCTTCAGCACGTCGACCGAGACGCCGGCATCCTTCGGGCTCTTCGGGCCCGGCGAGATGCAGATGCGGTCCGGGTTCATGCCGGCGATCTGTTCGAGCGTGATCTCGTCGTTGCGCACCGTGCGCACATCCTCGCCCAGCTCACCGAAGTACTGCACGATGTTGTAGGTGAACGAGTCGTAGTTGTCGATCATGAGCAGCATGTCAGATCTCCCCATCCAGTCCGTCTTGCACTTGCTCGGCCGCGCGCAGCACGGCACGTGCCTTGTTTTCCGTTTCCAGCCATTCCATCTCGGGGATGGAATCGGCCACGATGCCCGCAGCCGCCTGCACGTACAGGTTGCCGTCCTTGATCACGCCGGTGCGGATCGCGATCGCCACGTCCATCTCGCCGCCGAAGGAGAGATAGCCGCAGGCGCCGCCGTAGATGCCGCGCTTGACCGGCTCGAGCTCGTCGATCACTTCCATCGCCCGCACTTTCGGCGCACCGGTCAGGGTGCCGGCCGGGAAGGTGGCGCGCAGCACGTCCAGGTTGGACATGCCGTCCTTGAGCTCACCCTCCACGTTGGAGACGATGTGCTGCACGTGCGAGTATTTTTCGATGACCATCTGGTCGGTCACCTTGACCGTGCCGGTCTTGGCGATGCGGCCGATGTCGTTGCGCGCCAGGTCAATCAGCATCACGTGCTCGGCGACCTCCTTCGGGTCGTTCAGCAGCTCGTGGGCCAGCTCGGTGTCGCGTTCCGGGGTCGAACCGCGCGGGCGGGTACCGGCGATCGGACGCAGGGTCACCTTGCGGCCGCCTTCCGGCTGCTGTTCATTGCGCACCAGGATCTCCGGCGAGGAGCCGACGATCTGCATGTCGCCGAAGTTGTAGTAGTACATGTAGGGCGAGGGGTTCAGCGAACGCAGCGCGCGGTACAGCGACAGCGGCGAATCCACGTAGGGCTTGCGGATGCGCTGGCCGATCTGCACCTGCATCAGGTCGCCGGCCATCACGTATTCCTTGGCCACCGCCACCGCCTTCAGGTAATCCTCCTTGCTGAAGTCGCGCACGGCTTCGGTGCGGACGGAAGAGGAGGTCACCGGTGCATCGACGCTACGGCGCAGCATCACGCGCAGGTCCTTCAGGCGCTGGCGCGCCCGCGCATAGGCTTCCGGCTGGGATGGATCGGCGTAGACGATCAGGTAGAGCTTGCCCGACAGGTTGTCGATCACGGCCAGCTCTTCGGTCTGCATCAGCTGGATGTCCGGCAGTCCCAGCTCGTCCTTCGGCGCCTTGCCCGCCAGCTTCTTCTCGATGTGGCGCACGGTGTCGTAGCCGAAGTAGCCGGCCAGGCCGCCGCAGAAGCGCGGCAGTCCCGGGCGCAGCGCGACCTTGAAGCGCTGCTGGTAGGCCTCTATGAAGTCGAGCGGATTGCCTTCGTGCGTTTCGATGACCTCGCCGTTCCGTTCGACGATGATGCCCTTGCCGTCCCCGGTCGAGCGCAGCAGGGTCTTCGCCGGCAGGCCGATGAAGGAGTAGCGCCCGAAGCGCTCGCCGCCGACCACGGACTCGAGCAGGAAGGTGTTCTTGCCGGCATCCTGGCTCTGGGCCAGCTTCAGGTAGAGCGTGAGCGGGGTTTCGAGATCGGCGAAAGCTTCCGCGATCAGGGGGATACGGTTATAGCCTTGCGTGGCGAGCGATTTGAATTCGAGTTCGGTCATGCTTTTCTCCGGACCGGCCGCGAGGAGGGAGAGCGGCCGGCGTTTTCTTCAAAAAACCTGCCGGTTGGTTGTACACGCAGAGGCGTGCATCGGCAGCAATCAACGGGGGTTAGTTAGCCCAGGATTGCCAGCGTCGCCACAGCCAGGCCTCGAGGGCGCCGGTTTGGTTGACGGTGTGTTTTTTGGTGAAAAACATGTATAGATAAGTTAGTTTGACGTGCCGCTGTTACTCGTATTGTGAGCAGATATCAGCTTCGCTGCATCGAGCAGCGAATCAACTATACCATCGGAATTAATAGTTTGCACAGGCATTCCGTGGTTATAACCATATGGCACTGTGAGCACAAAGCAACCGGCGGCCCGCGCCGCCTCGGCGTCGTTGCTCGAATCGCCGATCGCCACCACGGCTGAAGGCGGCAGGCCGAAGTCGCGGCAGACCTGCTGCAGGGGCAGGGGGTCGGGCTTCTTCTTCGGCAGCGAGTCGCCGCCGTAGACCAGCTCGAACCAGGGCGCCAGGCCCTTCCTGTCCAGCAGGGGCAAAGTGAAAGCAACAGGCTTGTTGGTCACGCAGGCCAGGCGCAGGCCCTGCGCCTTCAGGGCCTTCAGTCCCTCGATCACGTCCGGGAACAGGGTGGCGCGTTCGCCGTTGATCGCCAGGTAGTGCCGCTGGTAGGCGGCCATGGCCTCATCGAACACGGCGTCGATGCGGGCGCTGTCGTAGTCCAGGGCCAGCACGTCGCGGATCAGCTTTTCCGAGCCCTTGCCGACCATCGGTTCGATGGTGGCCTGGTCGATCGGGGCAAGGCCGAACTCCGCGCGCATGCCGTTCAGCGCCAGTTCGAAATCCGGCACCGTGTGCAGCATGGTGCCGTCGAGGTCGATGATGGCGGCCTGGATTGCCGCGGCGCCCGCCCTCATTACTTTGCCTGGCTGGAGGCCAGTTCGGCGCGCATGGCGTCGATCACGGCCTTGTAGTCGGGCTTGCCGAAGATGGCGGAGCCGGCCACGAACGTGTCGGCGCCGGCGGCAGCCACCGCGGCGATGTTGTCGGCCTTGATGCCGCCGTCGACCTCCAGCATGATGTCGCGGCCCGATTCGTCGATCAGGCGGCGCGCCTGGGCGACCTTCTTCAGCGCTTCCGGAATGAAGGACTGGCCGCCGAAGCCCGGGTTGACCGACATGATCAGGATGATGTCGATCTTGTCCATCACGTGGTCGAGGTAGTGCAGCGGGGTGCCCGGGTTGAACACCAGGCCGGCCTTGCAGCCGTTGTCGCGGATCAGCTGCAGCGAGCGGTCGATGTGCTCGGAGGCTTCCGGGTGGAAAGTGATGATGTTGGCGCCGGCTTTCGCGAAGTCGGGGATGATGCGGTCGACCGGCTTGACCATCAGGTGGACGTCGATCGGCACCTGCACGTGCGGACGGATGGCCTGGCACACCATCGGGCCGATGGTCAGGTTCGGGACATAGTGGTTGTCCATCACGTCGAAGTGGATGATGTCGGCGCCGGCGGCAACGACATTCCTGACTTCCTCGCCCAGGCGGGCAAAGTCGGCGGACAGGATGCTGGGAGCGATGCGGTATGTGGTCATGGCGGTCTGGAAGTCTGCAATTCAGAAAGACCGCTATTGTACGACGCCGCGCTTTCCGCCACCGTTGTATGATGGCGCCTTAGAAAAAAGGAAAGCCATGGCCGTCTACGATTTCGCGATCAATGTCAGGACCCAGTACCTGCCGGAACAATCCAAACCGGACCGGACACTGCATGTGTTCACCTACACGATCACGATCAAGAATACCGGCGATGTGCCGGCCCAGCTGATCTCGCGCCATTGGGTGATCACCGATGCCAGCGGCAAGACCCAGGAAGTGAGCGGCCTGGGCGTGGTCGGTCACCAGCCGCTGCTCAAGCCGGGCGAGGAATTCGAATACACCAGCGGCACCCAGCTGGAAACGGCCCAGGGCTCGATGACCGGCGAATACTTCTTCGTGGCCGAGGATGGCCACCGCTTCGAAGTCACGATCCCGGAATTCGTACTGTCGCTGCCGCGCGCCCTGCACTGAGCCTGCGCCGCCCGGGCATTACTTGCGCCCGGAGAACATCGTCCACCAGACGATGAAGATCAGCAGGCACAGGGCCGCCCCCGCTTCCAATACCAGTATCCACATAACGGTTCCTTATGTTTTCGACACGCCGAAGTGTACCCGCCCGCGGCCTCGCCGGGTTGGTTTCCATTGCCGCCTTGCTGGCCGCCTGTACCACGGCGCCACCGAAACCGGCGCCGAAACCCCGGCCTGTGCCTTCGCCCCAGCCGAAGCCTCAGCCCCAGCCCCAGCCCCAGCCACCCATCAAGATCCCGCCGCCGGTAGCGCCGGTGCCGAACGGACCGGGGCAGCAGCCGCCCGCCGCTCCCTTGTTGACCCCGGTCGGCTTCGAGGCGCTGCCGGGCTGGCAGGAGGACGACCTGCGCCAGGCCTGGCCGGCCTATCTGTCGTCCTGCCGCGCGCTGGGAAACAAGCCGGACTGGAAGACGCCCTGCGCGGCCGCCAAGCTGGTCGATACCGGCGACGGCGTGGCGATCCGCCAGTATTTCGAAACGTATTTCGTGCCCAACCTGGTGCGGGCCGCCGATGGCGCGGACAGCGGCTTGATCACCGGCTACTACGAACCGATGCTGCACGGCTCGCGCAAGCGCGGCGGCGCCTACCAGACCCCGATCTACAAGGTGCCGGACGATCTCGTCACCGTCGACCTGGCCAGCGTCTATCCGAGCCTGAAGGGCATGCGCCTGCGCGGCCGCCTGGTCGGCAAGACCGTGGTGCCCTACGGCACCCGCGCCGAGATCGAGCGCGCCCGCCTGCCGGGCAAGGAACTGGTGTGGGTGGACGATCCGGTCGAAGCTTTCTTCCTGGAAGTCCAGGGTTCGGGCCGGGTGCAGCTCGACGATTCCGGCGAGACGGTGCGCATCGCCTACGCCGACCAGAACGGCCATCCCTACAAGGCGATCGGGCGCTGGCTGGTCGAGCAGGGCGAACTGACGGCCGGCCAGGCCTCGGCGCAGGGCATCAAGGCCTGGATCGCCGCCCATCCGGAGCGCCGCCAGGAACTCCTGAACGTCAATCCGAGCTATATCTTCTTCCGCGAGGAGCGCCTGCCGGATCCGGGCGTCGGCCCGAAAGGCGCGCTGGGCGTGCCCTTGAGCCCGAGCCGCTCGGTGGCGATCGATCCGTCCTTCCTGCCGCTGGGCGCGCCGATCTTCCTGTCGACCACCGAACCGGCCGGCGAGGTGCCGCTGCAGCGCCTGGTGATGGGCCAGGATACCGGCGGCGCCATCCGCGGCGCCGTGCGCGCCGACTTCTTCTTCGGCTTCGGCGACCAGGCGGCCGACAATGCGGGCCGCATGAAGCAGCGCGGCCAGCTGTGGGTGCTGTTGCCCCGGCCGGCGACCGTGCAGGCGTCGCGCTGAGCGTGTCGCAGGCCGCTCAGGCGGCCGCGCGCGGCCTGACGATGCCGGTGACGATGGTGGAGCTCAGGCAGAGTTCCAGTTAGGCCTTGATGCGATGCAGCCGGGTGCCGAACAGCGTGCCCAGGGTCAGCAGCAGGGCGCCGGCCGCCACCACGCCCAGGCCGGCGCGCACGCCGATCCGTTCCGCCAGCAGCCCGGCGCCGGCCGCGCCCACCGGCGCCATCGCCACCGTCATGAAGCGCATGGTCGAGGTCATCCGGCCCAGGAAGGCGTCCGGCGTCACGCGCTGGCGCAGGGCCAGGTAGGGCAGGAAGAACAGGGTGGCGCCGCAATCCAGCCAGAACACCACCAGCGCATAGGCGGCCGCGCTGGCCGTACTGCTGCCGAACAGGTCGCGCGGAATGGCCGGCATCAGCACGAAGCCGATCGCCGAGGCACACAGTCCGATCGCCACCGTGCCGCCGGAGCCGAAGCGCGCCGACAGGGGCTTCAGCAGCACCGAACTGGCCAGCACGCCGACCCCGCCCAGCATCTGGGCCGTACCCATCATCCCCGGCGACATCCCCAGCACGCGGGTGGCGAACAGCACGTAGAGCGCCATGTAACCGTAGAACAGCAGGTGCCAGCAGGCCGAGGTCCAGGCCAGCAGGCGCAGCACCGGCTGGCGCCAGACGAAGGCGAGGCCGTCCAGCATGTCGCGCAAGACGTGGGATTCGGGCGGCACCGGCTGCGGTTCGCGCGCCTCGATGCGCCGCAGGTTCCAGAGCGAGACCGTGAAGCCCGCCACATTGAAGAGGATGGCGAAGGGCGCGCCCAGCGCCTGCACCAGAACGCCGGCCAGGCCGGGACCGAGCAGGCGCGAGGCCGATTCGGTGGCCGCGAACTTCGATTGCGCATCGATCAGGCCGTCGCGCCCCACCAGGAAGGTCATGTAGATCTGCTCGGCGCCGCCACCCACCACCAGCCCGGTGCCGAGGACGAACTCGACCGCGTACATCCAGTGGATGCTGAGCCAGCCCTGCCACCAGGCGAAGGGGACGCTGGCCAGGCTCAGCGCCACCATCGCGTCGCTGCACAGCATGACGGGCAGGCGCCGGCTGCGGTCGAGCAGGACCCCGACGGGCAGTCCGAAGAACAGGAAGGGCAGGGAGCCGAGCGCCGCCAGCGTGCCCATCTGGGCCGGGGTGGCGTGCAGCAGCAGGGCCGCGCAGATGGGCAGGGCCAGCAGCGTGATCTGGGCGCCGAAATTGCTGAGGATGCTGCTGAACCAGAAGCGGCGGAAATCGGGATTGCGCAGCTGCGGATCGCCGTTCAGTTTGCGGAGGAAAGTAATTGGAGACACCACGCAATGATAACAAAGCGCCCTTGCCATTTATGCCACCCAAGGCGCTACAATCGAAGGGTTATCTTATTAAAGGATGTCCCATGGAATATTCTGACCTGCTGATCGAGAATCACGGCAAGGTTGTCGTGATCCGCCTGAACCGTCCGAAGGCGATGAATGCGCTGAACGACAATATGATGAACGAGCTGGGCGACGCGCTGGCCAGGTTCGACGCCGACCCGGCCGTCAACGTCATCGTCCTGACCGGCAGCGAGAAGGTGTTCGCGGCGGGCGCCGACATCGCCGCGATGGCCGACTACACCTATGCCGATACCTATCCCGGCAACTACATCGGCCGCAACTGGGAGCACATCCTGAACGTGCGCAAGCCGGTGATCGGCGTCGTCTCCGGCTATGCGCTGGGCGGCGGCTGCGAGCTGGCGATGATGTGCGATTTCCTGATCGCCGCCGACAGCGCCAAGTTCGGCCAGCCGGAAATCAAGGTCGGCGTGACCCCGGGCGCCGGCGGTACCCAGCGCCTGCCGCGCGCCATCGGCAAGTCGAAAGCCATGGACATGCTGCTGACCTGCCGCATGATCGACGCCGCCGAGGCCGAGCGCACCGGCCTGGTGTCGCGCGTGTTCCCGGCCGATAGCGTGATGGAAGAAGCGCTGGCGGTGGCGAACACCATCGCCGCGATGCCGGTGTCGGTCGCCATGCAGATCAAGGACTCGGTCAACCGCGCCTTCGAGACCACGCTGACCGAAGGCGTGCGCTACGAGCGCCGCTACTTCCACGCCGGCTTCGGTACGCCGGCGCAGAAGGAGGGCATGAAGGCCTTCCTGGAGAAACGCAAGCCGAACTTCGAAGGCCTGTGATCCTGCTTGCCTCTGGTTTATATCAGAGGCAATTCCCCGGTGCCCAGCCGCACAGGGTGCCGAGGAGATTGATCCACCGGCCGTCGGGAATCGACGCGCCCTGGACCTTGGGGTCGCGCGGGACGTAGCCGTAGGACGTCACGCCGACCACCCGGTTCGAACCATTGTTCTTGCCGGTGCCGCCGCCGTCCTGCAATTGCTGGAAGTTCTGGATCCACGGGCCGCCGCTGGAGCCGCCCTCGGCATCCGAACCATATTCGACATTGTTCGGCTCCACGACCTGGAAGGCCGCGCTGGTGATCATCTGCATTTTCTCGCAACCGTCGAGATTGCAGGGATAGCCGAGCTTGGAGGTGTGGTTGTCCGCCAGGCTGAGGGTCTGCCAGCCGAGCCAGCCGGTCAGGTCGCCCAGGGCGCGCGTACGGCCTCCCACCGGCTGGTCGTCGAAGGCGATCATCGCGTAATCCGCGGCATTCGGCACCTCGCCGCCGCCGAATGCCCAGTCACCGGTGACGATCACGACGCGCCAGTTCCAGGTCAGCAGGGGCGCGCTGCCGTCGCGAAATGCCGGCACGAACAGCCAGTTGCTGTAGAAACCGCTCGCGGTCCCGCTATGCACGCAATGGCCGGCGGTGGCGACGATGCGGTGCTGGATCACCGACGCCGAGCAGAGGTAGGGCTGGCCGTCGATCGAGAAGAACAGCGTGCCTGCCGTTATATAGGGATAGGCGCGGTCCGCGGAGAAGGGCGCGGCCGCCCCGGTGAACATGGGGAAGACGCGGCTGCTGGTGTAATGCGCGCCGAAGACGCCGACGGCCCCCGGGGACACCACGTCCGTGCCGTGCTTTTGCGTAGCGTCCGGTTTGAACAGCTGTTTGATCACGGATGGCGGCGTCTGCATGGCCGGGGCACGGCCGTCGGCCCCCTGGACCTGTTCGTCGGTGCGCGGCTGCGCCTGCTGGCGGATGACCCTCGACGACGCCAGCGGCAGGGGAAGAGGGCGGGCCGCCTTGAGGCGCGCCGGCGTCCAGTAGGCGGCGATCGCCCTGGCGTCCGGGTTGGTCAGGCTCACCATATTGTTGGCCAGCTTGCTGCCTTGTCGGTTGTCCTGCTTGTCTTGCGCCTGGCAGGGCGCTGCGCCGAACAGCAAGAGCGCGAGAACGGGCACGCAGGTATGCGCGAGGAATTTCATATTGCCTCCGAATGGGTCTCGTCGATTGGCCCGGCGGCAGGCATCGATGCCGGGATGGACGCGTCAAAAAATGCTGCGAACTCAGCTTAAGAGCGCAATCGGGGGAAGTTCGGGGGATCTTGCTGTCCAATGATGAGCGTCAATACGGCCGAGTGTCCCGGAGCAATGTTCTCTGCTCAAGCTTTTACTTGTGGCTTGTTTGGAACGGGACTTGCGCGCCCCAGTGCCGTTTGCTATAGTGCGCCTCCTGCTTCTGCAGCGCAGGAAAAGCTGAACGAAATCAAGTAGTTGAGCTAGGTGTTTTGATAACACCGCTGGCGCTGAAGAAAAAGATGGAGTTGACGAGGTAAGCGAAACACGGCATAATCTCACTTCTCTGCTGCTGACGAACAAAACGATTCGCCGGATGCAGCAAGGCAGTACCGAATACGATCTTTAACAATCAACAGTCGATAAGTGTGGGCGTTTGATGAAGTGCCAGCATCCTTCGGGGTGCTGAATGCTTAAATTATCAAATGTTCACAAAAAGTATAACGTTGCTCAGCAATGAGTAACGGTCAGTATTTTGAGTGGGCGACATGACGCGACATGACA